>JAEWEW010000059.1 GCA_023389175.1 Pseudomonadota bacterium | reverse complement strand
CGGCGGTGCTGCTGGGGATGCTCGCCGCGAGCCTCTTCCACGTCGCCGCGCACGCGCCGTCGCCGCACGCCGTCCGCCTCTGGGGACAGAGCTGCCTCGTCGCCGCACTGGGCTTCACGCTGCGCTCGCTCGAGCCGGCCGCCAGCCCCGGGCCGCTGGGCGCATCCGGTGACCTGCTTCTCGGCGCTTCGATCATCCTGCAGGCGGCGGCATTCGCCCAGTACAGCCGCTACGGCCCGCGCCTGGTCCGCGCGCTGGTCATCTTCAACGTCGTCCACCTGGTGTCGACCATCCACTTCGCCGGCCTCGACCCGAACCCGATGCTGCGGGTGGTCTGCGCCGACCTCATCGGCGCGGCCGCGCTGCTCACCGCGGCGGGCGGCATCTGGCGCCCTGCCCGGCGGGAGTTCGTCCAGCTCGGCCGCATCGTCGCCGCGACCTACGCGGTGACCGGCCTCGCCCTGCTTGCGGACGGCTTCGCCACCTGGCAGCTGGGGGCGCCGCAGGCGGCGGAGTTCCTCGGCTGGACCGCGCTCATCGCCGCGGCGCTGCAGGTGCTGTTGCCGCTCGCGCTGCTCGCGGTCACCTACGGCCAGCTCGCCGCTCAGCTCGCCCGCTCGGCACTGCTCGATCCGCTCACCCAGGCCCGCAACCGTCGCGGCCTCGCCGAATCCTGGGGCCTGCTGCAGGCGCGCGCGCGCCGCGGCGACGAAGGCTGGCATGTCGGCGTGATCCTGCTGGACATCGACTTCTTCAAGAAGGTCAACCAGGCCCATGGGCATGCGACCGGTGATACGGTGCTGCAGCTGGTGGTCGAGGCGATGCGCGCGACCGCCCGGCGCTATGACACGGTGGGCCGGTTCGGCGGCGAGGAGTTCTGCATGCTGCTGCCCGGCGTCACCATCCGCCAGGCCCAGGTGGTGACCGAGCGCGTGCGCCAGCGCTTCACCGAGCTCGCGCGCGAGCGCACCGGACTCGAGATCACCATCTCCGCCGGCATCACCGTGGCCAATGCCGGGCAGACGGCGATGGAGCAGGCGCTCGACGCGGCCGACCAGATGCTCTACATCGCGAAGCACGAAGGCCGCGACCGCTCGCGGGTCGATCCGGACGCCCTGCGGGTGATCTCCGGCATGGCGCCGCTGCAGCGCACCGGACGCCAGGACGAGCTCGGCTTTCCGCTGGTCTGACGGCGCGGCCGACCGGGCTCAGGTCGGCGCGGCGGTAGTCGGCACCCGGTGCCGGCGGATCAGACCGTGCCGCCGTTCAGCGCCCGCTCGAGCGCGGCCAGGTCGCCGAATTCCGGCTCGCCGCAGGCGGCTGCCTCTCCCGCTGATACCGCGCCTGCCGGCGCCGGCAGATCCGGCCGGCGCAGCCAGGCGGCATGCATGCCGGCCGCGCGCGCTCCGCGCACGTCGAGCTCGATGTCGTCCCCCACGTGCAGCACCCGCGACGGCGCGACGCCGGCCTGCTCGCAGGCGTGGTCGAAGATGCGCCGGTCCGGCTTGCCGACGCCGACCTGGTGTGCAACCGCCCGGGCATCGAAGAAGTGGCCGAGGCCGATCCGGTCGATGTCCGCATTGCCGTTGGTGACCAGCAGCAGCTTGTAGCGGGACTTCCAGCGCCGCAGCAACGGCTCGACATCCGGGTACGGCGTCACCCGCTGGCGCCCGTCCATGAACTCGTTGAAGGCGCCCACCGCGAGCGACGGGTCGTCCCCGCTCTCGTGCAGCGCCCTGCGCAGCGATTCCAGGCGCAGCCACCCCATGTCGTGCGCCCGGTCGGCATGCGCCATCGCCACCAGCACCCGGATCTCGCGGATGCGTTCGATCGAGCAGAGCGCCGCGGTGGCCGGCGCCCGCTCCTGCAGCCAGGCGTGCATCGCCTGCTCGGCGGCGGCCAGCGCCGGCATGATGGGCCACAGGGTATCGTCGAGGTCCAGGGAGATGGCGTCGATGGCGTCGGCGGGCGGCAGCGCCGGATACCTGCCAGTCACCTGCCCGTCGCCTGAGCCGGGGCCCCCCGCCGCCGTCGTCACGGCAGCAGCACGACCTGGCCCACCGTCCTGCGCGATTCCAGGTCTGCGTGGGCCTCGGCTGCAGCCGCGAGCGGATAGCGTTGCCGGATCTCGGCCTGGACGATGCCGTCCCGCAATGCCGCGAAGACGTTGCCGGCGATCGCCTCGAGCGCCGGCCGCTCGGCGGTGTAGTGGAACAGCACCGGCCGGCTGAAGGTGATGGACTTGGAGGAAAGCGCGGCCAGCGGCACCGCATCCATCGGACCGCTCGCCTGGCCATAGCTTACCCACTGGCCGCAGGTGGCGACGCTCTGCAGGTTGTCGTCGAAGCCGTCTCGTCCGAGCCCGTCGTAGATGATGTCCACGCCGCGGCCACCGGTTGCCGCCAGCACCTGCGCGGCGAACCCGCCGCCGCGCGTGACGATGGGCAGTGCGCAGCCGTGCTCGCGGGCGAGCCGCGCCTTGTCATCCGTGGATACCGTTCCGATCACCTTCGCCCCCAGCCGTTGCGCCCAGCTGCACAGCATCAGGCCAAGGCCGCCTGCTGCACCGTGGACCAGCACTGTAGCACCGGGCCGGATGCGGCATGTCCGATGCAGCAGATACTCTGCGGACATTCCCTTCAGCATGACCGCAGCCGCGGTCACCTCGTCGACATCGTCAGGCAGGACCACCACCTGGGCTGCCGGCATGGTGCGCACGCTGCAGTACGCGCCCGGCGGCAGGCAGGCATACGCGACCCGGTCGCCCGGCAGGAGGTGCGCGACGCCCGGCCCGACGTCGACGACGACGCCGGCCGCCTCCATGCCGATGACGGCCGGAGGATTCACCAGCGGATAGAGACCCTTGCGCACGTAGACGTCGATGTAGTTGAGGCCGACCGCGGTCTGGCGCAGCCGCACCTCGCCCGGTCCGGGCGCCGGCGCCTCCACCGCCTGCGGCCGCAACGCCTCCGGCCCGCCGTGCCGGCCGAGCACGACTCCCTGGCCGGTCAACGATGCGCCGGCGCCGACGAAGGCGGCAACCGGCGGCCGCGCGCCGGCCCCACCGCGACGCAGCCAGGCCCGCAGGCCTTCGAAGCCGGCGACGTACACGCCGTCGCCCACCATGGCATCGAACTCGCGCTCGCGGCCGCGCGGCACGTCGAAGGTCGACTCCCAATGCCAGAAGGTGCGACCGTCGTCGGTGACCGGCGCGAGGCGCACCGACGCCACGTAGCGACGCATCGGCAGGGTCGCATCCAGGATGCAGTAGGTGGAGACATGATCCCGGTCGGACAGCGCGAGCAGCTGCTCGCGCAGGTGGTTGCCGTCCTTCAGCCGGAAGTTGCGCACGCACCCGACCTGGTCGGCCGGCTCGCCGTTCTCGATCTCCGAGGACTCGATGATCGGATGCCAGTCGCGATGGCTGTTGAAGTCCCGCAGGACCGCCCAGACCACCTCGATCGGCAGGTCGATGACGCCGGAGCGCGTGACCCGGATCATCGCGGCAGGCGCGGCATGCTCACCTGATCTGGCGCTTCAGGTGGTTGAACGCCGCCTGGAACACCCCCTGTCCGATCTGCTCGGCAAGCGCCTGCTCCCGGCCGGCCGGCGCCTCGAACTCCGCGGTCCATTCCGCGAAGGTGCGGTTGCCGTCGGTCACCGGCGTGAGCTCGAGGGTCGCGACGTAGTCCGTCACGCCCATGGGCGATTCGAGGATGGAGTAGACGCACTGGAAGTCGTAGTCCGAGAGCGCCAGCAGCTGCTCCCGGATCACGCCGCCGTCGCGCAGGCGGAAATTGCGGATGCAGCCGATGCGGTCCGACGGCAGGTTCTGCTCGATCCGGGATTCCGCCACGAAGGGCGTCCACCTCGGCAGCGCGTTGAAGTCCCTGACGATCCCCCAGACCACGTCTGCCGGGGCGTCGATCACAGACGAGGTGTAGACCTTGATCACGATATCGTCCCGCCTTGAGGCCGTGGGCCCGTCTCAGGATGCGGCCGGCTCGGAGCCGGGTGCGGCGCGCGCCTCCCCGACCGCGGCGCCGGCCAGCAATCCCTGCGCCACGGTTCCCACGTCCCCGCCTTGCACGCCGATCTCCTTCAGGAGCTGATCCACCAGCGGGGCCTGCGCGCGATAGCGCAGCGCCGAATTCACCACGTTCTCGGCGAAGCCGCCGGCACCGCCGCCCGGGTCGTAACCATTGGCGCCATGCCCCCCGCCACCGCCGGTCAGGCCATCCACATGCATGATCTTGATGCTCTCGATGCGCTCGAGCGGCCGGACCTGCTCGCGGATGATCGCATCGAGCTTCTCGACCAGGCGGATGCGCAGCTGGGAGAGCCGCGACTCGGTCGACAGCGTGTTCTGCGCCTCGTTCATCAGCCGCAGGCCTTCGGCCTCGACCTCCGCCCGGACCTTCTGGGCCATCGCGCGGATCCGGTCGGCATCGGACTCCGCCTCGGCCTCGGCGCGAACCGCGGCGCCACGGTCGAGCGCGACCGCCTTCTCCGCCGCCGCCGCGATCCGCAGCCGGATGCCCTCGCGTTCCGCTTCCTGCTGCGCGGCGATCAGCTCGATCGCCTTGCGCCGCTCCGCGACCTCGGTCTCGCGCACGGTGAAGACGCGCTCCTCCTCGGACACGGCGCTCGCCCGCGCGCGGTCCGCCTCGGCCTGCGCCTCGGACTGCGCCCGGCTCTGCTGCGCGACCGCGATCGCGCGCTGCTGCTCGGCGATCTCGAGATGCTTGCGTCGCTCGATCTCGAGCGCCTGGATCTCCCGCTCGCGCGCGATGCGCTCCTCCTCCAGCGCCCGCTCCGAGGCGATCCGGGCCATCTCGACCGCCTCGCGGGCGGCGATCTGCGCGCGCTCGCCCGACATCTCCCGCTCGGCTCGCTCCCGGACCAGCTCCGCGCGCTGCTGCGCGCGCTGGACCTCGACGTCGCGCTCCTGCGCGAGGCGCGCGTTCTCCAGGTCCCGCTCGATGTCCAGCGACTGCTTCTCGGTGTCCAGGTTCTTGTTGCGGATCTGGATCATCGTGTCCTGCTCGATGTCGTTGCGGATCTTCTTGCGCCGCTCGATCTGCTCCGTCAGCCGCGTGAGGCCCTCCGCGTCGAAGGCATTGGACGGATTGAAGTACTCGAGCCCGGTCTGGTCGAGCTGGGTCAGCGAAACGGTCTCGAGCTCGAGTCCGTTCAGCATGAGGTCCCCGGCCACGACGGCGCGCACCCGCTTGACGTACTCGCCACGCTTCTCGTGCAGCTCTTCCATCGTCATCTCCGCCGCCACGGTCCGGAGCGCGTCGACGAACTTGCCCTCGACCAGCTCCTTCAGCTGCTCGGGCTGCATCGTGCGGGTGCCGAGAGTCTGGGCGGCATTGGCGATCGCCTCCTCGGTGGCCTGCACGCGCGCGTAGAACTCCGCGACCACGTCCACCCGCATCCGGTCCCGCGTGATCAGCGCCTTGTCCCGGCCGCGGGACACCTCCAGGCGCAGCGTGTTCATGTTCACCGGGATCACGTCGTGGACGATCGGCAGCACGAAGGCGCCGCCGCCCAGCACGACCCGGGTGCCGCCGAGGCCGGTCCGCACGAAGCTGCGCTCCTTCGAGGACCGCAGGTACAGCCAGTGGAGCAGCCACACCACGATGGCGACGACGATCGCCACCACGATGAGGCCGAGGAGGAAGCTGCCGAACTGTGCGCCACTCATGATGGTCTCCAGGATCTGCGTTCTATCGGGTGATGGCCACGAACTGCCGCGTCTGCTTGGTCAGCGCGAGCTCGGTGGGCAGGCGCTCCATGCTCGAGGCGCCGTAGAAGCCGTGGCAGTCGGGACAGTGGCGGAGGATGTGCCGGGCATCGTCCGGCTGCGAGATCGGCCCGCCGTGGCACAGCACGATCACCTCGGGATTCTCGCGCAGCGCGGCCGCCGACCACGCGTTGATCCGCGGTATGCAGTCGTCCAGCGTCAGCGCCGTCTGCGCCCCGATCGCCCCGCCGGTGGTGAGGCCGAGGTGGCAGACGACGATGTCGGCGCCGGCCCGCGTCATCTCGGCCGCCTCTTCCTCGCGAAAGACGTAGGGCGTCGTCAGCAGGTCGAGCGCCCGGGCCGCCCGGATCAGGTCGATCTCGTGCCCGTAGCCCATGCCGGTTTCCTCCAGGTTCGCCCGGAAGACACCGTCGATGAGGCCGACGGTCGGGAAGTTCTGCACGCCGGAGAAGCCGAGATCCGCCAGGTGCCGGAGGAAGGGGTCGCGCAGCATGAAGGGGTCGGTGCCGTTGACTCCCGCCAGCACCGGCGCGCGCTGCACGACCGGCAGGACCTCACGGGCCATCTCGACCACGATCTCGTTGGCATTGCCGTAGGCCAGCAACCCCGCGAGCGACCCGCGGCCGGCCATCCGGTAGCGGCCCGAGTTGTAGATCACGATGAGGTCGATGCCGCCCGCCTCCTCGCAGCGGGCCGAGAGCCCGGTGCCGGCACCGCCGCCGATGATCGGCTGTCCACGCGCGACCTTCGCGCGCAGGTTCTCGAGGATCTGCCTGCGGGGGATTCGTGCCATGGCTTAGCTCATCACGCGGGTTCGGGGCACCTGCCCGGCTCCGACGAGCATGCGGAACTGCTCGACCAGCAGCTCCGCGAACGCCGGGTCGTTGAGGTGCAGCGGCGTCTTCAGCAGCCGGCGATGCGGGCCGCGCCTGAAGCCGGATTCGATGGTGGCGAACAGCGCCCGGTCCGCCTCGGGATCATGGAAGGGCTGCCCGGGCGCGTCCAGCGCCGAGACGCCGCCCTCGGGCAGCACGAAGCAGACCGGGCCTTCCATCCGGTTCAGCTTGTCGACGATGAAGCTGCCGATGCTGCGGCATTCTTCCGGGGTGGTGCGCATCAGCGTGACGTTCGGGTTGTGCCGGTAGAGCCGCCGGTCCCGGAACCTGGGCGGCACCGTGTCCATCGCCCAGAAGTTGACCATGTCGAGCGCGCCGCAGGAGCCCACGTACGGCACCCGGGACCGGATGATCGCGTCGAGCCGTTCGGGACCCGCGGAGAGAACCCCGCCGACGATCTCGTCGCAGATCTCGGTGGTGGTGATGTCCAGCACGCCTTCGAGCAGGCCGGAATCGACCAGCTTCTCCAGCGACTGGCCGCCCGTGCCGGTGGCATGGAACACCAGGCAGTCGTAGCTGTCCTGCAGCCGCGCGGTCACTGCCTGCACGCAGGCAGTCGTGACGCCGAACATGCTGAGCCCGATGGCGGGCCGGCTGCTCGCCTCGTCCGGACGGGCATGGGCCAGCATCCCGGCGAGGGCATTCGCCGCGTTGGCCAGCACCTTCTCGCTGATGCGGTTGATGCCGGACACGTCCGTCACGGAGTACATCATGCAGATGTCGCTGGGCCCCACGTAGGGCCTGACGTCGCCGGAGGCGACCGTCGAAACCATGACCTTCGGCAGGCCGATCGGCAGCGCGCGCATCGCCGTCGTGACCAGCGAGGTGCCGCCCGAGCCTCCGGCGGACACCAGGCCGCCGAGGTCACGGCGGGTGAGCACGAAACGCTCGAATGCGACGCCCATGGCGGCCACTGCCGAGCCGCGGTCGCCGCTGAACACCGCCTTCTCGCCCTGCGGGTGATGGCGCGCCACTTCCCGCGGGGTGACGTTCGCGGTTGACATGGCTCCGGACGTGGAGAGGTCCACCGTCACCGTCCGGATGCCGGCGCGGTCGAGGCAGTTCTTCAGGAAGAAGAGCTCGCGGCCCTTCGTGTCGAAGGTGCCCGCGACATAGGCGGCCCGTGTCATCGTCGCCGCGATCGGCACCGCGACCACCCGCGCGTCACGACCGACACCGGCCGGCGAGCCGGCTCCTGACGGTGCCGAAGGCAGGGGCGTCGCCTGCTCCGCGCGGCTCTCGAGGAGGCGGTCACGGGGCCTGGCCTGCGGATCGGTGGCGTTCCAGCGCGTCAGGTCCCGCACCGCGCGCACCGGCGGCTCGACCCGCTCGGCCTGCGGCGCGGCCTCTCCGAAGGCCCGGCGGATGGTGAAGACGCGGACCTCCCGGGACGGCTCCTCGCCGCCCTCGCCGCCCTCGCCGGGCCGTGGCGCCGCGTCGCTGCCGGCACCGCCGCCTTCGGCTGCCGCTTCCACGTCCTGGCCGGCGCGCACGCCGAGGAGGCGCTGCTGCAGCGCCTGGTCGCCGGCCAGCTCCGCCGCCGGCAGGGATCGGGCGATCCTGCCGTTCACCATCACGTCGATGGTGTCGGCAACGGTCATCGCGACGCCAAGGTTCTGCTCGATCAGCAGGATCGCCAGCTCGCCTTCGCCGGCAAGCGTCATCAGCATCGCCTCGACCTGCTGGACGATGACCGGCGCGAGCCCTTCGGTGGGCTCGTCCATGACCAGCAGCCGCGGATTGAGCAGCAGGGCCCGCGAGATGGCGAGCATCTGTTGCTCCCCGCCGGACAGCTGGGCGCCACCGTTGTCGCGCCGCTCCGCCAGCCGCGGAAAGCTCTGGTAGATCCGCTCGACCGTCCAGGCGCCGCGCAGCCCGCTACGCGCGGCCAGCCGCAGGTGCTCGTCCACCGACAGCGACGGCCAGACCCGCCGCCCCTGGGGCACATAAGCGACGCCGCGCGCCGTGATCTCGTTCGGCGCGAGTCCGAGGATATCGGTGCCGCCGAGGCGGATCGCCCCGGTGGCGGTAGCCCCGGCCGGAAGCAGCCCGGTCACCGCGTTGCACAGCGTCGTCTTGCCCATGCCGTTGCGGCCGACGACGGCAAGCGTGCCCCGGTCGAGCCGCAGCGAGATCTCCTGCAGCGCATGCGCCCGCCCGTAGTACACGTCGAGCCGCTCGATCTCCAGCACAGGACCCGTGGCCCCTATCGCACTGCCGCGGCTGAACCAGTTCAATGCCGGTACTCCTCTGCGTGGCGCACCCCGTGGCCCTCGCCCATGTAGATTGCCTGGACCTGCGCGTCCTGCTCGATCTCGGCCGGCGAGCCCTCCTTGAGGAGCCGGCCGTTGTGCAGCACCGTGACCCGCTCGACCACCCGCAGGGCGATGTCGAGGTCGTGCTCGATCAGGACGAATCCGATGTGCGCCGGCAGCGCGTCGAACAGGCGCACGAGGTCTGCCCGCTCCGCAGGCGAGAGCCCGGCCGCCGGCTCGTCGAAGAGGATCAGGCGCGGCGCGCCCGCGAGCGCCATCCCGATCTCCAGCTGCCGCTGCTGACCGTGCGCAAGCGATGCGACCGGCTGGTTGGCCACCGCGGTGAGCCGCACCCGCTCGAGCAGCTCGTCGGCCGCGGCACGGGTGGTGCTGGCGCGGCCGGGCCGAAGAAAGCTGTAGCGGCCGCGCGAGACGCCGCGGACCGCGAGGAAGAGATTGTCCCTGGCGGAAAGGTCGCGGAACAGCAGCGACGACTGATAGGTGCGGCGCAAGCCGGCTCGGATCCGCTCGTACGGCGGCATGTCGGTCACGTCGTCGCCGAAGAAGCGCACGCGACCGGAGGTCGGCAGGAAATCCCCGGTGATGCAGTTGAACAGCGTCGTCTTCCCGGCCCCGTTTGCACCGATCACGGCCCGCCGCTCGCCGGCACGCACCGCCATCGACACGTTGTCGATGGCGGCGAGCGCACCGAAGCGCCGGGAAACACCCTCGAGCACGAGGGCGTCCCCGGTGGCGAGCGAGCGGCGGCTGTCCTGCAAGGCGGGCCTCAGGGGCAGTTCGGCTCGTCCCGGGAGCCGATCTTGAACTCCTCGGGCTTGATGCCGAGCATCTGCTCGACATTGTCCACCTTGCTCACGACCCGGTTGAACAGGTTGCCCTTCTCGTCCTTGACTACCTCGGTGATGAAGGTGGTGCCGATCGCCTGGCGATTCTTGTCCAGCCGAACCGTGCCGGTCGGCGTCTTCAGCGACAGCTTGGACAGCGCGTCGCGGTACTTCTTGTGCCCGTCGGACAGGTCGCCGTCGACCGCCTCCAATCCATCGAGCGCCGCCTTCATGTTCATGTAGTAGACCAACGCGAACAGCGAGGGACTGGGATAGCCATCCGGGAAGTTCTTCTTGTAGTCCGCGACGAACGACTTCCACTCCGGCGCGTCGTAGGCATCCGCGATCGGCGAGCCGGCGATCGTGCCCACCAACGAATCGCGCCGCTTGCCCCGGTAGTTCAGGACGTCCTGGCTGACGGTGATCGAGCCGCCGATCATCGGCTTGTCGCCGCCCGCGGCCTCGTACTGGGTCAGGAAGTTGACCGCATCGGCGCCGCCCAGCACCACGACCAGCGCGTCGACGTCGTTCGGCACTCGCGCGATGACCGACGAATAGTCCTTGCCGCCCAACGGCACCCAGGCCTTCACCGGCACCCGGCCGCCCTCGCGGCAGTACTCGGCCATGAAGCCCTGGACCTGCGAGTACGGGAAGGCGTAGTCCTCGGCGATGACCATCACCTTCTTGTAGCCGCGCTTGAGCGCCTCCTTGCCCAAGCCCACCATCCACTGGCCGCCATCGGTGTTGAAGCGGAAGAAGTTCGGCGACGGATTGACCAGCGTCGTGCCTTGCGCCCCGGAGGCACCGTTGATGAAGGTCACCTGCGGCTGGGTGCGGGAGTAGTCCTTCACCGCGACGCCTTCACCGCCCGACAGGGGGCCGACCATGATGTCGACCTTGTCCTGCTCGACCAGCTTGCGGGTCGCATTCACCGCGACATCGGGCTTGGCGTCCGACGACGCCTTGATGATCTCGATCTTGCGCCCCGCCACCTCGCCGCCGCGCTGCCGGACGGCGAGCTCGGCCCCTCGCATGCCGTCGGCACCGCCGGCGGCGAACGGCCCTTCCAGGGTCGCCAGCAACCCGATCTTGACCGGTGCCTTCTGCGCCAAGGCACTCCCCGTGAACGCGGCCGCAACCGCGGCGCCAATCAGCGTGGTACGCAGGAACATTCGCTTGTTCTTCATAGCTCCTCCTGGTGGACTTCATGGACGGCTCGGCGGCCGCGGCTTGGATGGGACGAGCCTGCGATCGGCGGCTGAAAGACGCGCCGAAAGGCGCGCCCACAGTCCCAGCAGTCCGTCCGGCGAGAACAGCACGATGGCGAGGAACACGCCCCCGATGACGAGATTGAACCGCTCGCGATCGATCAGATCGATGGCGAAGGTCTGCAGCAGCACGAAGACGATCGCACCCAGGAACGCGCCGATCGGGTGGCGCATGCCTCCGAGCACCGCGATCACCAGGATGTTGATCAGCCAGGACGTGCCGATGGAGCCCGGCGTGATCAGGCGGTTGTACCAGACCATCAGCACCCCGCCGACGCCTGCGATCAGGCCGGCCACCGCATAGGCCGCGACCCGGTGTGCCGTGACGTTGAAGCCGAGGGAATTCATCCGGCGCGGGTTGTCCCTAATCCCCTGCAACGCGATGCCGAAGGGCGTGCGGATCAGGTACTTGATGAAGAAGTAGCTCGCCAGCGCCCAGGACAGGACCAGGAAGTAGAAGGGAACCGGCTCCGTGAAGCTCACGCCGAGCACCGTCGGCGGCACCAGTTGCTGCAATCCCTGGAAGCCGTTGAACACGCTGTAGTTCTGCAGGGCCAGGTAGTAGAACGCCACCCCGATCGCCAGCGTGATCATGATGGTGTAGATGCCTTCGGTCCTCACCGACAGCCAGCCGATCAAGGTCGAGGCGACGACCGCGAGGAACACCCCGATCGGGGCGATCGCCCACCAGGGCCAATCGACGTTGATCTCCGGCGTTCCGTTGACCCCGAGGATCCCGACCGTGTAGCCCGCGACGCCGGCGACCGTCATCTGCGCGAGCGAGATCATGCCGCCGTAGCCCCCGAGGAAGGTGAGCGACAACGCGATCATGCCGAGAATCAGCGACTGCGCGGCGATCTGATAGGTGAAGAACGGGGTCGCGACGACCGGGAAGAAGAGCAACGCGATCAGGACCAGGACATGGCGTGCGGCCAGATGCTCCGATATCGCACCGATCCACGCCGGCCGGTCCGTGCCCTGGCCCGCGCCGGCGCCTGCCGCGCCGGAGGCGCCTCGAGGCAGGCCGCTCGCGCCCGGCATCGGCAGGTCCGCCCGCGCCGTGG
>JAEWEW010000026.1 GCA_023389175.1 Pseudomonadota bacterium | reverse complement strand
GCCTTCTACCTGCTGTCGCTTTCCGTCGGCGTGGTGATCGTCTCGACCGCGGGCGGCAGCGTGGACCTGCTGCACGTGCTGTTCGGCTCGGTGCTCGCGCTCGACGACGCGGCGCTCCTGCTGCTCGGCGCGATCGCGTCGGCTACGCTGGTCGCGCTCGCCATCCTCTATCGTCCGCTGGTCTTCGAATGCGTCGACCCCGGCCTGATGCCGCGCCACGGCCGCTGGAGCGTCGTGGCGCACCAGGGCTTCATGGTGCTGCTGGTGCTCAACCTGGTCGCCGGCTTTCACGCGCTCGGCACGCTGCTCGCGGTCGGCATGATGATCCTGCCGGCCGCCGCGGCCCGCCTGTGGGTGAGGGAGTTCAACCGGCTGGTGCTGGTCGCGGTCGCGATCGCGCTGGCCGGCAGCGTCGGCGGCCTGCTGCTGTCCTATCACCTCGAGTGGGCGACCGGCCCGACCATCGTGCTGGTGCTCGGCGGCACCTACTGCCTGTCGCTGGTTGTCGGAACGCAGGGGCTGGTCGCCCAGAACGTGCGGCCGCGGCGGCACTATCGGGTGTGACCGGCTTCGCCCCGTCGCTGGAATGCCATCGCCCATGACCAAGCACGCCCCGCACAGCCTGGCCGGTGCCGTCCGTGCCCTCGCCGCCGCTGCCGCGCTGCTCGCCGGCGTCGCGAGCGCCGGCACGGCATTCGCCCAGGATGCTTCGGCGCCGAAGTCGGTGGACGCGCCGGGTCCATCCACCCGGTCGGCCATCCCGGTGGTCGCCACCTTCAGCATCCTTGCCGACCTGGTCGCGCAGGTGGGTGGCGACGCGGTCGCCGTGACCAGCCTGGTGCCGCCGGGCGGCGACGTGCACGTGTTCCGGCCCGGGCCGAACCATGCCAAGCAGATTGCCGCGGCGGCGCTGGTGGTGGCGAACGGCCTGGACTTCGAGGGGTGGATGGCGCGGCTGGTCCGCTCGAGCGGCTACCGCGGGCCGGTGGCCGTCGCGAGCGCGGGTATCGAGCCGCTGACGCTCGCCGGCGGCCATGCCCATGGCGCCGATGACCACGATCACGGGCGCGATCATGGCCAGGCCAAGGGCGGCCTCCGGGCGGTGGATCCGCATGCCTGGCAGAGCGTGCCGAACGCCCGACGCTATGTCTCCAACATCGCGGATGCGCTCTGCAGTGCGCGGGTCGAGGCCTGCCCGGTTTTCCGGGAGAACGCGGCGCGCTATTCGGCGACGCTGGCCCAGCTCGACCGGGAGATCCGCGATACGCTCGCGGCAGTGCCACCGGAGCGTCGCAAGGTGGTGACCTCGCACGCCGCGTTCGGCTACTTCGCGCGCGAATACGGCGTGCGCTTCCTCGCGCCCGTGGGCGCGAGCACCGACGCCGAGCCGTCGGCGGCGGCGGTGTCGCGGCTCATCCGGCTGATCCGGGCCGAAGGCGTGCGGGCGTACTTCGTTGAGGGATTGTCGGATGCGCGGTTGCTCGCGCGCATCCGCGACGAGACCGGCGGCGCCGAGGCCGGGCGCCTCTATGCGGACAGCCTGTCGGCCGCGGACGGTCCCGCCGCCACCTACGAGGCGATGATGCGATTCAACGCGCGGGCGATCAGGGCGGCGTTGTAAGGAGACGCTGCAGTTCCCGGGGCGGATCGATCGCCTTGACCCGGTCCGGATCGTCCGGATGCGGGATGCCGACGAAGCGCTTCTCCTCGCCTGTGCAGAGCAGCGTGGCGCCGCGGTACACCCGGTGCAGGAACACGATCCGGCGGGGCTCGAAGCGGATCGCCCGCGACTCCACCCGGATGGACTGGCCGTGGGTGACCGGGCGGATGAACTCCGCGCTTGCCTGCGCGCAGGGAAGTCCCAGCCAGCCCATCTCCTTCGCGGTGCGCCGCCAGCTCCAGCCGATCTCGTTCATCAGGGCGTGCACCGCCTCGTCGAACCAGCGATAGAAGTTGGGATAGAAGGCGATGCCCGCCGGATCGCAGTCGCCGAAGGAGACCTGCCGGTGGTAGGTGAAGACCCGCAAGCCCTCGTACGGCTCGAGCGGCGCCAACGACGGCGCGGACGGCTGCGCGGGCGTGCTCATCTGGCGATGCTCGCCAACCGCGGCAGGGCGGCGGACACCTGGCGCGCCGCCTCGTCCATCTGCGCGACCGTCTGGGCGTCGATCACGATGCCGTTCGCGCGGGCACGACGAGACTCGCGCTCCGGATCGCCCGGCATGCGCACGCCGTCCGAGCCCGGGGCCGGGCGGGCGGATCGGACCCAGTCCTCGAAATCGGCCGCGCGCTGCTCGAACTCCTCCGGGGACCCCAGCCGCGCGGGATCGAAGACGATGGTGAGCATGCTGTTCCAGACCCGCAGCGAGACGTCCTCGCCGTCCACCGGCGTGCTGGTGTCGCCGCCGGTCAGCGCGGCGCCGAGGATCTCGCAGACCATCGCGAGCGCATAGCCCTTGTGACCCGCGAAGGTGAGCAGGGCGCCGGCGGGCGATTCGAACACCACGGCAGGATCGGTGGTGGGTCGACCCTGGTCGTCGATCAGGCAGCCGGCGGGCACCGGCACCTTCTTGTTGTACGCGACCCGTGCCTTGCCGTGGGCGATCGCGCTGGTCGCGAAATCCAGCAGCAGCGGCTCGCGCGTGCGCCGCGGAATGCCCACCGTGAACGGATTGGTGACGAAGCGCGCCTCGGCGCCCCCGTGGGGCGCGACGACATGGATGCTGTTGGCGTTGGTGAAATGGATCGACACCATGCCGGCGGCGATCGCCTGCTCGGCCCAGTGGCCGACCCGGCCGATGTGGTGGCTGTTGCGCAGGCCCATGACGCACACGCCGTGCTCACGGGCGCGCTCGATGGCAAGCGCCATCGCCTGGTGGGCGACCGACTGCCCCAGGCCACGCCCGGCGTCCACCGTCAGCATGGTGCCGGTATCGCTCACGATCCGGACCTGCTGGTTGAGCCGAAGACGCCCGCTGACCAGCGCGGTGACGTACTTCGGGATCATGCCGACCCCGTGCGAATCGTGGCCGGTGAGATTCGCGTCGACCAGGTGGTCGGCGGCGAGCCGCGCCTCGGTCGCATTGGACCCGGCGGCGGTGAAGAGGTCCGCCACCCAGCGGTGGAGCGCCTCGGGGTGGACTGTCAGGTCAGCCATCGAAGGGTTGCCTCGCTCGTCTCGTGGAACGCGGCTCAGCCGAAGCCGCGGCGCAATGATCGCATGTCCGCCGCCGCGACCGCCGGCGACCGGCCCTGCCGGCGACCGGGCGGACCTCAGCGCTTCATCGCGTCGATCAGAGCCTGCTCGTAGCCGCGCAGGATGCGGCCGTGCAGGTAGGCCACGCGGGTCTCGTTGCGGGCGAAGGGGCGGCCGATCGCCAGGCGCACCAGGCCGTCCGGGGCGGCCGGCGCGTCGCCGGGCGGCACCGGATCCTCGAAGGCGAGCTCCGAGACGATGCCGATGCCCAGGCCCAGGCGCACATAGGTCTTGATGACGTCGGAATCGGTCGCCTCGAGCACGATGCGCGGCGCGAGTCCGCGTTCGGCGAAGGCGCGGTCGATGCGGCCGCGTCCGGCGAACTGCGGGTCGTAGGTGATGAGATCGTGGCGCGCGAGCTCTTCAAGGCTGACCGACGGCTGCCGGCCGAGCGGATGCGATGGCGCCGCGACCGCGCAGTGATACCAGGAGAACAGCGCCTGCGAATCGAGGTCGGCCTGCTGGCCGATGGATTCGGTCGCGATGCCGAGGTCCACCTGGCCGGCGCGCAGCATCGCGACGATCTGCGACGGGCTTCCCTGGTGCAGCCGGACGACCACTTCGGGATAGCGCTCCCTCACCATGGCGATGGCCCGCGGCAACGAATAGCGCGCCTGCGTATGGGTGGCGGCGATGCGCAGCTCGCCGGTCTGGGTATCGTGCCAGTTGGCGGCGCTGCGCTTGAGGTTGTCGATCTCGAGCAGGATGCGCTCGACGATCGCGAGCACCTCGCGGCCGGCGTCGGTCAGGGCGGTGAGGCGCTTGCCGTGGCGCACGAAGATGGTGATGCCGAGCTCGTCCTCCAGCTCCCGGATTGCCTTGGAGAGGCCGGGCTGCGAGGTGTACAGCACCTGGGCGGCGGCGGTGAGGTTCAGGTCCCGCCGGACCGTCTCTCTCAGGTAGCGAAGCTGCTGTAGGTTCACGGCGGGTATGTCAGTGGCTTCGGGCGGCCGGGCGAGCTCGACGATGGGCGGAGTGTACGGCCGGTGCGTGGCGCCCGCATTCCTGCCGGCAGGCGGTCGACCATTCGCGGCGCGTCTCGGACGATCGCATTACGATTGGCGGCGACAGCCAACCCAGGAAAGGAGTTCGACGATGATGCGCTCGCGCAGATTCCTGTGCGCCGCGGCGATCCTCGCCGCGGCCCTTGGCGCCGCGGCCGGTGCCCAGACCGAGGCCCTGAACGCGGCCCAGCCGGCCGCGGCGACACCCGCGGCAGATCCCTATGAGCCCAAGGTGGGGCAGGCGGGCAAGGACGTGATCTGGGTGCCCACCTCCCAGGTCCTGGTGGACCGCATGCTCGACATGGCCGGGCTCACGCCGCAGGACCGCCTGGTCGACCTGGGATCCGGCGACGGCAGGACGGTGATCACCGCGGCCCGGCGCGGGGCGACGGCACGCGGCATCGAGTTCAATCCCGACATGGTCGCGCTGTCGCGCAAGGCGGCGGCGGCCGAACGGCTGCAGGGCCGCGCGACCTTCGAGCAGGGGGACATCTTCGAGGCGGATTTCTCCGACGCGACCGTGGTCACCCTGTTCCTTCTGCCGGACCTGAACCTGCGGTTGCGGCCCACGCTGCTGGACATGGCACCCGGCACGCGCGTGGTATCCAATTCCTTCGACATGACCGAGTGGAAGCCGGACGAGACCGCCCGGGTCACGGAAGGCTGCACCGGCTTCTGCTATGCCTACAAGTGGGTCGTTCCCGCCAAGGTGGCCGGTACCTGGTCGATGGACGGCAGGCAGCTCGAGCTCACCCAGACCTTCCAGATGCTCGAAGGCACGCTGCGGGACGGCAGCTCGACGCTGCCGATCAGCGACGCGCGCATGGACGGCCCGCAGATCCGGTTCACGGTCGGCGGCGATCGCTATACCGGGCAGGTGGACGGTCACCGGATGCGGGGTGTCGTCAACGGATCGCAGGCCTGGAGCGCGACGCTGACGCAACGCCGGGAGGGCGCGCGGTAATCCAGGCATCCCGCGCCGCCGGCACCGGCACCGAGCATCAGGATGGCCGGCCTGCCGGAAAGCGCGGCAGCCAGGGGCGACAACTCGCCAAGGGTGGTCGCCACCGTGTCCTGCGA
>JAEWEW010000379.1 GCA_023389175.1 Pseudomonadota bacterium | reverse complement strand
ACCACGGAGATCAGGCGATTCCACATGACCTGCATGCGGATATCGGAGATATCGCTCATCAGTTGCCCTCCTTGCGGACCAGCAGGATCGAGCCGTCGGACTGCACGACCGCGTCGAACAGGCTGCTCACGATGGTCGCGGTTTCGCGCTCGACGATCACCACCGGCCCGCCGACCTGGTCTCCCGGCGCCAGCGCGTCGCGCGAGATGACACCAGAGACCTGCGTCGCGCCGCTCGCGGGATCGAAGATCTCGCGGCTCTGCCTCGCAGCGACGCGACGTCCGCGATCGACGAGCCGGGCGCGGGGCGGCGCCTCGCCCGGCGACTGCACCTTCACCGACCAGGTGACGATCTCGATCTCGAGCCCGCCCATGCCGTCGATCGCCCTGCCGAAGAAGCGCGCATAGCTCTGCCGGAATGCCTCGTGGACGAAGGCCGCGTCGGCAGCGGTAAAGGGCCGGTCCGGCAGCGGCACCGGGATCTCCCAGCCCTGGCCGGCATACCGCATGTACGCGGTGAGCTCCGTCTCCAGCCGGCCGTGGGAGCCGACCCGCACGAATCGCTCGGCGATGCCGCGCAACTCTGCGAGCAGCGCGTTGATCGACTCCGCGTCAAAGGCCGACAGCCGCGATAGCCGCGATGCGACCGCCTCGTATCCGACCGGCGCCTTCAGGAAGCCGATCGCCGAGCCGACGCCGGCACCCTGCGGCACCAGGCAGCGGTCGACGCCCAGCTTCTCGCACAGCCGGGCCGCGTGCAACGGCGCGGCCCCCCCGAAGGCGACCATCAGGTGCTCGGCGATGTCCTTGCCGTTCTCCACCGCATGCACGCGGGCGGCATTGGCCATGTTCTCGTCCACCACCTCGACGATGCCGAATGCGGCGGCCGTCGTCGAGAGGCCGAGCGGCTCCCCGATCACCGAGTCGACCGCCCGCCTCGCCGCTGCCGTATCGAGCCGGATCGAGCCGCCGGCGAATGCGTCGGGATCGAGACGGCCGAGCAGAAGGTCCGCGTCGGTGATCGCGGGGCGCTCGCCGCCTCGACCGTAGCAGGCCGGACCGGGCTCGGAACCGGCGCTTTCCGGCCCGGTCTGGATCCGTCCCATCGGGTCGACCCAGGCGAGCGATCCGCCACCGGCCCCGATCTCGATCATCTCGATCACCGGAATCGAGATCGGCATGCCCGAGCCCTTCGCGAAGCGGGCGGTGCGCGCCACCTCGAAGGTGCGCGCCGTACGCGGCATGCAGTCCTCGATCAGGCAGATCTTGGCGGTGGTGCCGCCCATGTCGTAGGAGAGCACCCGCGCGATGTCGAAGCGGCGGGCGATGTCGGCCGCGAAGATCGCGCCGCCGGCCGGCCCTGACTCCACCAGCCGCACCGGGAACCGGACGGCGGTCTCGACCGCCATCAGGCCGCCGCCGGAATGGATCATGAGCACCGGGCAGCGGGCACCGATGCTCTCCAGGCGCTGCTCGAGCCGGGTGAGATAGGAGGCCATCTGCGGCTGGACATAGGCATTCGCGCACACCGTGTTGAAGCGCTCGTACTCCCGCATCTGCGGCGACACCTCGGCGCTGATCGAGATCGGCAGGTTCAGCCGGTCGAGGCGGCGCGCCAGGATGTCGCGCGCACGGCGCTCGTGGTCGGGATTCATGTACGCATGGATGAACCCGATCGCCACCGCGCCGAAGCCGCCCGCGGCGATGCGTTCGCCGATGGCCTCGACGGCGGCTTCGTCCAGCGGCATCAGCTCTTCGCCGGAGGCCCCGATCCGGCCGCGCACGGTGAAGCGGTCTTCGCGCGGGACCAGCGGGGGCGGCAGCTCGATGTCGAGATCGTACTGGGCGAAGCGGCTTTCGGTGCGCATCTCGATGACGTCACGGAAGCCCTCGGTGGTCACCAGCGCGGTTCGCGCGCCGCGACGCTGGATCAGCGCATTGGTGGCGAGCGTGGTGCCGTGGATCACCAGGCCGATCTCGGCCATGGCAATGCCGGCATCGGCGACGACCTGCCGCATGCCCGCCAGGATCGCTTCTTCCGGCGCCGCGGGCGTGGTCAGGACCTTGGTCGAGTAGAGCCGACCGCGGACGTCCAGGGCGATATCCGTGAAGGTGCCGCCGATGTCCGCGCCCAGCCGGATGTCAGGCGAGCTTCGTTTCATCTCCAACCTCATGCAACCGGATCAAAGGATGCCGTTCCGCAGTCGTGCTTCGCCTCGCCATTGCCGCTCCAGGTTCTCCAGCAGCAGGTCGATGACGTTGTCCTCGTAGCGCTGCGTCTCACCGGCAGTATGCGGGGTGACAAGCAGGTTCTTCGCGCCCCACAGGGCCGACGTCGGGGGCAATGGCTCCTCGCGGACGCAATCGATCGCCGCCGCCGCGATCCGCCCGCCTTCCAGTGCCGCCACCAGGGCCGCTTCATCGACGACCGCGCCGCGGGCCACGTTGACAAGGGCGGCGCGTCGATCTATCGCAGCGAAGGCGTCGGCATCGAAGAGCCCGGTCGTCGCCGGGGTCAGCGGACAAGTCAGCGCGACGAAGTCGGCATCGGGAAGCACCTCCAGCATCCGTTCGTTCGCCACCACGCGGTCGGCCGCTTCGCCGCCGCGGGCAGGATCCCGCTTCACCCCCACCACGCGCATGTCGAAGGCACGGGCCAGCGTGGCCAGGCGCGACCCGATTCGCCCCATCCCGACGATCACCAGCGTCTTGCCGCCGAGCTCGTCCTCGCGCTGCGGGATATCCGAGATCATGGGGCGCCAATGCCGTGCCGCCTGGTTGTCCCGGGCCATCGGAAGCTTGCGCGCGATCGCGAGGATCAGCGCCATGGCGTGCTCGGCCACCGCGCGCTCGTTGGCGCCCTGCGCGCTTGCCAGGCGGATGCCGGCTGACCGGAGGGCCTCCAGCCCGTACTGGTCGATGCCGGCGCTGATCGACTGGATGAAGGCAAGCCGCGGTGCGGACTGCACCAGCTGATCGCGCCACAGACCCGAGACGACCAGGACATCCGCCTCGCCGATGCGAGCCTCGAGGTCCGCCGCACTGCGCACTTCGAAGTGCCGCAGACCGGTCGCGCGCCGAGCGAAACGCTCTCCCATGCGATAGGCCGCGTGTGCAAAGCAGATCGTCAACTTGCTACTGTCGGGCAGGTTACGGATCGTCATCGGCAGGTTTCCGGGATCACAGGGTGAGACCGGATTATCTTCCGGGCGCGACGGGAGGAAAAACGGCCTTGCCCGGGGCGGCACATTAGAATCCGCTCGTCCGTCCCCCGGTGGGGACGACGAGGTGCGGATCCGAAATGTCAAGTAGCCTGGCCTTTCTGCAGGGCGGTGGCGAGCTCGGCGAGCTCATTCGAACGAAGGACTGGTCGACGACGCCGCTCGGCCCGCCTGAAGGCTGGCCGCAGAGCCTGAAGACGACGCTTGGGATCATCCTGAATTCGCGCTACCCGATGTTCGTGTTCTGGGGGCCGCGTCTCGTCAAGATCTACAACGACGGCTATCGGCCCATCACGGGACACAAGCACCCCTGGGCGCTCGGCCGGCCAGCCGAAGAGGTATGGCCCGAGATCTGGGCGGATATCAAGCCGCTGGTGGACCGCGCGCTGGCAGGCGATCCGACCTGGTCGAACAACCTCATGCTCTTCATGGAGCGCAACGGGTTCCCCGAAGAAGTCTATTTCACGTTCTCCTACAGTCCCATCCCGGATGAATCCGGCGGCATCGGCGGCATGTTCTGCGCGTGCACCGAGACAACCGCGGAGGTGGTCGGCGAGCGGCGCCTGAAGGTCCTCAGGGATCTTGCGGCCGCCCCTTCTGAGGCCCGGACAGTCGCCGACGCCTGTACCCTCTCGGCCGCGGTGCTGGATTCGTGCCGGTCCGATGTTCCGTTCGCCCTGCTCTACCTGGACGGAGGCGACGGCGTCCTGTCGCTCTGCGCGCAGGTCGGAATCGGCCCGGGTCAAGCGATCGCGCCTGTGACGATCGGCGCCCCGGCGAGCGAAGATGCCTGGCCGGTCCTGGAGGTCATGGCCACGCGCGTCGGCCAGCACGTCGT
>JAEWEW010000307.1 GCA_023389175.1 Pseudomonadota bacterium | reverse complement strand
CGCTCCAGCCCCGCCTGCTCCGCCGCCACCGCCTCCTGCTGCTGCTCCAGCAGCGATACCTGCTGGCGGGTCTGCTCGAGCAACCGACGGTCCGCGACCAGCGCCGCGCGCCGCCGCGCGATGGCTTCGAGCTGCTCGCGCGCCCGGGCGGCTTCCGCCTCGAAGCGCTGCCACGGCCGCTCTTGCTCGTCCTCGCGGATGCGCGTGCCTAGCTGGCCGAACCGGTCCACCTGCTCGCGATAGACGAGCAGCCGGGCACCCAGCTCTTCGGTCCGCTGGCGTGCCTGGGCGAGCCGCGCGATCACGTCCTTCATCTCGCCGGCCGGCTGACCGGTCCGGGTCAGCAGCTTCTCGCGCTCCGCGCAGACCCGGTCGAAGATCTCGTCGCCGCCGGTGGCGGCGATCTCGCCGACGGAATCGTCGAGCGCCTTGCGCAGGTGATCGGTGGCATTGGCCACCGCCTCGTGCAGGTGCTGGCCGGCGTCGCCCTGCTCGATCCACAGCAGGCCCGGCACTCCCCAGTGCGCTGCGCGGCTCGCGCCCTTCAGGGCGTACTGGTACCCGAGCAGCGCCGCGAGGCGCTCCTCGGCATCGGTGTTCTCGAAGACGGTGCCGTCGACCTCCAGCGTACAGCGGCGGCTGCGCCCGAGAAAGCGCTTGCGCAGTCGATAGCGGCGGCCCTGGCAATGGAAGTCCACCTCCACCGCGGGCGAGGCGGCCGCGTCGCCCCACGGCAGCAGGTCGGTGACGCTTCCCGAGGCATGGCGTTCGAAGAAGGCGGCCCGGATCGCGCGGACGATGGTGCTCTTGCCGGCACCGTTCGGGCCGACGAAGAGGTTGAGGCCGGCATTGAGGTTGTCGATTTCCACCGGCTCGCGAAACTGGCGCAGCGATTCGATGCGCAGGCGCTCGAGCCTCATCCGCGACGCTCCACGAGCAGGCCGGCAAGGATATCGAGCGCCTCGGCGGCGACCTCGGGCTCGTCGGCGAGCTTCTCGCCGGAATCCGGCGGCAAGTCCGGGCTGGCGTCGGGGCTCGCGTCGGACTCGGCGTCCCGATGGGCACCTGCGGGCTCGCCGGTGGACGCGGCCTGGGCGGCGGACTCGCGCAGCTCCGCCAGCACCTCCCCCAGGTAGCCGTCGGCCGCGAGCCGGGCGAGGTCGGCATCGGTCGGCCTCAGGCGCAGGCTCGCCATGTCGACGTCGAGCGCCCGCACCCGCCCCTGCGCCTCGCCGACCAGGCGGGCGACGCGTTCGCGGGCGTCCAGGTCGACGCGGCCGGCAAGACGCAGGGCGACGACATCGCGCGACGAGAGCTCGCCGAGCCGGGCCTCCAGCGCCTCCACGTCGGTCGCCACCGACACCTCGGCCTGCAGCTCGTGCCACCGGTAGGCCGCGACCGGCACCGCTTCCACTTCCGGCTGCGCACCGGGGCCGGCGATGTCGACCAGTAGCACGTTGCCGGGATCGTTGCCGCGAAAGCGATCGGGCTCGGGCGTGCCGCTGTACCAGGTGCGCGCGTCCATCCGGCGGGTGCCGTGCCAATCGCCCAGCGCGAGATAGTCGAGCCGCGCCCGGCTCGCGCGGTCGGCGGCGATCGGATTCGCCGAATCCAACGTATCGGGAAGCACCCCCGCCATGCAGCCGTGCGCGAGACCGACGCGCAGCAATCCCGGCGGGGAGACTGCGTCGTCGAACCAGTCCGTCAGGTCGGAATGGACATGACGCTGCGCGAGCGGCGCGGCCAGGACGACGAAGCCCAAGGCCTCGAACCGGCGGCACTCCGGCCCCTCCAGGGTATGGACATTGCTAGGGACGCAGCCGAGCCGGCGGGCCCGGGTCCAGACGCTCGCGGCTAGCGCGGCGTCATGGTTGCCCGGGATCATGAGCCAGGGCCCGGGATAGTCGGCAAGGGCATTGAAGAGACGCCGCACGGTCTTGTCCGACACCGTCTGTGCATCGAACACGTCTCCGGCCACCAGCACCGCATCGACGCGGCGCTCGGCCGCCAGGGTGGCGATGCGCGCGACGGTGGCGATCCGGGCCTCGGCGAGCTGCGCGGCATCGTCGGCCGCGAAGCGCTGGTAGGCGCGGCCGATCTGCCAGTCGGCGGTGTGCAGGAAGCGGGGCATTGAAAAGGGTGGATGAATGAACAGCGGTTCGAGGCTAGAGGATAACCCGACCGACAGTGTCCGCCTTGAAAATAACGATTCTCATTACTATCTAAAGCGCCATGATCCGCGCCACGCGCGCGGACCCCATGCAACAATGACTCGCCCCAGGGAGGTTTCCCAGCCATGAACTGGCGCACCATCGGTTCGTCGATGCCCGGGCCGCGCCGCCTGTTCGGCGCGCTGATCGCCGTCACCGGCCTGCTGATCCTCACCCGGGACACGTGGGAGGCGATCATCTTCCACGACCCGCGAGTGGCGCAGGCGCTGCTTGGCGGCCTGATGGCCGCGGGCGCCACCGCGCTCGGCACGGTGCCGATGCTGGTATCGCGGCCGCTCACCAACCGGACCCAGGATACGCTGCTCGGCTTCGGCGCGGGCGTGATGCTCGCCGCGAGCGCCTTCTCGCTCATCATTCCGGCACTGGCGGCAGCCGGGAACCAGGGCGCCTCGCCGATGGGCGCGGGCGCGATCGTGAGCATCGCGCTGCTGCTCGGCGCCGCGATGCTGATCCTGATGGACCAGTTGCTGCCGCACGAGCATTTCGTGAAGGGCGTGGAAGGCTCGCGCGCCCGGGCGATCAAGCGCGCATGGCTATTCGTCTTCGCCATCTGCCTGCACAACTTCCCGGAAGGGCTGGCGATCGGCGTCGCCTTCGCCGGCACCGACGAGGCCCGGGCCACCGCGCTTGCCACCGGCATCGCCATCCAGGACGTCCCGGAAGGCCTGGTGATCGCGCTGGCGCTTCTCGGCGCCGGCTACAGCCGCGCGACGGCCGCCGGCATCGGCGTGCTGTCGGGGCTCATCGAGCCGATCGGCGCGGTGCTTGGTGCCGCCATCGTGACCCTTTCGGCGACACTGCTGCCGTGGGGCCTCGCCTTCGCCGCGGGCGCGATGCTGTTCGTGGTGAGCCACGAGATCATCCCGGAATCACATCGGCGCGGCAACGAGCGCTGGGCCACCGGCGGCCTGCTGGTCGGGTTCGTGGTGATGATGTTCCTGGATACCTCGCTCGGCTGAGCCATTCGGCGCCGCTTCATGCGGCGTGTCCGCGCCGACCGCTACTTGTAGAACCCTCGGCGCAGCACGATGCCGTGCTCCAGCCAGACCTTCATGGCGCACAGCATCCCGGTCCAGCCTTCGCAGTTGCCATAGGACGCCTTCAGCCCCTCGGCGGTGGCGCTCCAGCCGTACTCGCTGATCCGCACCAGCGTGCGGCCGTCATCGAGCGCCTCGAAGGTCATGACGACCGTCGTCCTGCCCGGGCGGTCGTCCGCCCCCGAGGGCTCGGACGAATCCCAGCGCAGCGTGATGCGCTGATCCTTGACCACCTCCACCACCTCGACCGGAAAGGCACCGGGAAAATCGTGGAAGTCCCAGGTCACGGTCGCACCGGTCGCCAGGCGGCCCCGGGCGCCGCCGGTGGTGAAGAAGGAGGAAAGCCGGCCAGGGTCCACCACCGCCTCGAACACCTCGGCCACCGGCTTCGCGATCCGGCCACCAACGGTGAACCGAAGCTCGAGTCCTGGATCGATCGTCATCGCGTGCCTCCACCGGCATCAAGGCGCCGATCGTATGTTATAGTTCTATAACATGTCAACCGCCCTGCATCGCGCTCGCCGCCACGGCGGCGCCACCGGCCTTGCCGGGGACATCGGTCCCGCGCCGGCTGACCCGGACGACGCGGACGATCTCCTGTTCAAGGCGCTCGGCCATCGCGTGCGACGCCGATTGCTCGACGCGATGAAGACGGGACCGCGCACCACCGGCATGCTCTGCGAGGCGGTGCCGGAGCTGGATCGCTGCACGGTGATGCAGCACCTGCGGGTGCTGGAGCAGGCGGGGCTGGTCGTGGTCGAGCGACGCGGGCGCGAGCGCTGGAACTCGCTCGACGCGCTGCCGATCCATGGCATCCACGAGCGCTGGATCGGCCCCTACGCCGCCTATGCGAGCACCATGCTCGGCCGGCTGAAACGGCGCCTGAGCGACGAGGCGGGAAGCTAGCCGGGCGTGCGCCGGCCGATAGCGGCGCGACCTCGAATGAGGCGCCGATGACGCAAGGAAGCTGCCGTGCCCCGGTATCCCTTCCGACGAGGCACCCGGCAACCGGGACCGTGGACCGCCCGGCTAAAATCAAAGGCCGCTAATTTGGATTGAAGCCAGGAGGCAAAGCCGCGATGTCGCATCCAGCTCCGCCAGCGCCCGTCCCGAGCGGCGATGCGCCAGAGCGCCCGAGGCTCGCCCTGCCGGGCGGCCACGACCGGCTGCTGCTGCATTCCTGCTGCGCGCCGTGCTCGGCCGAGCCGATGGAGGCGATCCTCGCCTCGGGCATCGACTTCACCATCTTCTTCTACAACCCGAACATCCATCCGCAGCGCGAGTACGAGCTGCGCAAGAACGAGAACATCCGCTTCGCCGAGAAGCACGGCATCCCGTTCGTCGATGCCGACTATGACACGGACAACTGGTTCGCCCGCGCGCAGGGGCTGGAGAACGAGCCGGAGCGCGGAGCCCGCTGCACCGCCTGCTTCGACATGCGCTTCGAGCGCACCGCGCTCTACGCGCACGAGAACGGCTTCAGCGTCTTCAGCAGCTCGCTCGGCATCTCCCGCTGGAAGGACATGGCGCAGATCAACGGCTGCGGCATCCGCGCCGCCTCGCGCTATCCCGGCATGCACTACTGGGACTACAACTGGCGCAAGGGGGGCGGCTCGGCCCGCATGATCGAGATCTCCAAGCGCGAGATGTTCTACCAGCAGGAATACTGCGGTTGCGTGTACTCGCTGCGGGACACCAACCGGCACCGCCGCGCGAGCGGCCGGGACCGCATCCGCATCGGCGTGCAGTACTACGGCAAGCCGGCCGGGGGCGCGCAGGAATGACGGCGGGCGACCTGACCCTGGAGGTGATCGAGCTCCAGTCCGGCAAGCATCCCACCGCGAGCCTGATCGTTCTGCACGGGCTTGGCGCCGACGGGACGGATTTCGTTCCGATAGCGCAGGAACTCCGGCTGGATCCGGTCGGCGAGGTGCGCTTCCTGTTCCCGCACGCACCGGTGATGCCGGTCACGATCAATGGCGGCATGCGCATGCGCGCCTGGTACGACATCATCGGCACGGAGATTTCCCGGCGCGAGGACGAGCGCGGACTGCGCGCCTCCCAGGCGCTGGTCCAGGCGCTGGTCGCTCGCGAGCGTGAGCGCGGCATTGCCGCGGACCGCATCGTGCTGATGGGCTTCTCGCAGGGCTGCGCGATGACGCTGATGACCGGCCTGCGCTACCCGGAACGTCTCGCCGGACTGGTGGGCCTGTCCGGCTACCTGCCGCTCGCCGCCGTCGCGGAGGCGGAACGGCACCAGGCCAACGCCGACGTGCCGATCTTCCTTGCCCACGGCAGCGCGGACCCGGTCATCCCGATCGACCGTGCCACCGCATCGCGCGACGCGCTCATCGCCATGGGCCATCCGGTCGAGTGGCATGAGTACCCGATGCCGCACTCGGTCTGCGCCGAGGAAATCGCGGACCTGAACCGCTGGCTGCTGAGGACGCTCGCCTGACACGGGCCCCGGGGGCGCGTCGCTGCGACGCGCCAGCCGGCGTGGATCAGTCCGCGGCGACCGCGCGGCGCGCGGGCTCGCCTTCAGGCAGCGGGACGTACATGTAGCCGCCGTTGCGCACGGTTCGGATGCAGCGCGGCTCGCCGCCCGGCTCGGGTTCGATCTTGCGCCGCAACCGGCCGATCCGGATGTCGATCGACCGGTCGAACGGCTCCCATTCGCGGTTGCGCGTGCGCAGGAGCAGCTGGTCCCGTGACAGCACCCGCTCGGGATTCGCGAGGAAGACCCGAAGCAGCTCGAACTCCATGGCGGTCAGCGGCACTTCCTCGCCGTTGTCGAACAGGCGGCGCGCCTCGGTATCGAGCTCGCAGCGGCCGACACGCACGCGCCGAGCCATCCCGGCGGTGCCGCCCGCCTCCGCCGTCTTGCCCTCTCCAGCGCCCTGCGGCCGGGCCTGCATCCGTCGCAGCACGCTGCGCACGCGCGCGAGCAGCTCGCGCGGCTCGAACGGCTTGGCGACGTAGTCGTCGGCGCCGACCTCCAACCCGACGACGCGATCGAAGACATCGCCCGAGGCGGTCACCATGATGATGCCGACGTCGTAGCGCTCGCGCAGGAAGCGCGCGAGCGTGAGGCCATCCTCCCCGGGCAGGCGGAGATCCAGGAGGATCAGGTCCGGCAGGTCGCGCTCGAGCTCCGCGCGCATCTCCGTGCCGCTGTCCACCGCGCGCACTTCGTAGCGATGCCCCCGGAGGTATTCGAGCAGCATGGCCCGGACACTCGGGTCATCGTCGACGACGAGCAGGCGACCGTTGGTCTGCATGGCGGGATTTTGCGGCCAGAGTTGCCCAAATGACAAGCCGGATACCAAACCGCAACAAGCCGCGAGCGACCTGACGCGGCGGCGATACCGGCAATGCCCACGATTGCCTCGCGCCTCGGGGAATCGGCCCCGGGCGCTCCGGGGCCCGCGCACGAGGCCCCTCCGAGGCCCGCACATGAGCGCACAGATCGAGCATGCCGGTTCGTCCGGTGATAGCCGCAGCTCCGCCGCCCGCCCTGCCCTGGCACCGGAGGACGCCCGGAGCATGCGCCCGGATATCGACCGGGACGTCATCCGCGGACGGCGCTTCGATCTCTCGACGATGTTCCTGCCCATTGGCCTCTCGCTGGTCGACGAGCTCGGCTTCCTGGCTCCGGCCGACCGTCGCCTGTTCAGCCAGGTGCAGGGCCGCACCTATGCCAACGTGTTCGACCTCGCCGAGCGCTTCCTCGGCACCAGGATGCTGGAGGCGAGCCGCAACCGCTGGCCGGGCGACCAGGCCGCGCTCGAGGCGCTGGTGCGGATCTCCGGCGACGAGGAGCTCGAGCACCAGCGGCTCTTCCTGCGCATCGAGCAGATGCTCGCCGAGGTGATGCCCGCCGGCTACGAGTTCACCGCGAGACCACACGAGGTGG
Source organism: Pseudomonadota bacterium (assembly GCA_023389175.1). Lineage (GTDB taxonomy): Bacteria > Pseudomonadota > Gammaproteobacteria > Burkholderiales > Burkholderiaceae_E > Lautropia. The sequence continues at coordinate 20,058 of JAEWEW010000307.1, read as the reverse complement.
CCGGCGCGGTGCTCGCCAGGAGCACCTGGGCGGTGCTCGCCTTCATGCTCGACATCGATCTGTTCACCCAGGTCCACTACCGCGAGAGCCTTCGCCAGGATGCCGGGCTCTCGGAGCTCTGGAAGGACGTCTTCCTCTTTCACTGGCAGGAGGAGTCCCAGAACGCGATCGGCGTCGAGCTCGAGCTGCTGCGCGAGGACGCCGCGATCGATGGCGCGGCCCGCGACCACGCGGTCGGCGACTTCATCGAGCTGGTCGGGGCGTTGGACGGCATCCTCCGCGTGCAGGCCTCCGCCGATTCCGACTGGTTCATGCACGTCGCGGCGAGCCGCTATACGCCGGTCCAGCAGGCCGCGATCCACCACCAGTTCCTCAAGGCGTACCGCTGGCAGTACATCGTGTCGGGCTCGCAGGTGCCGCGCTTCGGCAAGGTGCTCGCCGGGATGCTCGACGAGGCGCAGCGCAAGCGCATCGCCGACGCGCTCGCGCCGCTCTCCTACGCCGTCCCCGCCTCGCCTGGCGAGCGGTTGCCGGTGTTCGTCTAGCTGGGCAGCAGGAGGACCGGCATGAACGCGACCTGGCGTTGCACGCTCGCGGCGACCGTGCTGATCGCGCTGGCGCTCGGCAGCCGGTCGGCGTTCGGCCTCTTCGTCTCGCCGATCAACACGGCGACCGGCATCGGCCTCGCCACCATCAGCCTCGCGGTCGCGATCGGCCAGCTGGTCCAGGGCGTCTCGCAGCCGGTGGTCGGCATGCTGGCCGATCGCTACGGCGCAGCGCGGGTGATCGCGGCCGGCTTGCTGCTCTTCGCCGCGGGCAACGCGGCGACTGTGCTCGGCGGCGACGCGCTGCTCTTCGGCACCGCGGTCGTCCTGACCGCCGCCGCGGCCACGGCGATGAGCAGCGTCGCGGTGCTGCTCGCCGAAGTCGGACGACGCGTGCCGCCCGCGCACCAGGCGCTCGCGATCGGCATCGTCGGCGCTGGCGGCTCGCTCGGCCAGATGCTGCTCGGACCAGGTACCCAGGCCGTGATCGTCGCGGCGGGCTGGCAGGCGGCGCTGTGGTCGACCGCAGGCCTCGCAATGCTCGCCCTGCCGCTTGCACTGGCGTTCCGCAGCGGCCCGGCGCCTGCGATGGCGACCGCAGCCCCGGGTGCGACCGGTGGGGTTGCCCCCCGGATCCGCGCGGGCGACACCGGGGAAGCGGCCGCGCCGCAGCCCGCAAGCCTCGCCGGCGCGCTCGGCAGCCGCGCCTTCTGGCTGATCGGCGGCGGGTTCGCTGCCTGCGGCCTGCATGTCGCCTTCCTGAACGTTCACATGCCCGGCGTGATCGATCGTTGCGGCCTGCCGGCCGGCCTCTCCGGCGTCTGGCTCGCGCTGCTGGGCGCCGCGAACATCGCCGGCGCGCTCGGCATCGGCGTGGTGTTGAAGCGCCATGCGCCGGCGATGGTCCTGCTGGCGCTGCACGGCCTGCGCGCCGTCTTCATCGCCGCCTTCCTGCTGTTGCCCGCGACGCCGTCGGTGCTGCTCGCCTTCGCGGTAGCGATGGGCCTGACCTACATGGCGATCCTGCCCCCGACCAGCCTGCTGGTCTCGCGCGAGTTCGGGCCGGCGCGCTTCGCGACGATCTTCGGCAGCGTCGTGCTGCTGCACCAGGCCGGCTGCTTCGCGGGCGTCTGGCTCGGCGGGCTCGCGGCGGAATGGCACGATCCGGCCGCGGGTTATCGCGCATTCTGGCTGCTGGACGTCGCCCTCTCGCTGGTCGCGGCCGCGGCGCACCTGCCGTTCCTGCTGCGCGGTCGCCGCCTTGCCCCGACCCGACCCGCCGGCGCGGGGCCGGCGCTCGCCGCCTGAGCACCGGTGCCGGAGATGGACACCACCGTGCTCACCCTGCGGCCAGCGAAGCCCGCGGACCTGCCGGCGCTCGAGTCCTTCGTCCAGGGCCTCTCGATGATCGCGCGGGCACAGCGCTTCTTCGCACCGGTCTCGTCGCTGCCATCGATCCTCGCCGACGCGCTGCGCCGGGATGACCCGCTGCATCGCTTCGTCGTCGTCGATACGCCGGCCGGGAGCCTCGCCGGCTTCGCCGAGTACGCGATCGATCCGGCATCGCCCGAGACCTGCAACGTCGCGGTCGCGGTCGGCGACGCGTTTCAGCGGCGCGGCCTCGGACTGGCGCTGCTGCGCCAGGTGATCGCCGATGCCGAGCGGCGCGGGCTCGCCAACGCCGTCGGCGAGGTGCTGCGCTACAACCGCCCGATGCTCGCGCTGGCGCGCCGGGTCGGCTTCGAGCTCGGCCCCTATCCCGGCGATGCGACGCTGGTGAGGATCACCCGGCCGCTGCGGCCTCGCGATCCGGATCCGGGACCGGGCGGCGCAGCAACTCGACCAGCGCCGAGTGCAGGGTCGACGGCTCGATCGGCTTGCGCATGAGCTTGCGCACGCCGCTGCGGCGCAGCTCCTCCGCGCCGAACACCGCGGCATCGCCGGTATAGAGCAGCACCGCGATGGTCGGACGCAGGTCCACGGCGCGCGAGGCGAGCTCCAGGCCGGCCATGCGCGGCATCGTCTGGTCGGTGATCAGCAGGTCCACCGGGTTGGTCGGGATGCGCAGCCAGTCGAGCGCTGCGAGCGGATCCTCGTGGACGATCACCTCGAGGCCCCAGCTGCCGAGCAGCTCCGACATGAATTCCGCGACCATCGCCTGGTCCTCGACCAGCAGGATGCGGCCGAACAGGGGGCCCGGCCGGGAACGGGCAGCCGCCGTCCGTGCGGGCGGCACCGCCTCCGCGGCCCGGTTCGCCATCTCCCCGCAGGGCGGCAGCAGGACGCGAAAGGTCGAGCCCGCGCCAGGGCGGGTCTCCACCAGGATGTGGCCGCCGTGGGAGTGGACGATGCCATGCACCATCGCGAGCCCCATGCCGGATCCGCGGTCGATCTCCTTGGTGGAGTAGAACGGATCGAACATCCGCCCGAGTACCTCGGGCGAGATGCCGGTGCCGTCGTCCGCGACGCTCAGCTCCACCCAGCGGCCGGCCGGCACGTCGCTGCGGCAGGAGGCGCAGCGCAGCGGGCCGACGTCCCGCTCACGCATCCCGACCCGGATCCGGCCGTGCGAGCCCACCGCGTCGCGCGCGTTGATGCACAGGTTGAACAGCACCTGCTCCAGCTGCACGCCGTCGACCTCCCCGGTCACCGGCGCGGACGGCACGTCGGCGTCGATGATGGTGGACGACGGCATGGTCGCGCGCAGCAGCTGGACCGACTGGCGCACGATCGTCCCGAGCTCGCTCGGCTTGCGCTCGCCCGCCTGGCGCCGGGCGAAGGTGAGCATCTGCGAGACCAGGTCGCGCGCGCGGCTCGCCGCGAGATGTGCCTGGTCGAGCTGGCGGACCAGGTCGCGGTCGTCGCCCTGGGCGGCGCGCTCCTCGGCCATGGCGAGATAGCCGATCACCGTGGTGAGGATGTTGTTGAAGTCGTGCGCGATGCCGCCGGTAAGCTGGCCGATGGCCTCCATCTTCTGCGCCTGGCGCACCTGGTTCTCCAGCTCCTCGCGCTGCGCCTCGGCCTCGCGTCGCGCGCTGATGTCGCGCGACACCACCAGCACATGCGGCTCGCCCTGGTGCATGATCGGAAGGTAGCGCAGCTCGACGTCGAGGCGGCTGCCGTCCTTGCGCACGGTGGTGGTCTCGAGGTGCCCCTGCTCGCCGGCGAGCGCGCGCTCGATCAGCCGGCTGCGCCGCGCCACCTCCTCCTCCGAGAGCCGGTTGCCGAAGCTGCCGCCGATCACCTCGTGCGGCTCGTAGCCGTACATGCGGGTGAAGGCGGCGTTCACGTCGACGATGCGGATCTGCCGGTTCCACAGCACGAGCGAGTCCGCCGAGCCGTCGAAGATGGCGCGGTACTGGGCCTCGCGGCTGCGCAGCGCATCGACCGCCTCCTTGCGCTCGGTGATGTCCCGGGTGCAGGCGAGAACCCGCGGCTTGCCGTTGATCGTCACCGCCTTCAGCCGCACCTCGTCCCAGCGCAGGACTCCGTCGCTGCGGCGCCGCTGCCAGATGAAGCGCGGCCGCTCCCCGGCCTTGGCCCGCTGCACCCAGGCCATCGCATCCTCACCGGTATACGGCGCGACGCCGGAGCTGAACTTGTCGATGCTCCAGCCCAGCATCTCCTCGCGCGGAAAGCCGTAGGCCTCGCAGGCGCGGCGGTTGACGTCGAGAATCGCTCCGGTATCCCAGTCGTGGACGAACACCGCGTCCTCCACCGCCTCGAAGATGGCGCGGTAGCTCGCCTCCGAATCGCTCAGCGCCTCGATGGCGCGCTGGCGCTCCAGTTCCGCGGCTGCCCGCACCGCGAAGATCTTCATCAGCGACTCGGCGAGCTCCGGATCACGGATCGGCCGCCGGTCCATTGCGGTGATCAGCCCGAGCGGCGTCCCGTCGCTCGTGTTCAGCGGATACGCGGCATAGGAATCCATGCCCTTGGCATCGAAGATCGTTCCGCCCCGGAACTCCCGCAGCAGGCCGTCGGCGATGAAGTGGAACGACTGGCCAACCACCCTGGCGCAGGGCGAGCCTTCCAGCTCGTAGGTGAAGTTGCGCAGCGCGCGGCCGTCGAGCCGGACCGCCAGGGTCCGCATGCGGGTGCGCTCGGCATCGTCGAAGACCGCGATGAAGGCGGTCGCTGCCGCGAGGTCCTCGGTAAGCTGGCGCACCATCCCGGCGAACAGTTCCTCGGGACCGCCGATCTTCGCCACCAGCAACGCGGCCCGGCGCAGCGCCTGGGCGGTGGCCTCCCAGTCGGAGCGCCCGGCGGGATCCGGCGGCGGCCCGGCTCCCTCCGGGGCGCGAGATCGCGCCGGGTCCCGCGCGTTGTCGTGCGATCCGGCTTCCATGGTGGCAGTCTAAGGCCCGGCGGGCGTTCCGTGGGTGCGCCGCCCGGCCCGATTTCCCGGCCGATACCGGCCGGTTACCTGCCGGATACAGGAGGCCGCTCAGGTACGGCCGCCGTCGGCGCAGGTCCGCAAGTCTCTCCAAAGAGCGACCGCGCCGTCCCTCGCCATGTGGGGACCGGGCTTCGGAAACGCTCCTCGCGGAATAGACGCATCGATCCCGCGTGGGACGGATCGCGCGATGGTGAGCTCCACGCGCGTGACCGCGAGCTGGCGCTCCTGCGGCTGCGCCCGGGCTCACCGCTGATCGAGAGACGACGAGTTCCTGCGCGGCAATCGAGCCCGTCCCGCATCCCGTCTCGCATGCGCCTCGCGCATTCATCTCATTCGAATTGATCGTTTGAGCTCCGTTGGGGAACCGCGCAGCATCCGTGTGTCCACATGAACCGGAATCATGCGAGGAGCTGCCATGAGAGTTAACGCCTCACCCATTCGCGTCACGCTCCGCTGGGGCATGCCGCTCACCGTCAGGGACGGCCAGGGCGCCTGCATCACGTCGCGCCGCGGCGCCGTCTGGATCACCCAGGACAACGACCTGCGTGATGTCGTGCTCACCAGCGGCGAGAGCTTCCGCCTGGAGCGACCGGAAACGGCGATCGTCCAGGCAATGGATACCGCCGAGGTGCTGATCCTGCCGCCAGCGCAGACGTCGGGGCAGGCGGCCGCGCGAGGCGGTATCACGCGTCGCATCGCCGCGCGGTTGCTGCACCGACTGCGCCGCGGCGCCGACCGTCCTGTGGATGCGGCCCTGGACATGCACACGCCCGCGCTGGGGCTCGCGGTCGCGGGCCGATAGCCACCCGGGCAAGGCAGGAGGAGGAGCCGCGTCATGGCCCTGCATCATCCCGACCCGTTCGCCGCCATCGCCGCGGGACTGCCGCCGGGTTTGCCCGGCGAGGCGCTCGAACGGCCGTATCCGCGCCACCTGGTGACGACACTGCGGCTGCCCGACCGCACGCCGGTGCTGGTGCGCCCGATCGCACCGGGGGACCGGCGCAGCCACTGGCGCTTCATGCGCGGCCTCTCGCTGCAGACGCGCTACCAGCGACTGATGTCGCCACGCTGCCTGCTGCCCGGCGAGTTGCGACGCATGGTCGAGATCGACTACCGGCGCGAGATGGCACTGGTGGCGCTCGTGCCGGCAGCCTCGCCGACGACGTCGCCGCATCCGGCGCTGCGCGGACCAGCCGATGGACACCCACCGTCCGTTGAGGTTGCCGTCGCACGCTACGTGCTCGGCGAAGACGGCGACAGCGCGGAGTTCGCCATTGTGGTGACCGACGCATGGCAGCGGCGCGGTATCGGGCGACGGCTGCTGGAGCGACTGGCCGCGGTCGCCTCCAACGCCGGCGTGCGGGAGCTCGGGGGCATCACGCTCGCGACCAACACGCCGATGATCCGGCTCGCACGCCGGCTCGGCTTCAGCGTTGCACCGGAGCCGGGCGACTGGACGGTGAAGCGTCTGCGCCGGCTGGTGGGTCAGCCGGACGGCGCCGTCGGCGGGAGCGCAACGACCCAGGTCGCGACGGCCCAGTGATCGTCCGGCCGGAGCGGCTCGACCGCGGATCGCCTGCGATGGTTGCCGCCATCCGAATCTGGGGAAAGGAGCCTGACCGAAAGTGCCGGAGCGACGGTCACCTGCATGAACTGCTTGACCGCATCGAGCGCCTGAACCGCCTGCTCCATGGTGGCGAGCGGCGGCAGCGGTGTGCCGCCCTCCGGCGAGGTCGCCGGCACCGGGCCGCCGATCGCATCCGGCGCCCCACGGTTCGCGCTGCCGGGCAGCGCAAGCGCGGCGGCAGCGGCGGCAGCAGCGGCCGCGCTTGCGCCGCCGCTCGAGCCGGCCGGGGTTTCGGTCAGTGCCAGCATCGCCTGGTCCGCCGCCATGACGGCCCGCGCCCATCGATCGGCATCCTCATTGCGACCGCGGCCGCGCAGCAGCGCCTCGAGGCTGATCACGGTGGGCGCGACGACCGGCTGCGGTGCGAACCCGTCGGTAGGCGCGGGGCCGATCGCCAATTGGCGCAACGCCTCCCAGCGCGCCCGCCAGGCGTCGCGATGGGAGGCGCTGGGCGGCCGCGGCCAGGCGTCGTCATGCGGGTCCGGTACGACCGCGCCGGTCACTATCGCGGCCCTGGCGCTCTCGCCGCCGGCGCGCGTGATCATCGCGAGCGGCTTGCCCAGCTGCTGCCAGCGCAGCACCTCGAGTCCGGCCAGCCACTGGTTGATCGCTTCGGCGGCGCGGGCCTCGAACCGTTCCGCCTCCTCCTCTCCCTCCGGTTCGCCGCCGGCCAGCCAGCGGGTTGCGAGCTCGGCATGCGCCTCGGCAAGCGCTTCGGCTTCGCGCTGCACGTCCTGCGCGACGCCGACCGCATAGCGGCAACCGGCCGCATGGGTCGGTACCGCCGGGTCCCACAGTAGCCACTCCAGCGCAGGCAGGCCCTTGGCGGGCGGGCTCACACGCCCGAGCGCCTTGGCACCGGGCGGCGCACGGCCGCGTCCGTGCGTATTGATCGCCGCCCGGATCGAACGGGGACGCGACGGCCGGAAATCGATGCGACGTTCGCTGCGGCGCTCCAGGGTGGCCGCCAACGACACCGCGTTCAGCCGCTCCCATGCATCCGCCGCGGCCAGCCACGACTGCTGCGCGCCGAGCAGCGCCTCGCCCGACGGATCGGACGGCTCAGCGCCCTCGCCGAGGCTGCGCGCGCCCGGCGTCGGCTTGCGGTCGGTGCGTCTGGCCGCAGCCTCGCAGAGCGCGCTCACCGCTTCGACGAGATGGCTCGCGCCCTCGGCGAACTGGAATGCGAACGGTGCCTGTGCCCGTACCTGGAGGGCCGCGACGAAGTCGCCGGGCGAGTAGTACGGGACGGCGACTTGTGCCCGCGCCGACGCGGCCGAGGCGGCCGCGACGACGACCACCAGCGCCCGCATGGCAATCGACCCGCGCCCGGCAACCGATCTTCCCGACATCACCGCTTCCAGCACGCCACGCGCCCGGCCGAGCAGCTGGTCGTCATCATTCCGCCGCGCCGCGCCGATGCAGCTGGGTGCGACTGACGGCCAGCTTCACCCGGGCCAACTGGGCGGGTGCGACCGAAAGCGAGCGAAGGCCGGTGGCGAGCAGCGCCGCGATCTCGGCCGGATCGCTGGCAGCGTCGCCGCACAGGCTCGTCTCGATGCCGAGCCGCTCGCCCGAAGCGACCACGTCGGCGATCAGGCGCAGCATCGCAGGCTGGGTCGGGCTCGACAGCGCCGACAGCGCCTCGACGTCGCGGCCGACGGCCGAGACGTACTGTGCCAGGTCGTTGGAGCCGATGGAGAAGAACGCGGCCGCGCTGAAGTCGTCGGCGGTGATCGCGGCGGCAGGCACCTCCACCATGATTCCGACCTGCGGCCGGACAGCCGGCATGCCCGCTCGCGCGAGCGCTGCCAGCTCCTCGTCGAGCAGCGCGTTCGCCGCGGCGAGCTCCCGCGGCATCGTCACCATCGGCAGCATCATCCGGATCCCGCCGTGCGTGGCTGCCCGGGCGAGCGCTCGCAGCTGGACACGAAACACCTCCGGCCGCGCAAGCGAGAGACGCAGGCCGCGCAGGCCGAGGAAGGGATTGGTCTCGCCTTCGAGCGTGAGCCCTGGTACCGGCTTGTCGCCGCCGGCGTCGAGCGTCCGGATGGTGACCTCCCGACCCTGCGCCCACTCGACCAGGCGCCGGTAGGCGGCATACTGTTCGTCCTCGTCCGGCAGCAGGCCGTCGCCGAAGAGGAACTCGGTGCGCGCAAGCCCGATGCCGTCACAGGTCGCCGGGTCGATCGCGTCGAGATCGCCCAGGTTCGCGACGTTCACGAGAATGCGCACCGGCGTGCCGTCGGCGGTGCGTGCCGGCCGATGGCGCAGGGCTTCGGCGATCGCATCGATCGCCGCGTCGCGATCCCGTTCGTCGGCGAACGTGCCGAGGCTCGCCACGCAGGGGTTGACGGCAAGCTCCCCGCGGCGGGCGTCGAGGATCGCATCCGCGCCGTGCCAGCGGCCGAGGTCGGACACCGGCGCCTCGAGGCCCACGACCATCGGAATGCCGCGCGCGCGGGCAAGTATCGCCACATGGCTCGCCGCGCTTCCCTGCAGCAGCACCACTGCGCCCAGTCGCTCCCGGTCGATCGCGAGGAAGCGCGACGGCTGCAGGTCCTCGGTCACGAGCAGCGCGCCGGGCGGCAGGTTCTCGAGCCCGTCGTCCATCGACAAGCTGCGATCGAGGCAGGCGAGCACGCGGTTGCGGATATCGCGCAGGTCGCTCGCACGGGCGCGGAAGTACTCGTCCTCGGCTCCGCGGTAGATCCCGATCTGGCGGTCCATCGCGGCGAGCCATGCGGACGTCGCCGGCTCGCCGCCCGCCACGGCCTCGAGCACCGGCGCGAGCATCGCGGCATCCTCGAGGAAGGCGACCTGGAAGCCCAGGATGCCGATCGCGGCCCGGTTGCGCACCGGCTCCTGCTCCAGCCGCGCCACCAGCGCGCGCAGCTCGGCGGCTGCGGTCGCGGCGGCATCGCGCAGGCGGACCGCCTCGCGCTGCGAATCCGCCGGCGACCCGACGGCGGGCGCTGCCGGCAGATCGCCGAGATCGAGGAACTGGACGACGTGGACCGGGCCGCGGGCGTAGCCCGGCGAGGCCGGCTTGCCTGCGAACCGGACCTCCGCCCCTTCCCGCCGCATCTGGTCGCTCACGAAAAAATTCTAGTCCGGAACCGCGGGCTCAGCGCTTGCCGCCGACAAACGATGTGCGCGCCATGCACCACCTCGGAGAATGCCTCGTGAGCAGCCATACCGAAGCAACCGCCACTTTCCCGGGCCGACGAGCGGCCAGTCGGATCGCGCAGTCGCCCTTCCCGCCGGACATGCCGTCGCCGATCGGCGATCCGATGCCGGATCCGCTCGGCGATCCTCCCCTGCCGGTGGACCCGGTTCCCGATCCGGATCCCGATCCCGCGCCGCCTCCGGAGCTGCCGCCGAAGCCGCCGATTCCGCGCGAAGCCGCGTCCCGAAGCGACACCGCGGTCACCCGCGATTTGCCGGCGTGGGGGAATCGTGCGACGCTCGCGTCCCATGCCCTCAGCCGCCCAGCCGGTACCGCGCCGCGCCCTCGTCCTGCTCGTCATTCTCACGCTCGTGTGGGGCACCAACTGGCCGCTGTTTCCGCTGGCGGTGCGCGAGATCTCGGTCTGGACCTTCCGATCGGTGTCGCTGCTCGGCGCGGGGCTGCTGCTGCTCGGGATTGCACGCCTGCGCGGTGACCCGCTCGCCATCCCGCGGCGGCACTGGTCGACGGTGCTGCTTGCCTCCGTCTGCTACCTCCTCGTCTGGAACATCGCGAGCACCTATTCCGCGATCCTGATTCCCTCCGGCCAATCGGCGGTGCTCGGCTTCACCATGCCGCTCTGGGCGGGGTTGCTCTCGTGGCTGGTCCTGAGCCAGCGACCCGGCCGGCGGCTGCTCCTCGCCATCGTCCTCGGCGGCCTCGGCGTCACCCTCTTGATGGTGCCCAACTTCGGCGCCTACGCCGAAGCGCCGCTCGGACTGGTGCTCGGCCTGGCCGCCGGACTCGGCTGGGCGGTGGGCACGCTGATCCTGAAGCAGCGTCCGGTGGCAGCGCCGATCATGGTGCTGACCGGATGGCAGCTGCTGGTCACCGCGGTGCCGGTGACGCTCGCTGCCTTCGTGCTCGGCGACGGCGAGTGGTTCGTTCCCGGCTGGGAGTCGATCGCGGTCATCGCCTGGATCACGATCGTGCCGATGTCGGTCGGCAATGCCTGCTGGTTCGCCATCGTCGGGCTGCTGCCGGCCAACGTGGCCGGCCTGTCGTCGGTGATGGTCCCGGTGGTGGCGATGGTGTCCGGCGCGATCGTCCACGGCGAGCCGCTCGGCCCGGTGCAACTGGTCGCGATGGCCTGCAGCGCGGCGGGCCTGGCGCTCGCGCTGCTGCGCCCGTCGCGCTAGCAGCGCCGGTCAGCAGCGCCGCGCCGAGGGGCGACCCGCGGCGCCCTGGCCTGGCCGCCGCGGAAGGCCTTCGCGGGCCTGCAATGCCTCGAACGACACCAGCTCGCCGGCGATCGCGCTGGCGGCAACCGTTGGCGGACTCGCAAGCCACACCTGGCCCGGCCCGGAGCGGCCCGGGAAGTTGCGGTTGATCGCACTCACCGTGACCTGGTCGGGGCGGGTGGAGGCGCCGGGGCCGCAGTTGGCGCAGGCGCCGCAAGCGGCATGCAGCAGTTGCGCACCGACCGCCTCGAATGCCGCGAGATAGCCGCGCCGCTCACAGTAGTCACGCACCGCGTCGGTGCCGAACTGCAGGTAGAGCTCGACACCCGGAGCCACCCGCAGGCCGCGGCGAGCAGCCCATGCGAGCACCGCATGGTAGTGGTCGAAGTCCTCGCGCTTGCCGGCGGTACAGGAGCCGCCGTACGCGATGTCGATCGGAATCGCCTCGGCGAGGCTGGACAACGGCATGCCGTTGCCCGGATCACCGGGTCGCGCCACCATCGGGGACAGGCGGCTCGCGTCGACGCGGATCACGGCGGCATAGGTGGCATCCGGATCACTCGCCATCCACGGTTCGATGGCGAAGTCGATGCCCCGCCGCTCGGCGACGAAGCGCACCGTCTGCTCGTCCGGAGCCACGATGCCGGTGAAGCCGCCAAGCTCGGCAGTCATGTTGGTCAGGGTGGCGCGCTCGTCGATACCGAGGCGCCGCACCACGTCGCCGGCAAACTCGAACACCCTCCCGATGCCGAGGCCCGCGCGCACGGCGGGCTCGGCCAGCAGGTGCAGCGCGATGTCCTTGGCGGTGACGCCTGGCGGCAGCACGCCCTCCAGCTCCACTCGCAGGACCTCCGGCATGGTGAAGCGGACCGCGCCGCTGACGAAGGCGTTGGCCATGTCCGTGCTGCCCACACCGAACGCGACACAGCCGAGCGCGCCGCTGTGCGGCGTGTGCGAATCCGTGCCGACCAGCAGCTGGCCGGGCAACGCGTAGCTCTCCGCGACCATCGCATGCGAGATGCCCTCGGAGCCGGCATTGCGCGGATCGCCCGCCGCGAGGTCAGGACGGAGATAGCCGTGGTGCTTCAGGCCGTGCCTGGCGACGAAACGCCGATGCGACTGCGACAGCCGGCGCACGTCGTCCACCAGATCGTTGGCCACGTGCACCGGACTGCGATGCACATACGAGAGGTGATCCTCGAAGGCGACGATGGAGCCCGCGTCGTCCAGGCGAAGCGAATCGCCGTACTCCTGCTCCAGCAGGTGGGCGCACATTCCCGTGTAGTACTCGTGGATGAAGCGCAGGTCCGGGCGGACGAACCCGCCCTCGCCGGCGGCGAGCGGCCTCGCGTCGACCAGATGGCGCGCGACGATCTTGTGGAACAGCGTCTGCGGCTCCCCGCCCTCGCTGCCCGCGCCAGTGGGCGCGGCAGCCGCCGGTATGGTTGCGGCCATGGCCGGCGCCCGCGCCTGCCCCTGGCCGAAGCGAGCGCGGCCGTACTTCAGCAGCCCGCCTTCGCGCAGGATCGCCGCGGCGAGCGCATCGCGTCCCGCGAGCAGCTCATCGAGCGCGATCGCCTCGGCGCGTTCAATGCGTGCGGCCAGACCGAGGTCGGTCGAGGTGAGCAGGCCGAGGTTGTCCGCGTTCTGCCGGTAGATCCGCTCGAAGCTCGGTGCGATCACCAGCCGCACGCCAGCCGACAGCTCGGCCACCACGCTATGCTCGCGCGAGGAGCCCTTGCCGTAGCGCCGACCTGCGACGACCACCTCGAAACCGCCCTGCCGGACGGCGTCGAGCCCGATCGGCCGCTCGCCGCCGGTCTCGAAGCCGGTGTAGGCATGGCGGCCGAGCGTGGCATCGAAGTGCACCATCGCCGGCAACGGCGAGATCTCGTCCGTGGAGACGTCGTCGCGCAGCAGGCGCTGCCAGTCGCCGCGCCCGGCCGGCGGCCACACACGCCGCGCGCCGGAGAGTTGCTCCCGGACCAGCGCCGGGTCACGCGACAAGTAGAGCAGCCGCGGGCGGAAGGTGAGTCGCCGATCGTCCACGACCGATGGTATCAACCAGGTGGGCGTAGCGCTGGAAGGCAGGCGCGCAAACGCCAGGAGCCTGGCCCCAGGCTCCTAATGCAGCGGCGCGATGGCCGCGAGCTTGTCGGGGTTCCGTATCGAATAGATCGCGACGATGCGGGCGCCGTCGGTCACGAACGCCTGGGCGGACTCGGGTTGCCCGTCGACGAAGCGCACCAGGCCGGTCTCCCCGTTGATGCGCGCAAGCCGCCACGCGATGCGCCCGGCCAGCCGGCGCTCGGTCACCCAGTACAGGTTGGCGATCCGGTGGCCGCCGGACAGCACCCGCCGGAACGACGGCACCTTGCCGCCGCCGTCGCTCACCAGACTGACGTCCTCGGCGAGCAGCGCCCGGATCGCGGACCGGTCGCCGCTCGAAGCGGCCTGCATGAACCCCGCAAGCAGTCGCCGGTGCTCCGCCTCGGTCACCTGGAAGCGCGGACGATCGGCCCGCACCCTCGCCGCGGCCCGATGGACCATCTGGCGGCAGGCAGCCTCGGTCTTGTCGAGCAGGGACGCGATCTCCGCGTAGTCGTAGTCGAACACTTCGCGCAGCAGGAACGCGGCCCGCTCCTCGGCGGAAAGCCGCTCGAGCACCCAGAGGAAGGCGACCGACAGCTCGCCGGCCAGCTCGGCCGCCGCCTCCGGGGTCTGCTCGTCCACGGCCACCAGCGGCTCCGGCAGCCACCAGCCGACATAGGCTTCGCGCTGTACCTTGGCCGCGCGCAGCCGGTCGATCGCAAGCCGCGTCACCGTGGTGACCAGCCAGGCCTCGGTGGACCGCACCGTGGAGGCATCGACGGCCTGCCAGCGCAGCCAGGCGTCCTGCACCACGTCCTCCGCGTCCGCGCGGGTGCCGAGCATGCGGTAGGCAATGGAGAATAGCCGTGGTCGCAGTGCGGTGAAGCGGTCGGCTGCCGGCGTCTGATCTTCGATAGTCATGGAGCTCGCAAGGATGGTGTCCGCCAAGCGGTTGCCTTCCAGACGTATCGGGCAAGGATTTCGTGACAGCCTGGCGACGGATGCTCTGTCGGGGCGTGCAGGGGAGCAGCAGGATGGCGAATCGTGCGCATGGCAACATCCTGCTCCGCCTGACCGCCCTGCTCTTCGTCGTGCTCGGCATCCAGCAGTTGGTGAAAGCCCTGGCCCCGCTCCTGGGCGGCTGAAGCGAAGCGCACCGCCTGTCAGCCCGGGCGACGCGAAGCCCGGTAGCGATCGTGCAGGTTGTTGTGCTTCCAGGTGCCCGCCTCCCCGAACTCGCCGATCTCGAGGGACAGCGCGAGGCCGCGGGACTCGAACGACCGCGCAAAGTGCTCGCGCATCACGGCGAACAGCGCATCGCCGGCCTCCCGCTTGACCGGCTCGGCACGGCCCGAGCCGATCATGAGGCGCGCATGCACGAAGGCCGCGTCTGCGAGGCTGCCGTCGCCGATGCACCAGTCCTCCGCGGCGATGGCGCGAACCCGGATGCCGCCGATCGGAAACACCGGCTTGCCCTCCTGCTCGCGCGAGGCGAGCACCCCCGCGAGCTTGCGGCAGAGCGATGGCCACTCGCCGGAAGCGCGCAGGTTCGCCGAGTATTCGATGGTGAGGTGCGGCATGCGGTTCCTCCGCGGTCAGGCGGCCTGGGCGAGCGACGCGGGCAACGGCGTCACCGGGAAGATGGCGTTGATCTGCCCGGTCCCGGAGCTGCCGAAGTACGGCGTGATGATCTCCACGCCGCGGTCGTAATGGCTGCCTCCCAGCAGGCCGAGCAGCATGGCGGTATCGTGCATGCCGCCCTCGCCCCAGCACTTCTCCGCATACATGGGCAGCATGTCGGTGAAGGTGCGCCAGTCCCCGCGCCGCCAGAGCTCTACCACGTTGCGATCCACCTGCTCGAGAAACGGATCGTAGACCTTGTGCATGTACTCGGGCGCGGTGCCATTGTCCGCGAAGTGATGCGACAGCGAGCCGCTTGCGAACACCGCGACGTTGCCGTCGTAGCGCTGCTCGATCGCGTCGCGCACCGCGCGACCGAATCTCATGCTCTCCTCCAGCCGATGCCACATGCACCAGCCGGACACCGACACCACCTTGAAGTGCCGGTCCTCGTTCATGTAGCGCATCGGCACCAGGGTACCGTACTCGAGCTCGAGCGTGGTCTGGTCGTGCGCCCGGGTGGCGATGCCCGCGGCGTTGGCCGACTCCGCGATCAGCTTGCCCAACGCCGGGTTCCCGGGATAGCCGTAGGGCATGTTGTGGATGAAGTGCGGCAGCTCGTTGCTGGTGTAGACGCCCTGGAACTGCGCGGCGCAGTTGATGTGGTACTCCGAATTGACCAGCCAGTGCACGTCGAACACCACGATGGTGTCCACGCCCAGCTCGCGGCAGCGGCGGCCGATCTCGACATGGCCGTCGATCGCCGCCTGGCGGCAGCCCTTGTGCGGGCCGTCCAGCTCCGAGAGGTACATCGACGGCACATGGGTGATCTTGGCGGCGAGCGACAGGGTTCCCATGACGCTTCTCCTCGCGGAAGTCAGAGTCCCCAGCGGGGAATCGGATGGCTGTTGATCGATACGCACACGTTCTTCGGCTCCAGGAACACCTCGAAGCTCCAGGTGCCGCCTTCACGCCCGGTGCCGGAGGCCTTGGTGCCGCCGAACGGCTGGCGCAGGTCGCGCACGTTCTGACTGTTGACGAAGCACATGCCCGCCTCCACTGCCGCGGCGACCCGATGCGCGCGACCCAGGTTCTCGGTCCAGACGTAGGAGGACAGGCCGTAGCGGGTATCGTTGGCGATGCGCACCGCGTCGGCCTCGTCGTCGAAGGGAATCAGGCAGGCGACCGGGCCGAAGATCTCGTCCTGCGCGATCTGCATGCGGTTGTCGACATCGCCGAACACCGTCGCCTTCACGAAGTTGCCTTCACGCAGCGCCGACGGCAGCTCCGGCGCATCGAGCCCGCCGGTGAGCAGCGCCGCCCCCTCCTTCGTGCCCAGCTCGATGTAGCGGCGCACCTTGGCGAGATGCTCGCGCGAGATCATCGGCCCGATGATGGTCTTCTCGTCCTGCGGATCGCCGACGCGGATGCGGGCCGCCCGCTCGGCGAACCGCCGGGCGAACTCGGGATAGACCGAGCGCTGCACGATGATGCGCGAGCCGGCGGTGCAGCGCTCCCCGTTGTTGGAGAAGATCATGAAGACGGCCGCATCCAATGCCCGCTCCAGGTCCGCGTCCTCGAAGATCACGAAGGGGCTCTTGCCGCCCAGCTCCATCGAGAACTTCTTCAGGCCGGCCGCCTGGACGATCCGGTTGCCGGTGGCGGTGGAGCCGGTGAATGAGATGGCACGAACGTCCGGATGCCGCACCAGCGCCTCGCCGGCGGTGCGGCCGTAGCCGTGGACGATGTTGAGCACGCCGCGCGGCACGCCGGCCTCCAGCGCCAGCTCGCCGAGCAGCGAGGCGGTGAGCGGCGAGAGCTCGCTCATCTTGAGCACGGCGGTATTGCCGAAGGCAAGGCACGGCGCCGTCTTCCAGGTGGCCGTCATGAAGGGCACGTTCCACAGCGAGATCAGCGCGCAAACCCCCACCGGCTGGAACAGCGTGTAGTTGAGCATCACGTTGTCCACCGGATAGGTGTGCCCGTCGGTGCGGGTGCACATCTCGGCGAAGTAGTGGAAGTTGTCGGCCGCGCGGGGCACCAGCGCCTTCCCGGTCTGGCCGATCACCTGGCCGGTGTCGTCCGTCTCCGTGCGAGCGATCTTGGGCACACGGGCGGTGATGAGCTCCCCCAGCCGGTGCATGATGCGGGCGCGCTCTGCCTGGGGCTTCGCCGCCCAGCCGGGGAAAGCGGCCCTGGCCGCGGCCACTGCCGCCGCCACCTCCGCCTCGCCGCCTTCCGCCACCTCCGCCAGCACCTGCTGGTTGGCGGGATTGATGGTCTGGAACACCGCCTTGCCGGCTACCGGTTCGCCATCGATGAGATGCCTGATCATTGCTGCTCCGCGGGTACGGGCCGGCCAACCTTGCGCCCCGGCAACCGATTAATTAACATGTTAAGCATAGAGCCGGGCCCTGGCGCTGTCAAACCTCCGGCGGCTCGCCGGCGGAGCCTCCGCCGCCCTACCGGCACGATGCCACATGACCCTGCGCGCCTTCTCCCGCTCCCTGCCGATGGCACTCCTGCGCTGCCGTGACGCGGTGATGGCGCGCTTCCGCCCCATGCTGCGCGAGCACGGCATCTCCGAGCAGCAGTGGCGCATCCTGCGCGCGCTGGAATCGGACGGACCGATGCGCGCGAGCGATCTCGCGGCCGACACCCTGCTCAGCCTGCCCAGCCTCTCCCGGCTGTTGAAGACGCTCTCGGATCGCAGGCTCATCCGCAGGACCCCGAGCGCCGAAGACCAGCGGGCGATGACCATCACCATCACGGACAAGGGACGCCGGCTGGTACAGGAGATCGCACCGCGCTCGGAAGCGATCTATGCCGATCTCGCGGCGGAGATCGGCGCGGGCGAGCTGGATCGCCTCTATCGGATGCTCGCGCATGCCACCGCGAGCCTCGGACCGCCGCCCAGGCGCAGCGGCACCGGCACCGGAGGCGATTGAAGCACCGGACCCGCCGCCTGGCGATCGGGAACCGGTGACCGCCTCAACCCTTCCCGGCGGCCTGCGGCGCCAGCGAGGTGGCCGCCATTGCTTCGAGCACGGTCACCACGGCGCTCGAGTCGATGTGCCCGTCGCCGCGCGACTTGACCGCGCGCAGCATCTCGCGGGCAGCGCTCGCTGCCGGCAGCGAGACGCCGGCGGCCTCGGCCAGCCGCAGCACGCCGGTGAGATCCTTGTCCATGTTGGCCGCCGAGAAGTGCGGCGGGAAGAAGTCGTGCTTCACCATGCGCGGGCCGCGCGTAGCCATCGCCCCGGTCTGCGGGCCGGTTCCTGGCAACGACGTCATATCGATCACGACCTGGGGATCGATGCCCAGCTTCGCCGCCAGCACCAGTGCCTCGGCGCAGGCCTCGATCGCCACGCCCATGATCAGGTTGCAGATCAGCTTGAGCGTCGTGCCGTTGCCGTTCGTGCCGGTATGCAGCACCATCTGGCCGAGGCGGTCCAGGATCGGCTTGCAGGCATCGAAGGCAGCGGCGGGACCGCCCACCATGATGCCGAGCCGGCCATCGGCCGCGACCTTCGGCCCGCCGGAGACCGGCGCGTCCAGCATGAGCGCGCCGGCGGCCTCCACCCGTGCCGCGATGGCCCGCGACGCCTCCGGCGCGATGCTGGCGGAATCGATCACCACCAGGCCCGGGTGCACGCCCTCGAGCACGCCGCCCTTGCCCAGGATCACCGCCTCCGAGGCGGCGGCGTCGGTCACCATGGTGAAGACCACGTCGCAGGCGGCGGCCACTTCCTTCGGCGAGGCCGCCCAACGGGCACCTTCCCGCAGCAGCGCCTCGCCCCGCGCGGGGGTGCGGTTCCAGACCGTGAGCTGCGAGCCGGTGGCCATCAGGCGGCGGCACATGGCCACCCCCATGGTGCCCAGGCCGATGAAGCCGATCCTGCCTTCCATTTGCCTCCTCCCCGTGTCGTCTCTCGTTGGCCGATACTATACGGCGGTTCGCGCCCACGCCCGAGGTAAGCGCCATGCCCACCGCGATCTGGAACGGGGTCATCTCGTTCGGCCTGCTCAACATCCCGGTATCGCTCCACTCCGGCTCGCGGTCCACGGACCTGAGCTTCCGCATGCTGGACAGCCGCGACAACAATCCGATCCGCTTCGAGCGCGTCAATGCCGAGACCGGCGAGGAAGTGCCCTGGAAGCAGATCGTCAAGGCGTTCGAGTACGACAAGGGCAACTACGTCGTGCTGGACAAGGCGGACTTCAAGGCAGCCGCGCCGGATTCGCTGGAGACCGTGGAGATCGAGTCGTTCGTGGAACGGAATGCGATCAACCCGATGTACCACGAGAAGCCGTACTACCTCGTGCCCGGCAAGAAAGCCGACAAGGGGTACGTGCTGCTGCGCGAGGTCCTGCGGCGCACCGAGCGCATCGGCATCGGGCGGGTGGTGATCCGGACCCGCGAGTACCTCTGCGGCGTGATGCCGATCGAGGACGCGCTGGTGATGATCCTGCTGCGCTTTCCCCAGGAGATCGTCGCGGCGGACACCTTCACGCTGCCAGGCAGGAGCCTCTCGGAGCACCGGATCTCCAGCCGGGAAGTGGCCATGGCCGAGCAGCTGGTGGAATCGATGACGGTGGAGTTCGACCCGACCGCCTATGTCGACGACTTCCGCGCCCGACTGCACGAGGTGATCGACGCCCGCATCCGCGCGCAGGAGGGCACGGTCACCACCGCCGAGGCCGAACAGGAAGAGGACGAGCAGCCGGCGACGAACGTCGTGGATTTCATGGCGCTCCTGCGCGAGAGCCTTGCCGGCAAGGGCGGCAAGGCCGGTGCGGCCAGGCGTTCCGGCGATGCGCGCAAGACGGGTGCCGGCGGCGCGACGAAATCGCAATCGAAATCCGCAGGATCCCGGTCGAAATCCGGGTCGAAGTCCGCGTCCGGCTCTTCGAGGTCGCGATCGAAGTCGCCGTCGAAGTCGGGCGCCAGGTCCGCGCCGAAGAAGTCCGCCGGCCGCAGCGCCGGCACCTCCGCAACGAAAAAGAAGGCGGCTTGAAGGATCAGGCCGGCGAGCGGCCGGCCAGCGGCGCTTCGCCGGCCGAGGCCGCCCGCTGCTCACGGCGCAGGTTGCGGCGGTAGAGATACTGCCCGACGATCGCGACGAAGATCAGCAGGGCGTTGCTGAAGACGAAGACCCAGTTGCCGAGCAGCCAGCTGTAGGTCACGAAACCAGTGGAGGTTGCGAGCTGGCCGATGAAGAGCCAGGACGACACCCCCATGGTGCTTCCGGACTTCCACTGCGTCACCACCTGCTTGCCCACGGTCAGCAGCAGCAGCAGGTTGCTGAACCAGCCGATCGCCTCGGTCGTCACCTCTGTCGTCATGGGCGCCGCTTGGCAAGGCC
>JAEWEW010000239.1 GCA_023389175.1 Pseudomonadota bacterium | reverse complement strand
GCATCGAGCAGGCCTATCGCCGCTTCCCGAGGCTGGGCGCGCGCCGCATGCAGCAGGCCGGCACCCTGTCCGGCGGCGAGCAGCAGATGCTCGCGATCAGCCGCGCCCTGATGCTGCGGCCGCGCCTGCTGCTGCTGGACGAGCCGTCCTTCGGGCTTGCACCGCGGGTGGTGGAGGAGATCTTCGAGATCATGCGGCAGATCAACCAGGAGGACGGCACCACCATGCTGCTGGTCGAGCAGAACGCGGCGCTCGCACTAGAGCTCGCCGACGAGGCCTACCTCCTGGAGACCGGACGAATCGCGCTGTCCGGGCCCAGCGAACGGATGCAGCGCGACGAGAACGTGCGCCGCACCTACCTCGGCATGACCTAGCACGCCGCCGGCATGGAAGCCTTCCTTCATCAGGTTTTCGCCGGGATCGCGAGCGGCTGCATCTATGCCTCCATGGCGCTCGCGCTGGTGATGATCTACCAGTCGACGCACCACATCAACTTCGCCCAGGGCGAGATGGCGACCTTCAGCACCTTCATCGCCTGGGCCCTGATGGAGCGGGGGATGCCGTACTGGGCCGCCTTCTTCCTGACGGTGGCCGCCTCCTTCCTCGCCGGGCTGCTGGTGCAGCGGATCGTCCTGCGACCGCTCGAGCGCGCGCCGGTGCTGACGAACGTCATCGTCTTCATCGGCCTGCTGGTGATCTTCAACGCCCTGTCCGGATGGTTCTTCGACCACACCATCAAGGCGTTCCGCAGCCCGTTCCCGGCGAATGCCCCCTACGCCACCCGCTACTTTTCCGCCCACGAGGTCGGTTCGGTCGCGGTCATGCTGTGCGTGCTGCTCGCGCTCTACGCCTTCTTCCGGTTCACGCCGCTCGGGCTCGCGATGCGGGCCGCCGCGCAGAATCCCGACTCGGCGCGGCTGGTCGGGATCCGGGTCTCCTGGATGCTCGCGGTCGGTTGGGGGCTGGCCGCGGCGATCGGCGCGATCGCCGGCATCATGGTCGCGCCGATTGTCTTCCTCGACCCCAACATGATGGCCGGCATCCTGCTCTACGGGTTCGCCGCCGCGCTGCTCGGCGGGATCGACAATCCGTGGGGCGCCGTGGTCGGCGGGATCATCGTCGGCGCGATGGAAAACCTGCTCGGCGCCTACGTGATCGGCACCGAGCTCAAGCTGACCGTCGCGCTGCTCTTGATCGTGGGCATCCTCGTCTTCCGGCCGAACGGGCTCTTCGGCCGGGACGTGGTGATGCGGGTATGACAAGGGGGGCCCACCGGTGAGCGCCAGCGCCAGGCCCTGGGTCGCCGGCGCGCTGCTGCTGCTCGCGCTGCTGCTGCTGCCGTTCCTGCTCAAGAACTATCGGGTGTTCCAGCTTACCCTCGTGCTGATCTACGCGATCGCGGTGCTCGGGCTCAATCTCCTCACCGGATACAACGGCCAGATCTCGCTCGGGCACGGCGCCTTCTACGCGCTCGGGGCCTATGTCGCGGCGATCGTGATGGACCGCTTCGGGCTGCCATACTGGAGCACGCTGCCGGCGGCCTTCGTCGCCTGTCTCGCGGTCGGCTTCCTGATGGGCTTCCCGGCGCTCGGTGATGAAGCCCGCGGGCGTCGAAGCGGGAATCGGCGCGATCTCCGCCTTCTACATCATGGACCCCACCGATCCGGACTTCCAGAAGGGCAAGGGGTACCAGGACTGGCTCGCCTGGATGGACAAGTACAACGCCGCGGCCGACAAGAACGACAACTTCAACGTCTACGGCTACACCGTCGCCCAGACGCTTGTCCAGGTGCTGAAGCAGGCGGGGGACAACCTCACGCGGGCCAACGTGATGAAGCAGGCAGCGAGCCTCGACCTCACCCTGCCGATGCTGCTGGAAGGCGTGAACATCAAGACCGGCCCGGATGACTTCTATCCGATCGAGCGGGAGGAGCTGCGGCGCTTCAACGGCACCAGCTGGGAGAGCATGGGCAAGGTCTACGGCGAATAGGCGGCCGCCGGGCCGCGCCGGGGCCCCAGACGTTAAACTTGCAGGTCGAACCGGAACCGAGGATGGACATGAGCCAGGCGCAGTACACCACCCAGGACGAGATCGCCGTCATCACCTTCGCCAACCCGCCGGTCAACGGGCTCGGGCACGCGCTGCGCACCGGCATCGTGGAGGCCGTCCGCCGCGCCGAGGCCGACCCGGCGGTGAAGTCCATCGTGCTCACCGGTGCCGGCTCGGCCTTCTCCGGGGGCGCCGACATCCGCGAGTTCAACACGCCGAAGGCGCTGGCCGAGCCGAACCTCGGCACGGTCATCCGCGTGGTGGAGAATGCGGCCAAGCCGGTGGTGGCCGCCATCCAGGGCGTTTGCATGGGGGGCGGCCTGGAGCTTGCCCTCGGTTGTCACTACCGGGTCGCCGCCGCGGACGCGCAGATCGCGCTGCCGGAGGTGAAGCTCGGGCTGATACCCGGCGCCGGGGGCACGCAGCGGCTGCCGCGACTGGTGCCGCTGGAGACGGCGGTCAACTTCATCGTCGCCGGCAATCCGGTGCCGGCGGCCAGGTTCCAGGGCACCCGGCTCTTCGACCTGGTCGTCGAAGGCGACCTGTTGCAGCGCGCGGTGGCCTTCGCCCGCGAGGTGGTGGCCAACGATCGCGGCCGTCCGCGCGTGCGGGATCTCAAGGTCGAGGCACCCGACGGCGAGGCGTTCCTGCGCTTCGCCCGCAACATGGCGCAGGCGGCCTCGCGCAACTTCCCGGCGCCGGTCAAGTGCGTCGATGCCATCACCGGCGTCATCCGGTTGCCGTTCGACGAAGGCGTGCGCGAGGAACGCCGGATCTTCGTGGAGCTGCTGCAGTCGCCCGAGTCGCGGGCCCTGCGCCATGCCTTCTTCGGCGAGCGCGCCGCCTCCAAGATCCCGGACGTCCCGGCCGATACGCCGCTGCGCGAGATCAACAGCGCCGCAGTGATCGGGGCTGGCACCATGGGCGGCGGCATCGCGATGAACTTCGCGAACGCCGGCATCCCGGTCACCGTGCTGGAGACCTCGCAGGAGGCGCTGGACAAGGGCATCGCCACCGTGCGCGGCAACTACGAAGCCTCCGCGAAGAAGGGACGGCTCGCGCCCGCGGACGTGGAGAAGCGCATGGGCCTCATCCGGCCGACGCTCTCCTACGACGACATCAAGGATGCGGATATCGTGATCGAGGCGGTCTTCGAGGACATGGCAGTCAAGGAGAAGGTGTTCCGTCGCCTGGACGAGGTGATGAAGCCGGGCGCGATCCTCGCGAGCAACACCTCGACGCTCGACATCGACCGCATCGCCGAGTTCACCAGCCGTCCGCAGGATGTGATCGGCACGCACTTCTTCAGCCCGGCGAACGTGATGAAGCTGCTGGAGATCGTGCGCGGCGCGAAGACCGGCAAGGACGTGCTCGCCACCACCATGAGTCTCTCCAAGCGCCTGCGCAAGACCGGGGTCGTGTCCGGCGTCTGCGACGGCTTCATCGGCAACCGCATGGTCGAGCAGTACTTCCGGCAGGCCGGCTACCTGGTGGAGGAGGGCGCGAGCCCGCAGCAGGTGGACCGGGCAGTGGAGAAGTGGGGCTTCGCGATGGGGCCGTTCCGAATGGGCGACATGGCCGGCAACGACGTGGGCTGGTACATCCGCAAGCGCCGCTACCAGGAGCGGCCGGACATGAAGTACCCGCGCTTCATGGACAAGGTCTGCGAGCTCGGCCGCTACGGGCAGAAGACCGGGGCGGGTGTCTACCGCTACGAGAAAGGCCGGCGCGACCCGATTCCCGATCCGGCAGTGGACGAGCTGATCGCCCGCCATCGCGAGGAGATCGGCGTGAAGACGCGCCGGATCGACGACGACGAGATCGTGCACCGGCTGGTGCTCGCGCTGGTCAACGAGGGGGCGGCGATCCTGGAGGAGGGCATCGCGCTGCGCGCCTCCGATATCGACATGGTCTACCTCACCGGCTACGGCTTTCCCCTCCATCGGGGCGGCCCGATGCTGTATGCCGACATGATGGGCCTGTACAACGTGGTGGACCGGATGAAGCAGTTCGCGGCCAATCCGCACGGGGACCCGGCATTCTGGACGCCGGCGCCGCTGCTCGCGAAGCTCGCGGCCGAAGGCAGGAGTTTCAACGGATAATGGGGCCAACCCCCCTTGGGCCTTCGGCCCTACCCCCCTTGGGAAGGGGGGCGCCGGCAGCGGCCGGGCGAAGCCCGTTCCGCGCCGGCTGCTGGGTGTGCGACGGTGAGCTCGTACCACGAGCGCCGGCCGGGGTGCAGACGAACCGTGCGCTCGCCCTTGCGAGGGGGGCGCCGCTGGCCTGGATTTTCGAATGAAGGGGCCATCAAGGCCAGGAGCTAGAAATGCGTGAAGCAGTCATCGTCTCCACGGCTCGTACCGGGCTCGCGAAGAGCTGGCGTGGGGCGCTCAACCTGACGCATGGTGCCACCATGGGCGGCCACGTGGTACGGGCCGCGATCGAGCGGGCGGGACTCGAGCCCGGCCAGGTGGAGGATGTGCTGATGGGCTGCGCCAACCCGGAAGGCGCGACCGGCAGCAACATCGCTCGACAGATCGCGCTTGCCGCCGGCTGCCCGGTCAGCGTGAGCGGCATGACGGTGAACCGCTTCTGCTCGTCCGGGCTGCAGACGATCGCGCTCGCGGCCCAGCGGATCATGGCCGGCGAGGGCGATGTCTATGTCGCCGGCGGGGTGGAGTCCATCTCCTGCGTGCAGAACGAGATGAACACCCACATGCTCATGGACAAGCACCTGAAGCAGTCGAAGCCGGAGATCTACTGGCCGATGCTGCAGACCGCGGAGATGGTGGCGAAGCGCTACCGGATCGATCGCGGCCGCATGGACGAGTACGGCGCGCGCAGCCAGCAGCGCGCGGTGGCCGCGGCGAAGGAAGGGCGTTTCCGCGACGAGATCGTCCCGATCAGCGTGACGATGGGTGTCGCCGACAAGGCGAGCGGCCAGGTCTCGCTGCGCGAGGTGACGCTGGACGATGACGAGGGCCGGCGGCCGGACACCACGCTCGAGGGCGTGTCGGCCATCCGTCCCGCGATTCCTGGGGGCGTGATCGCAGCCGGCAATGCGAGCCAGTTCTCCGACGGCGCCGGCGCCTGCGTCGTGATGGAAGCCCGGCTCGCGGAGAAGCGCGGGCTGCAGCCGCTCGGCTACTTCCGTGGCTTCGCGGTGGCAGGCTGCGAGCCGGACGAGATGGGCATCGGCCCGGTGTTCGCGGTGCCTAAACTGCTGGAGCGCACCGGCAAGGGCATCGACGACATCGACCTCTGGGAGCTCAACGAGGCCTTCGCCGTGCAGGTGCTCTACTGCCGGGACCGCCTCGGCATCCCGGACGAGCGCCTCAACGTGAACGGCGGCGCCATCGCCGTCGGCCATCCCTACGGCATGAGCGGACAGCGGCTCACCGGCCATGCGCTGATCGAAGGCCGCCGCCGCAAGGCCAGGCACGTGGTGGTGACCATGTGCATCGGCGGCGGCATGGGCGCGGCCGGCCTGTTCGAGGTGGCCTGAGATGCGAGGGGACCACTGACATGGCCGTGCCGGGCATCATGAACCTTTTCGACCTGGCCGGGCGGAAGGCGGTCGTCACCGGCGGCTCGCGCGGGCTGGGCCTGCAGATCGCCGAAGCGCTCGGCGCGATGGGCGCGGAGCTGGTGCTTGCCGCGCGCAAGCCCGACGAGCTCGACCAGGCGGTGCGCCGTCTCGCCGGGCAAGGCATCACCGCGCACGGCATCCCCGCGGATCTCGGCAAGCCGGAGCAGGTCGCGGCCTTCGCCGACGCGGCGCTCGCGCGGCTCGGGCAGGTCGACATCCTGGTGAACAACGCCGGCGCCACCTGGGGCGCGCCGGCGGAGGACCATCCGCTGGAGGGCTGGCTGAAGGTGGTCAACCTGAACCTCACCGGCGTCTTCCTGCTCACCCAGGCGATCGGCAAGCGCTCCATGATCCCGCGCAGGTACGGCCGCATCCTCACCGTCGCCTCGATCGCCGGCCTGCGCGGCAATCCGCCGGGCCTGCAGCAGACGATCGCCTACAACACCACCAAGGGCGGGCTGGTGAATTTCACACGCGCGCTTGCGGCCGAGTGGGGACGCTACGGCATCACGGTGAACGCGCTCGCCCCCGGCTTCTTTCCCTCCAAGATGACCGCGGCGACGCTGGACGCCATCGCGGAGAAGGTGCTGGCCCGCACGCCGCTGCAGCGCCTCGGCGACGACGAGGACCTCAAGGGGGCGGCGCTGCTCTTCTGCTCCGCCGCAGGCAAGCACATCACCGGCCAGATACTCGCGATCGACGGCGGCGCCTCGGCGGTCTAGCAGTTGCGCCTTGCAGACCCGCCTGCCTGACCTCGTGCCCGCCCTCGCCACAGCCCACCGGATCATGACCGACCCGCACCAGGCCCAAGCCACCCGCATTCCCCTTCCGACCCGGATTCCGTACATCGAATCGCTCGGCGTCGAGCTGCTCGAGATGGCCGACGGCAGGGCGGTCGCGGTGATGACGCCGAAGCCGGAACACCTGAACTCGTGGGACGTGGTCCATGGCGGCGTGCTGATGGCGCTGCTGGATTTCGCGATGGCGATGGCCGGCCGCTCGGCCCGGCAACCGGGCCCGGCGCGGCCGCAGCCTGCCGCGTCCGCGGCACCGGCGGCCCCGCCGGAACAGGACGAGGGGCGCAACCTTACGGTGGAGATGAAGACGAGCTTCCTGCGGCCCGCCCGCGGGCGGCTCACGGTCACCGGGCGCTGCGTGCAGTCCGGTCGCAGCCTGAGCTTCTGCGAAGCCGACATCACCGGTGCCGACGGCGGGCTCATCGCCCGCGCATCCGGCACCTTCAAGTTCCGGAGCAATCGATGACCGCCCAACGACTGAACCGTCGCATCGTCCTCGCGCGTCGCCCACGCGGCAGCGTCACGCCCGAGGACTTCCGCCTGGAGGAAGCACCGGTCGGCGAGCTCGCCGACGGCGAGCTGCTGGTGCGCAACCTCTACCTCTCGCTGGACCCCTACATGCGGGGGCGGATGGACGATACCCGCTCCTACGCGAAGCCGGTCGAGGTCGGGCAGGTCATGGAAGGCGGGACGGTGGGCGAGGTGGTGGCCTCGCGCCATCCTCGCTTCAAGCAGGGCGACCGGGTGCAGGGGCCGCTCGGCTGGCAGCTCTTCGCGAAGAGCGACGGCCGCGGTGTCAATCCGATTCCGGCGGGCAAGGCGCCGCTCAGCGCGTATCTCGGCGTGATCGGCATGCCGGGGGTCACCGCCTGGTACGGTCTCAACCGGATCCTGGAGCCGAAGCCGGGACAGACCCTGTGCGTCAGCGCCGCGAGCGGCGCGGTCGGATCGGTCGTCGGCCAGCTCGCGAAGGCGGCCGGCTGCCGCGTGATCGGCATCGCGGGCGGCCCGCGGAAGTGCGAGCTGGTGGTGAACGAGTTCGGGTTCGATGCCTGCATCGACCACAAGGCGGGTGACATGGAGCAGGCGATCGCCGCGGCCACGCCCGACGGCGTGGACCTGGTCTTCGAGAACGTCGGCGGCCCGGTGCTCGACGCGGTGCTCGCGCGGATGAACACCTTCGGGCGGATCGCGGTGTGCGGCCTCATCGCCGGATACGACGGACACGACATCCCGATGCGGCGCATTCGCTCCATCCTGGTCAACCGGCTTCGGCTGCAGGGCTTCATCATCAGCGATCACCTCGACATCTGGCCGCAGGCGCTCGCCGAGCTCGCCGAGCGGGTCGGCAACGGCAGCCTCAAGTACCGCGAGACGATCGCGGACGGCCTCGAACGGGCTCCGGAGGCGTTCATTGCCCTGCTCAAGGGCGGCAACGTCGGCAAGCAGCTGGTGCGGCTGGCGGCAGAGGGCGCCTCCGAGACGAACGGGGGCTAGCGCCATGCTGGACGACTTCAGCGGCAAGGTGGCGGTCATCACCGGCGCCGGCAGCGGCTTCGGGCGCGAGTTCGCCCGGCTCGGCCAGCAGCTCGGCATGCGGCTCGTGCTCGCGGACATCCAGGCCGACGCGCTCGACGAGACGGCGGCGCAGATGCGGGCCGCGGGCGCCGACGTCATCGCCGAGCGGATCGACGTCTCCGTGGGCAGCGACGTCGAGCGACTCGCGCGCCGTACCCGGGAAGCGTTCGGGCGCACCGACCTTCTCTTCAACAATGCCGGCGTCGGCAGCGGCGGGTTGATCTGGGAGAACAGCGAGCGCGACTGGCAATGGGTGCTCGGCGTCAACCTCTGGGGCGTGGTGCACGGCATCCGCGCCTTCGTTCCCGACATGCTGGCGCGGCCCGGGCCGGGCCACGTGGTGAACACGGCGTCCGTCGCCGGATTGCTGTCGCCGCCGCTCATGGGCATCTACAACGCGAGCAAGCACGCGGTCGTCGCGATCACGGAGACGCTCTATCACGACCTGCGGCAGGTGAAGGCAGCGATCGGCTGCTCGTTGCTGTGCCCCGCCTTCGTGCCCACCGGCATCCATCGCTCCGAGCGCAACCGGCCGGCGGCCATGGCCGACGAGGCGGAGACGCCGTCGCAGGCGGCGGCGCGCGAGTCGGTGGCGAAGGCGGTCGGTGCCGGCAGGCTCGCAGCGGCCGACGTGGCGCGGATCACCTTCGACGCAATCCGCAACGACACCTTCTACATCCTCACCCATCCCAAGATCCTCGGCTCGATCGCCCTGCGCCATGAGGACATCGCGCTGCGTCGCAACCCGAGCGACCCCTACACCTACCGGCCCGCTTGATCGATCCGGACGTCGCGAAGGTACTGCGCGCCGCCCAACGGTCGCGCGCACCGTCGTACCAGGCGATCGGGCCGCAGGCGGCCCGCGCCCTCTACGAGCGGACGGCTCCCATCCTCGACGTGGCGCCCGCACCGCTCGCGCTGGTCGACGACTGGACCGTGGAGGATGGCGCCGAGAGGAGGGGCGGCCTGTCGCTGCACGTGCGCCGCTACTGCCCCACCGAGCCGTCGTGGGCGGACCTGCGGCCCGCGCTCCTCTACTTCCACGGTGGCGGTTTCATGATCGGATCGGTCCGGACCCACGACCGCCTGTGCCGGCGGCTCGCCAGCCTGTCCGGCTGCTTCGTGGTCTCGGTCGACTATCGCCTCGCGCCGGAGCATCGGTTCCCATCCGCGGTGGACGACGCGTTCGACGCGCTCGCCTGGCTGCTGCGCGAAGCGCCATCGCTCGGCATCGACCCGGAGCGCATCGCCGTGGGCGGCGACAGCGCCGGCGGCACGCTCGCGGCCGCCTGCGCGCTGCATGCGCGGGACCGCGGCTGGCCGCTTGCGCTGCAGATGCTTCTCTATCCGGGACTGGGCGCCGAGCAGGACACCCGGTCGCATCGCGACTACGCCGGCGGCTATCTGCTCGACGCCGACCTGGTCCAGTGGTTCTTCTCCCATTACCTGCGCGGGCCCGAGGATCGCTTCGACTGGCGCTTCGCGCCGCTGGTGCATCCGGATCCCGGCGGGACGGCACCGGCATGGATCGCCCTCGCGCAATACGATCCGCTGGTGGACGAGGGCAGGGCGTATGCCGACCGGCTCGCGGCTGCAGGCGTGGCAGTGGAGTGCCGGCTCTACGAGGGCATGATCCATTCGTTCCTGCTGTTCGGCGGCCTGGTGCGGCAGGCCCGCATCGCGCAGCAGGAGGCCGCCGACGTGCTGCGGCGGCATCTCGCGGCCGATTGAAACGAGAAGCCGGAAGGCAAGGAGGGATGTAGGTGTCGATCGATCAGTTCTCGATGGTCCATCCGCTGCGGGTGCGCTGGGCGGAGGCCGACATGCAGGGCGTCGTCTTCAACGCCCACTATCTCGCGTACTTCGACATCGCCATCACCGAGTACTGGCGCCTGCTCGCCCAGGGCAGCCGGGAATGGCTGCAGGAGGCCTTCGAGCGTCTCTTCGTCGTGAAGGCGACGGTGGAGTTCCACCGGCCCGCGCGCTTCGACGAGGAGCTCGCGGTGGCGGCGCGTTGCGCGCGGCTCGGCCGCTCCAGCATGACGATGGATTTCGAGATCCACCGCGGCGAGGAGCACCTGATCAGCGGCCAGAGCATCTACGTGTACGCGCGCGACGGCAAGTCGCTGCCAATCCCCGACGACCTGCGCCGCCGCATCCACGGCTTCGAGAAGATCCCGCCGCGCTGAGGGGGATGCCGGCGGCGCGGCCGAGGCTCAGGCCGCGCCGCCGGCGCCGAAGCGCTCCGTGACCGTGTCGAGCGGACGGCCGCGCGGACCGAAGCTGCGCTCGACGAAGATGATGTCGCCGCTGCGGGCCACCAAGACCACGGTGCTCGCGCGCGTACCGTAGTGCTCGTCGATGATGAAGGGGGCGGAAAGCAGCCGTTCCCGCGCGGGATCCAGCCCGGTGGCGGGCAGCTCGGCGACGGGCGCCGGCGTGCTGTCGGAAAGCGCGAGCAGCAACCGCTCCGTCAGCCGATCGGCATCCGCGCCCGATGCGGCGATCGCCGCGCCCAGAGCGGCATGCAAGCGGCGGGTCTTGGGCCACGGCACGTCGAGGGTTGCGTTCGAGAGCGCATGGATGCCCGGCCCGAGCGCCTGCGGGCCGCTGCCCGGCAGGTTGTTGAGATAGCAGGACTCGATGCGCGCCGCCTCGTCGCGACCCTGCATCGCCACCGCGAGCAGGTTGAATCCGGCATACGCGGGCGGCGGCGGATCGAGCGCCCGGAGCCATCGCGCGGGCGGCGCCTCGGCTCGGACGAAGGCGCTCACCAGGCCGCCGCGCGAGGGCGGCACCGCACCGTCGCTCGCCGGGGGCGGCGCCGGCATCAGCCCCGGCCGCAGGTTGGTGAGGGCGGCCAGCCTGTGTTCGTCACCAGCGGGCCGTCGACGCAGCGCGAGCCAGGAGCCGCCGGCCTGCAGGTCACGGCCGCCGAAGATCGCTTCGTCCGGCCGGCCCCACCAGCCGGCAGGCGCGGCATGGCGGTCATGGAACTCGTCGCGGTTGGCGGCGAGGACGAAGAGCCACGGCCCGGGAAGGTCCACGGCGAGGGCGATCAGGCACACGGCGGCGGACGGAGCTCGATGCGACGCGGCAGCCGCCGCGTCAGCGCTGCGGGCGAGTCGACGGCGCGGGGATCGGGTAGGGCAGCGGCAACTGCACGAGCCGGCCGTTACCGATCCGCAGCGCCGGCGCCTCGGGCGGCTGGCCGGCTGCGCCCTCCCAAGGCATCCCCGCAGCCTCGATGCGGGCCTCGAACAGCACCAGGTAGCGGTCCCGGGCCGGCAACGCCGCCGCGAGCACCACCTGCCCGACCGGCTCGGCTGCGCCGCCGGACAACCCGGTCGCCACGTCGTCGCCCGACGCCGGCAGCGGCCCATCGCCGACGGCGAGATACATGCGGCGCTTGAGCTTGCCGAGGTACTGGGTACGCGCGACCACCTCCTGGCCGGGATAGCAGCCCTTGCGGAAGCCGACGCCGCCGGCCAGCTCGAAGTTCACCATCTGCGGCACGAACAGGTCCTGGTTCCCGGCGTCGATCCTGGCAACGCCCGAGAGCACCTCGAGCCGCAGCCAGTCCGCTTCCTCCAGCGCCGCCGCGCCGGCCCGCTCCAGCAATCCGGCGAGGCGCTCGACCGGCACCGCGACCAGCGCACGCGCAAGCCGCTGGGGCGTCGCAGAGGCGACGCCGGCCCGCTGGAGCGCGGCGGCCTGCTCCGGGCCGATGACCACCTCGGGCAGCGCCGCCGGCGGCACGGACTCGGCATCCTGCGCGGCGTCCGCGATCGCGGGCAGCGCATCGGCGTCGGCGGCAACCGCGCCGAGCAGCGCCCAGCCGGCACTGGCATCCTCCACCCGTACCTTGGCGCGAAGCACGAACATGGCCAGGCGCCTGGCCACGGCAGCGGCGATGTCGCGGCTGCAGGCGAGCCAATAGACCGGCGGCTCGGATGCATCGCGCCAGATCCAGAAGCTCGCCACGAGGCGCCCCTTCACCGAGCAGTAGCCGGCGAGCCGGGCCTCGCCCGCCGGGATTCCGGTGACGTCGTTGGTCAACTGGCCCTGCAGGAAGGCGGTGGCCTCGGCGCCATGCACCTTGAGCAGCCCGAGCACCGGCACGGGCGCGATGCCGGTCCGGAACAGGGCGCCATCGGGCGGGCTGCGCGACGGGATCCCCGCGAGGGGGTCGGCGGAACCTGCGGCGGCGCGGCGCTCCGGCGGAAGCGCGCGGGTAGGCATCGAGGGATCGGACAACGTTCGCTCCGGGTTGCCACTCGTCAAGCCACCCCTGCGCGGATCGGCTCCGGCATGGTGGCCGAGGGTACCCCGGTATTATAGGAAGCACCGATGCGCAAGCCCGATCAAGCTCCCTGCGACCGATGCGTAGATTCCTGCTCGCCCTGCTGAGGCTGACGCTGCTCCTCGCCCTCGCGGCGGGGATCGTTGCGGGCTACAAGTGGTGGCAGTACGGCAACGAAGCCGTCATCGCCGCCGGCGAGACCGCAGCCTTCGAGATCCGGCGCGGGGAGGGCGGCCGCCCGATCGCGGCCACCCTGCGCGGCGCCGGGATCCGGGTGGAGCCCTGGGAGCTCGCCCTCGCCTGGCGGCTGCGCGGCGACAGTCCCCGCATCAAGGCCGGCCGCTACGAGCTCGAAGGCCCGGTGACGCTGCGCGGGCTGCTGGACCAGCTGGTGGTGGGCCAGGCGCCCAAGGAGTACATGATCGCCCTGATCGAAGGCTGGAACTTCCGCCAGGTGCGCGAGGCGCTCGCCCGGGCTCCGGAGCTGACCCAGGCCACCGCGGGCCTCGACGACGCGCAGGTGATGCAGAAGCTCGGCGCGCCGGTCTCGCATCCCGAAGGCATGTTCGCCCCCGATACCTATGCCTATCCGCCGGGCGGCTCGGACCTGGACGTGCTCGCCCGCGCCTACCGCCTGCAGCAGGAGCGATTGGCCGAGGCCTGGGCGGGCAGGGCGCAGGACCTGCCGCTCAAGGACGAGCGCGAGCTGCTCATCCTCGCCTCCATCGTGGAGAAGGAATCGGCGCGCGACGACGAGCGGCCGCTGGTCGCGGGCGTCTTCGTCAACCGGCTGCGGCGCGGCATGCCGCTGCAGAGCGATCCCACCACCATCTACGGCATCGGCGAGGCATTCGACGGCAACCTGCGGCGCGACCATCTGCGCACCGACACGCCGTACAACACCTATACCCGCGGCGGCCTCACCCCCACGCCGATCTCCATGCCGGGCAGGGGCGCGCTCGCGGCCACCGCCAATCCGGGCCAGACCAGTGCGCTCTACTTCGTGTCGCGCGGTGACGGCACCAGCGAGTTCTCGGAGACCCTGGAACGCCACAACCGGGCGGTGAACCGGTACCAGCGCAAGGCCCGATGAGGAGCACCGCGCGTTGACCGGCCGCTTCATCACCTTCGAGGGCATCGACGGCGCCGGCAAGAGCACCCACCTCAGCCGCTGCGCGCAATGGCTGCGGGATCACGGCATCGCGGTGGTGGTGACCCGCGAGCCGGGCGGCACCGAGCTCGGCGAGGCGATCCGCGACTGGTTCCTGCACCAGCCGACCGACGCGCAGACCGAGGCGCTGCTCGCTTTCGCCGCGCGCAGCGACCATCTCAACCGCCTGGTGCGACCGGCGCTGGCGGCCGGCGAGTGGGTGGTCTGCGACCGATTCACGGATTCCACCGTCGCCTACCAGGGCGCCGGGCGCGGCCTCGGGGCACACCGGGTGGAGCAGCTGGAGCAATGGCTGCATCCGGACCTGCAGCCGGACCGCACCTACCTGTTCGACCTGGACCCGGCAGAGGCGGCGCTGCGACGCTCGAAGGTGCGCGTCGCCGACCGCTTCGAGGCGGAGGACATCGCCTTCTTCACGCGGGTGCGCGCCGGCTACCAGGCGCGCATGACGGCCGATGCGCCGGCCGGCGGGGCCGGCGGCGGCGCGCCGGGCATGCATCGCCGGATGGTCGCGATCGATGCCGCGGGCGATCCGGAAAGCATCTGGCGCCAGCTGGAGGAGGATCTCGCCACCTGCCACCAGCTCTGGACGGGCGACGAGCGGTGAGGCCGTTCTTCGAGGCCCAGTCGACGCTGGTTGCGCGGCTGCTCGGCGAGGGCGACGCGCTGGCGCATGCGCTCCTGCTCGCCGGCGGCCCCGGTGTGGGCAAGCGCCGCACGGCGGAGGCGCTGGCGCAGGGGCTGCTCTGCGAGACGCCGCTCGCCGAGCGGCACGACGGCCTGGCCTGCGGCGCCTGCCCCGGCTGCCACTGGTTCGAAGCCGGCAACCATCCGGACTTCCGCCCGATGGAGCTGATGGTCAAGGACGGCAAGCTTGCCTGGGAGATCTCGATCGACCAGGTACGCGAGCTCGAGGAGTTCGCCGCCATGTCTGCCTTCCGCGGCGGTGCCCGGGTGGTGCTGGTGGACCCGGCGGAGACGCTCAGCGTCCCGGCCGCCAACGCGCTCCTGAAGATGCTGGAAGAGCCGGGTCGCCGGACCTGGTTCCTGCTGGTGACGCACCGACCGGACAGCCTGCCCGCGACCGTCCGGTCACGTTGCCGGCAGGTCCCCGTCCCGGCGCCCGCCACCGCCGAGCAACAGCGCTGGCTGGTCGCCGAGACGGGGGTCGCGCCGGAGGAGGCGGCGCGCCTGGTCACCTGGTCCGGCGGCGCGCCGTTGCACGCCCGCCACCTCGCTGACCCGTCCAACCTGACCGCTTATCGGCGCCTGCTGGAGGCCTTCGCGTCGCTGCCCGAGACTGGGAGCGTCGCAGTGGCGGATGCCGTCGCGACCGCAGGCGTCGAACAGTGGTATCCGCTGCTGCAGCGCTGGGTGAGCGATCTCGCCCGCGTGAGTGCCGGTGCACCGCCGCGGTTCTTCGCGGATTCGGCGCCCAGGCTGGCGCAGCTGCGGCAACGCAGCTCGCTCGCCGGACTGGCCCGGGCCTCCGCCGGGCTGCAACGCCAGGCGACGCTCCTGCGGCATCCGCTCAATCCGCGCCTGCTGCTCGAGGCCTCGCTGGAGCTGTACCTGGACGCCTTCCGGAACCGAACATGAGCACCGTCGCCGCCGACAACGAGAGCAACGCCAAGGCCACCGTGCGCCCCAGCGTGATCTCGCTGTCGATCAAGGAGAAGGGCGCGCTCTACGCAGCCTACATGCCGTTCATCGAGAACGGCGGGCTGTTCGTGCCGACGCAGCGGCCGGCGCAGCTCGGCGACGATCTCTACGTCATCCTCACGCTGATGGACGATCCCACCAAGGTGGCCATCCCCGGCAAGGTCGCCTGGATCACGCCGGGCGGCACGCCGGGACGTCCGCAGGGCATCGGCATCCAGTTCAGCAGGACGGATGCGAGCCAGCAGGCGAGGGCGCGGATCGAGACCCTGCTCGGTTCCGCGATAAAATCGTCCCGACCGTCCAACACGGTCTGAGCGGCGGCCCGGGCCTGGGCGCCGCCCGGACCCCGCGGCGATCGCGAACCTCCGCCTGACCTGCCCCGGGTGCGCCCGGGCACCCGCCGCACGACCGCCCCCCCCCCCCGGATTCACCGATGCTCGTCGATTCCCATTGCCATCTGGATTTCCCGGAGCTGCGCCGGCGCCTGCCCGAAGTGCTCGCGAACATGGCCGCGGCGAGGGTCGAGCATGCCCTCTGCATCAGCGTGACGCTCGAGGACTGGCCGGGCGTGGCGGCGCTCGCGGCGGCGCACCCGGCGCAGTTGAGCGCCTCGATCGGCGTGCATCCGGATTCAGCCGACGTGCAGGAGCCGACGGTCCGGCAGCTCGCGGAGCTGGCCGGCACCGAAGGCATCGTCGGCATCGGCGAGACCGGGCTGGACTACTTCCGCGCGAGCGGCGACCTCGCCTGGCAGCGGGAGCGCTTCCGCACCCATATCCGCGCCGCGCGCGAATGCGGCAAGCCGCTGATCGTCCATACGCGCGCCGCGCGCCAGGACACGTTGCGGATCATGCGCGAGGAGCGGGCCGCCGAGGCAGGCGGGGTCATGCATTGCTTCACCGAGGACTGGGACACGGCGAGCGCCGCGCTCGATCTCGGCTTCCACATCTCGATCTCCGGCATCGTCACCTTCAAGAACGCGGCGACGGTGCGCGACGTGGCTGCCCGGGTGCCGCTCGACCGGCTGCTGGTCGAGACGGACTCGCCGTACCTCGCGCCGGTACCCAACCGGGGCAAGACCAACGAGCCGGCCTGGGTTGCCCATGTCGCGTCCGCCGTCGCCGAGCTGCGCGGCATGGCGCTCGAGCAGCTCGCCGCCGCCACGACGGCCAACTACTACCGCCTGTTCGGGCGGCCTTCCTGACCGACCACCGGGGCTTCTCGCCCCCCCAAGTCGCGCTGCATCCACAATCGCCCTGACAACGCGCCGGATGCGGGTCCGTAGGAACCGTCCGGAAGCGCAGCCGCTACCGCGGTCCTGCGGCGAGCGATACTAGGAGTCTGTCGGGGTCCTTCGACCCTTCGACATGACATCGGGGCATGTTGGACAGGATGAAAACCACCCAGACCAGCGCACCGCGACGGCGGCTCGCGGCGATCTTCCTCGCGGCAGGCCTCGCTGCCGGCTGCGCGACCAACCAGGGCGCGGTAGTCGGCGCCGACCCTCGCGCGTCATTCGGGGAGGTGCGGCCGGGCCCTTCCGCGGACCGCGTGATCGGCGGCATCGCGGAGATGGTGCTCACCAACCGGCTGTGGCCGAGCTTCGAGGAAGCCCGTGAGAATCCGGTCGCCGTCGTCAACGACGGCAGCCCGCTGTACGCCTACATCCGCGCCAACCGGCCGCTCGGCGAGCTGGCCCATCCGGCCGACCCGGAGGGCAGCTACACGTTCAGCGAGTATCCCCACCTCTTCCTCCAGGTCGGCGACAACGAGAGCCTGCGCATCCTCAACACCTGCTACGTGACCCTCACCGGCGACGAGGCGCGCATGCGCGAGATCGTCGTGCCGCTCGCGCCGCTCACCAACCGCCCCGGCCAGGTGCCTGCCGATTGCTGGCTTGCCACCGTGGCGGATGCGCGCGCCGGCAAGCGCGTCTTCGAGGTCCGGCTCGCCGGCTTCGCCGGCAAGTTCGAGAGCTGGCTGCCGGTGCCCGACCTGCTCGCGGTCGCGCCGGTGCCGGCGGATTTCACCGGGGGCGTCGGCGAGTACGCCACCATGTTGCGGGCGACGCCGATGCGCAACGCCACGCTGGTGGCAAGCGCCGCGTCCACGCTGCCGACCGCAGTGGCCACGCCGATCAGGGGCTCGTCGCTGGTGGCGGTCAACTCGGCGCCGCTGCCGGGCGAACGCCATGACCTCGGCGGCAGCCGGATGGAGCTGCAGCTGCAATCGCTCAGCGTCGCGCTGCTCGGCCGGCGGCCGAGCGAGACCTACTTCGTCGACAGCCAGTGGACCAGCACCACCGACCAGCGCGGTCGCGTGATCCAGCAGCATGCGCGCGCCGCCGCGGTGTTCAAGGGTGCCACCTGCAACTGGATACCGCTCAAGGCGTTTCGCCGACCGGGCGCCGCCACGCTCATCGACGTGGAACGCGCCGGCGACCCGATCGACATCAACTGCTCGGACCTGCGGTAGGTCCGCGCGGGCTCGCTCGCGCGCCTAGCGCGTGGACGCGTCGCCTGCCGGCCGGTCGGAGCGCCCGGCCAGGCACATCAGCGTCTGCTGGCCGGTCGCGCAGGCATGCCACTCGCCGTCGCGGCGCACGAACACCTGCAGCTCGCAGAAGGTGATGGTGCGCCCGGAGCGCACCACCTCGCCGACCGCCCGGAGCCGGTCGCCCTGTGCCGGCGAGATCAGGTTCAGCTTGTATTCGATGGTGAGCACGCTGCTCTGCGCGGGAAACAGCGTGTAGCCGGCATAGCCGCCGGCACTGTCCGCGAGCGCGCCGCTCACCCCTGCGTGGAAGAACCCGTGCTGCTGCGTGAGATGCGCAGCATGGTCGGTCTCGATGACGACGCGTCCCGGCGAGACCTCGGCGAGCTGCGCTCCGAGATGCGTCATGAAGCCCTGCCGCGCGAAGCTCTCGCGCACGCGCTCGGCCCATTGTTCGATGCGGGGTGTGAACACTTGCGTCATGAGTCCGGCGATCTGGCCTGGGTGGCGCTATATTGTAGAAGACATGCCCACCCCCGCCCCGCGACCGTCCACGCCGTTCGCCCGTTTCCTCTCGGCCTCGCCCCTGCGCGCACCGCAGTTCCGCGTCTTCTACAGCGGCTCGGTCGGCACGGCGCTCGGCTATACCATGCAGGCGGCGATGGCCGCGTGGGTGATGGCCACGCTCACCCCCTCGGCGCTGATGGTCGCCATGGTGCAGTCGGCGAGCACCGTGCCGTTCCTGCTGTTCGGACTGATCGCCGGCTCGCTCGCGGACATCATGGATCGGCGCCGCGTGATCATCACCACGCAGCTGGTCATGCTCTCGGCCACCGGCGCGCTCGCGGTCATCGAGATGACCGGGCTGGTCGGGCCGAGCCTGGTGCTGCTGCTGACCTTCGCCTGCGGCGCGGGCTTCACCTTCTACCTGCCGGCACAGCAGGCCAGCATCAACGACCTGGTCTCGCGCGAGGACCTGCCTCAGGCGATCGCGCTCGGGGCCGTGGCATTCAACGTGGCGCGCGCGGTCGGCCCCGCCGTCGCGGGCGCAGTGGCTGCCTGGACCGGATCGGGCAGCGCGCTGCTGGTGAGCTCGCTCTTCTTCCTGCCGATGATCTTCGGGGTGCGCAGCGTGCGCGTCGCGGAACGGTCGCTGCCCGGCGTGCCGGAGACGCTCTGGGCCGGCGTGCAGAGCGGCGTGCGCTACGCCCGGCATTCGCCGGCGATGCGCTCGCTGGTGATCCTGAACCTCGGATTCAGCCTCTGCGCGAGCGCGCTCTGGGCGCTGCTGCCGGTGATCGCCCGCGACCAGCTCGGGCTCGGTCCCGGCGGCTTCGGGCTGCTGTTCGGCACCTTCGGCGCCGGCGCGGTGGTGTCCGCGGTCACGATGCCGTCGCAGCTGAAGCGCCGCGGCCTGGAGACGGTCGTGCGGGCGAGCATCATCCTCTGGGTGGTCGCGACGCTCGTCGTGGCGGCGACCGGCTATGCCGTCGTCGCGCTGACCGGTGCCTTCCTCGCGGGCGCCGCCTGGGTTGGGGTCCTCTCGAGCCTGTCGGCGGGAACGCAGAGCACGGCACCCGCCTGGGTGCGCGCACGTGCCGTCTCGATCAACCTGCTCGCGATGCAGACCGGGCTCGCGGCCGGCAGCGTGATCTGGGGCGTGCTCGCCTCCGCCCTGGAGGTACAGGCGGCGACGGCGCTCTCCGCCGGGCTGATGCTGCTGCTGCAACTCCTCAGCCATCGCGTGCACGTGCAGCTCGGCAGCGAAGCCGACGTCACGCCGTTCGCCCGCCTTCCGGAGCTCGCGGTTGCGGCGGAGCCGCGGCCCAACGACGGGCCGGTGCTGGTGCAGGTGGAGTACCGGATCGACCCCGACAAGCGGGCTGCCTTCCTCGAGGCGATCCAGGCAGTGGAGGCCACCCGGCGCCGCAACGGCGCCACCAGCTGGCGCGTATTCCGGGACATCGAGGAAGGCGACCGCTTCATCGAGCGCTACGTGATCACGTCCTGGGCCGAGTACATCCGGCTGCGCATGCGCATGACCGTCGCGGACCGGATGCTGCAGAACCGCGTCGTGGAGCTGCAGCGCAAGGGCGTCCCGACGCGCATCTCGCGCTATATCGGGATCGACCCGCAGGACTTGACACGCGGCGCGGCTATGGATCCCGCGCCAGGCGAAGTCCGGTGAACTGCCAGCGCGCCTCGGGCGGGAAGAAGTTGCGGTAGCTCGGCCGCACATGCGTGCGCGAGGTGGCGAAGGATCCGCCGCGCAGCACGTACTGGTTGCACATGAACTTGCCGTTGTACTCGCCGACCGCATCGGCGGGGGCGCTGAAGCCGGGGTAGGGCGAATAGGCGCTGGAGGTCCACTCCCAGACGTCTCCCCACAACTGCGCGAGGCCCGGCGCCGCCTGCGGCGCCGGCAGCGGCCGCAGGGCGCGGCGCTCGAGCAGGTTGGCGCCCGCATCGCCGGGATCCGGCGAGGCCGCGCCGCGCGCGGCATGCTCCCATTCCGCTTCCGTCGGCAGCCGCGCGCCCGCCCAGCGGGCGTAGGCATCGGCCTCGAAGTAGCTGAGATGCGCCACCGGCTCTTCCGGGACCAGGGGCTGCAGGCCCTGCAGTCCGAACACATCGACCGCGCCCCCCTCGCTGCAGCGCCAGTAGAGCGGATGCGACCACCCCTGCGCCTGCACCTGGTCCCATCCGAGCGAGAGCCAGAGCTCCGGCCGACGGTAGCCGCCGTCCTCGATGAAGGCCTGGAACTCCCCGCAGGTGACCAGCCGGGCGGCCAGCTCGAACGGCTGCAGCAGCACGTCGTGGGCCGGTCCCTCGTTGTCGAAGGCAAAGCCGTCGCCCTCGTGGCCGATCCGCGTGATGCCGCCTTCGAACCGGACGAAGGCAGGCGCCGCACCCGTCGCGGAGACCGGCCGAGCCGGCGCGGCGGCGGGCGCGGTCCGCGTCGGGTCGTAGGCAGGCGCGAGCGGGTTCATCGAGAGCAGGTGCTTCACGTCGGTCAGGATCAGCTCCTGGTGCTGCTGCTCGTGATGCAGGCCGAGCTCGACCAGCGCCGCGAGCCGCGCGGGCACGCGACCGCCCGCGACCGTGTCCTCGAGCAGACGCGCCACCGCCGCCCCGACGGTGCGACGATAGGCATGCACCTCCTCGAGCGACGGCCGCGTGAGCAGCCCCCGTTGCGGCCGCGGATGACGCGCGCCGACGGCGTTGTAGTAGGAGTTGAAGAGCATCCGGTAGGCAGGGAAGGGCGGCACATAGTCCGGCGCATGGCCGCCGAGCACGAAGGTCTCGAAGAACCAGGTGGTGTGCGCGAGATGCCATTTCACCGGGCTCGCGTCCGGCATCGACTGCGGCTGGCAGTCCTCGGGCGAGAGCGGCGCGGCGAGCGCCTCGGTTGCGCGCCGAACCTCGTGGAAGCGCTCGAGAAGCCCTGCCAGGCGGTGCCGTGAATGCTGGTCGGAAGTGAAGGAGTCGGGTGCGTTCATCCTGCGGCCAGCCTAGTTGACCGCGTGGAAGACGACATAGCGCTCCTGCTCGTCGCACCAGTTCCGGACGTCGCGAAAGCCTGCATCGCGCAGCATGGCGCGGAACCGGGCGACGCTGTACTTGCAGGCGGACTCGGTGTGGATCCGCTCGTTGGCGGCGAACGCCCGCTCGCCGTCGGACCAGTGCACCGTCATCGGCTCGCTCGCCTCCAGCTGCATCTCGACCCGCGACAGCACCTGGTTGAAGAGCGCCACGTGACGCCACTTCGCCGGCTCGAAATCGGCACCGACGATGCGATTGACGTTGCGCAGGATGTTCCGGTTGAATGCCGCGGTCACGCCGAGCGCGTCGTCGTAGGCGCGTTCCAGGACCGGGGCCGGCTTCACCAGGTCGACCCCGATCAGGAGGCCGCCGCGACGCGCCTGCGCCTGGATTCGCCTCAGGAACGCCATCGCCTGGTCCGGCGCGAAGTTGCCGATGCTCGACCCAGGATAGAAGAAGAGCGGACGCGTGTCCTCGATGTCGCGTCGGATGTCCTCCGGCAACTCGAGCGACGTGGAGAAGTCCATGCCGACACCGGCCATGCGGATCTCCGGATAGCTCGCGGCGAGCCGCTCCACCGCGCGCCGCACGAACTCCACCGAGATGTCCACCGCGACATAGGAGGCGGGTTTCAATGCATCGAAGAGGCCGGCCGCCTTGGCACAGTTGCCCGCGCCGAGATCGATGAGCGTGGTGCCCGGGCCGGCGCTCAGTGCGATCTCCGGCGCGTTCGCGCGAAAGATCTCTGCTTCGGTGCGGGTAGGGTAGTACTCGTCGAGCAGCGTGATCGCCTCGAAGAGGTGCGAGCCGAGCTCATCGTAGAAGAATTTCGGCGAGAGGGCCGCCTGCGGCTTCAGCAGGCCGCTCACGATCTCCGCGCGAGGGCCCGGCCGATCCGCGGGCTGCGGACACTCCGTGAATCGTGGCGGGGCCGGCGTGCGGTTGGCCCGGGCCGGGGCTTTCAATGCGGCATTTGTGACCACGGTCTCTCCTTGGTTTCCCCCCGAAGGGAGAGGATATACGCATCACGAGACCTGCATCGCTAGCAAGGGACGTTCCGCGACTGCCGATCCCGAAGGGGGCCGGATTGTGCCATGTAGCTCCCGGTTTGCCTGAAGTAACGCAATGGGCATGTATCTTGCCGAATGCTCCTTTCGCGACGGCCGTTCGGGCCTGGCGGCGACCTGGAATGCCGCGCCACGGACGAAGCACAGGTAAAACCTACATTGCCGACGCGTCCTAAGCAGTAAAGGATTCAAAGAATGACGAGCCGAGCACTTGCGCGAAGTGCCTGACCGCGGGAGACAGAGAGTTCCTTCGGCAACGCAGCAGCGCGTCGCCGATCCGATCGCAGGCGAGATCGCGGCGGTGCGAGCCGTCCTCGACACCCTGCCCATGTTCGTCGCAATCGTCGCGCCCGATGGCGCCGTGCGCTTCGTGAATGCAGCGCCGCTTGCGTCAGCCGACTGCCGCCTGGACGACCTGCTCGGCATGCCGCTCTGGCTTACACCCTGGTGGAAGGACGATGCCTCGGTGCACGAGCGCATTCGGGCGGCATGCGATCGGGCGGCTGCCGGCGAGGCGGTCTACCTGGATCTGCCGATGCGAACGGCATCGAGGGGCAGCACCACGCCGGCGGAGATCGACGTGGTGCCCCAGCGCGACCAGGCCGGCCGCGTTCGACGCCTTGTCGTCTCCGCGGTGAACGCGGCCCGAACGCTGCCGAGCGCAATCCACGACACCGTGGCGCACGATCGACGCACCGACGAGTTCCTCGCCATGCTCGCACACGAGTTGCGCAATCCGCTTGCGCCGCTGCGGCACGCGGCCAGCATGCTGCGCCTCACCGACGAGGGCGATCCACGCCGGATGGCAATCGGCAATCTGGTCGACCGCCAGGTGCGTCACATGTCGCGCCTGCTCGATTCGCTGCTCGACGCCTCGCGCATCGCGCAGGGCAAGATCACGCTGGAGCTGGAGCCGGTCGAGCTCGTGGGCTTGGTCACGCAGGTGCTCGAAGCCGCACGCCCGATCACCGAAGCACACGGCCAGCAGGTGCTGCTGTCGGCGCCGGAGACCGAGCTGTGGACCCGCGGCGATGCGGTGCGCATCGCACAGATCGTGGAGAACCTGGTCAGCAACGCCGCGAAGTTCACCGATGCCGAGGGAACTATCCGGGTGGAGCTTCGCGCCCACCAGCACGACGCCATCCTGAGCGTCGCCGACAACGGTCACGGCATCGAGGCCGAGCTGCTTCCGCGGGTATTCGACCTGTTCATGCAGGGGCCGCGGTCCCTCGACCGCAACCAGGGCGGACTCGGCATCGGCCTCTCGCTGGTGCGCAACCTGGCTGCGCTGCACGGCGGGACCGTCACCGCCACCAGTCCGGGCATCGGCAAGGGCAGCGAATTCATCGTGACGCTGCCGCTATGCCTGCGCGAGCCGGACCCGGCCGCGAGCACGCCCGGCGCGCCTTCGTTCGTGCCGCGCCGGGTGCTGGTGGTCGACGACAATGTCGACGCGGCAGAAAGCCTGGCGGAGCTGCTCGCCATGAAGGGCCACCAGACTCGCGCGAGCACCGATTCGCGCGCCGCGCTGGAGCTGGCGGGTACGTTCGCACCCGACGTGGTCCTGCTGGACATCGGCCTGCCGGAGATCGACGGCTACCAGGTGGCGCGAATCCTGCGCCAGATGCCCGCGACCCGCAATGCGCTGGTGGTCGCGGTGACCGGCTACGGACAGCCCGAGGACCGGCTGGCCTCGAAGGCAGCGGGCTTCGACCACCACCTGGTCAAGCCGGTAGGCCTGCAGCAGCTCGAGCAACTGATCGAGTCGACGACGCACGCGTCGCTCGGTTGATTTAGACCTCACTTCGCATAATCCATATTATGTCAACTCCGGGACATGAAGAACCGGGGCTTGGGCTATTCGTCGATGCAAGCACCGATTGGCAACCGGTTCTCCAGCTGGTGATGCCGGCAAGGCTGCTCTCGCGCTCGCCTCGAAAGGAGGATGAGCTGGCATCGGCATCGGGCCTGGAGTAGCCTTGCCGCAGCAGCCGCCCGCTTGATTCGTGACGGATGGCAGGCGGCGCGAGCAGGTAGCTGCAACCTGGTGTTCCGTTCGCCTTGCCCGGCTCAGGGAGACACTCATGATGCGCGTCGTTGCCTCCACTCTGCTTTGCCTGGCCGTCGCCGCCTGCACGTCTGCACCGAAGGGGCCGCAAATGACCCTG
Source organism: Pseudomonadota bacterium (assembly GCA_023389175.1). GTDB lineage: Bacteria > Pseudomonadota > Gammaproteobacteria > Burkholderiales > Burkholderiaceae_E > Lautropia. The sequence continues at coordinate 12,868 of JAEWEW010000239.1, read as the reverse complement.
GGAGATCTCACCGCCAAGGGCGCCAGGAAGCTCTCGGGAACCGAGGTTCGCACCCTGCTCTCGGGCTCGAGGATGTCAGGCGAGTCCTGGGCCTCGGGCGTACGGTTCACCTCGATGATGGCGCAGGACGGTACCTTCGAAGGAACCACGGCCAGGGGGCGGACGTTCTCCGGCTTGTGGACCGTCAACGAGGATGGCCAATCCTGCACCACCTTCCGCTACGACCCCCTTGGTGCCGGCTCACCTTGCGTCTTCACCTATGAGCTCGACGGCCGGTACTACATCGCGGACAGGGACGAGCCGACAAGTCGGGTGGTCGAGCGCCGGTTCACGCGATAGCCCAACAGAGCGTCCGACCCAGCCCGTGCGGTTCAGGAGCGGCGGCCGGACGCCGCTCATCGCGCCTCAGATGGACCGCTGGTTCACCCTTCTCGATAGCTTCGCTGCGCTCTCCTTTCGTTCGCTGTAGCGGTCAAGCAGATACGGGGCGGAATCGCGAGTCAGCAGCGTGAACTTGAAGAGCTCCTCCATCACGTCGACCACCCGGCCGTAGAACGCGGACGGTCTCATGCGACCAGCCTCGTCGAACTCGAGGAAGGCCTTCGGGACCGACGACTGATTCGGGATGGTCAACATCCGCATCCAACGCCCGAGGACGCGCAGTTGATTCACGGTGTTGAACGACTGGGAGCCACCAGACACCTCCATGACTGCCAATGTCTTGCCCTGCGTCGGCCGAACAGCACCCAGCGACAACGGAATCCAGTCGATCTGTGCCTTCAGGACGCCCGTCATGGCCCCATGGCGCTCCGGCGAGGTCCAGACCATCCCCTCCGACCATCGCGCGAGCGACCGCAGTTCCTCGACCTTGGGATGCGTCTCGGGCGCACCGTCGGGAAGAGGCAAACCGCGTGGGTCGAAAATCTTCACGTCGCCACCCATCGTCTCGAGCAGCCGCGCAGCTTCGAAGGTCAACAAGCGACTATACGAGCGCTCGCGCAGCGAGCCGTACAGCATCAGGAAGCGTGGGCGGTGCTGTGAAGTCGCCTTGGCGACGAGACGATTCAGCGTCGGGACGTCGAAGTGCTCGAGCTCGAGGGCTGGGAAGTCCATCAACATGCCGTCTGCCATCATTGCCTGCCGATCTCCTCGACTTTCCGCCGTAGCGCTATCGCATCCAGGCGTTGAAGCGGGACCGCAGCTGGGTCCGGAACGCCCCAATGGGCAGTCGTCGGCTGTCCCGGCCATACCGGGCAAGTCTCGCCTGCCGCCTGATCGAAGTGCAGCACTCAGCGGACGCAGTCCACCGTGACGGGTTCCAGGCACTCCTGGCCTTCGCAGCAGTTCTCTGTCAGATAGCCGAGAAGGGCGGCCACACGGTCATATGCCGCGCGGTAGATGAGGTTGCGACTCGCCCGCTCCTGCGTCACCAATCCGGAACCCACCAGTTCCTTGAGGTGAAAGGACAAGGTGGCCGCCGGGATGTCGAGTTGCTCCATCAACCCCCCGGGGGTGCGCCCCTCCTTGCCTCCAACGACAAGCGCCCGGAATATCTTCAGGCGCTGAGGCTGCCCGAGCGCAGCGAGAGCGCGGATCACTTCCTGTTCTTCCATGTTTCCATTCCTGGAAATTAGAAATCGCCCATCTCGTTGGTTGCTATTGACAACCGGTTATGTCTGCCCTAGATTTCACACATGGTTGCTAAGCACAACGAACTGGGATCGTCAGACGCCCTGTTTGAACCGCTGCCCAGGCCCGGCGAATTGCTGCGCGAGGTGACTCGCCTGTATTCGCGGGCCCAACGGGTGGTTGCGGACTGCTGCAGTGCCACCAGCACCCAGTGTCACTTGCTGACGGAGCTGGCCCGATCAGGACCGGTCCCGCTCTCCGAGTTGGGCACCAGAGTCATGCTCGAGAAGAGCTGGATATCCAGGGCGGTCGATGCCATGGTCGTCCGCGGACTGGTGACCAAGGAACCCAATCCGGCCGACGCTCGCAGTCTGCTGGTCACGCTGACTCCAGAGGGCGAGCGCACGGTCGGGGAACTGGACCGGACGCTGGATGCGCATGCCGAAGCGCTGCTCGGCTCGCTCGATGACCAGGAACGACGATCCGTCGAGAACGCCCTGTCGCTGTTGCTGACCCTGCTGAGGGAGGACCAAACGGCAACCTGCTGCCTTCCCCCCACCCACCGAAAGGAATCGAGATGTTGAACAGTACTTCCGTGTCCGGGCTCCCGGTAGCGGTACTGGGTGGCGGCCCCGTGGGGCTCGCCGCCGCCGCCAACCTCCTCGAGCGCGGCATACCCGTCGTTGTCCTGGAGGCAGGCCCCCGCGTCGGGACGCATCTTCTCGACTACGGACATGTTCGACTCTTCTCGCCTTGGCGCTACGACATCGACCCGGCCATGGCGCGTTTCCTGAGCCGGGCCGGATGGCAGGCGCCACCACCCGAATCGCTGCCGCTGGCGGCCGAGGTCGTTGACAGGGTACTGGAGCCTTTCTCCCGTCTGCCCGAGGTTGCCAGAGCGCTCTACCTGACCACGAAGGTCGTTTCGCTATCCCGGGACGGCTTCGACAAGGTCAAGTCAGCCGGCCGTTCGAGCTCGGCGTTCCTGGTCAACGCGATCTGCAATGGCACCCCTCGGCAACTCCGTGCTCGCGCGGTCGTCGATGCCACCGGAACCTGGAGCTTGCCCAATCCGGTCGGCGCCAACGGCCTGCCCGCCCTTGGAGAGCAGGCCCATGCCGACCGCATCTTCTATGGCATTCCGGATGTGCTCGGCGCCCACCGGGCGCGCTATGTCGGCAAGCGAACGCTGGTGGTAGGCAGCGGGCACTCGGCCGCGAACGCACTGCTTGCCCTCGCCGAACTGGCAACGGGCGAGCCGGCGACGCAGATCGTCTGGGTCGTCCGCTCGACATCGCTCGAGCGTGCGCTGGGAGGCGGCCTGGCCGACGCCCTCCCCGCGCGCGGTCAGCTTGGCATGGAGCTCGCGCTCCTGAGGGATAGCGGTGCGCTGGAGTTTCATGGCGGCCTGCGCATCGGCGAGATTCGCACCCGAGACCAACGGTTGGTTGTCATCGGGCTGGATGCAGACGGCCGAGAGGCCGAGATTGCCGGTATCGACGAGATCGTCTGCGCCACCGGCCAGCGTCCCGACTTGAGCCTCACGAGTGAGCTCCGCGTCAGGCTTGACCCCGCCCTCGAGTCCACGGAAGCGCTGGGACCGCTCATCGACCCCAACGTCCATAGCTGTGGCACGGTGCGGCCGCACGGCCACCGGGAACTGGCGCATCCCGAACCCGGGTTCTATACGGTCGGCGTCAAGTCCTACGGCCGCGCGCCCACCTTCCTGATGGCAACCGGCTTCGAGCAGGTTCGCTCCGTGGTCGCCGCGCTCGCGGGCGACATGGAAGCCGCCGACCGGGTCGAGCTGGACCTGCCTGAAACCGGTGTGTGCAGCACGACGCCGTCGCCGGGGGAGAAGGCGCAGGCCGGCTGCTGCACACCCTCGCAGGATGCCAGGAAAGCCACGACATGCTGCGCGGAGGCCGGACTGGTCGAGGATGCAAAGCCGGTGGCATGTTGCACACCGGCCGAGAAGCAACTTGGCATCAAGACAACGGCCTGCTGCAGCTGACTCTCTACCGGACATCGGTACCGAGCAGTTTCGTTCCTTCCGGAGCCTCCGGTACGTGATGCCCGGGCCAGAGCTGTCCTGGAAAGCCGACGGCCGTTCGTATCGATGACGGAAGACGGCGTCCGCTGGCCGGACGGCACCGAGGAGTCGTTCGACGCCGTCATCTGGTGCACTGGCTTCCGGCCCGCCTTGGGTCATCTACGGGAGCTCGGCATCCTCGAGCCGGACGGCCGGGTAGCAACGAATGGCACGCGAGCCACCGGCTGTCCCGGGCTTTGGCTCGTAGGGTACGGCGACTGGACCGGCTTCGCTTCTGCCACCCTGGGGTCGAGGAATGGGTGACGCAGCAGGCGTGACCGAGGATCGTCAGTCTGCCGCGGCATCCCTGCCACGAGCAAGGCGCGGTACGTACCATCGGGCCATGACTGTTCACGCCGCCGCCCCTGCCCTGGCCGCCGCCCTGCTCTTCGGTGCCAGTACGCCGCTCGCAAAGCTGCTCACCGGCGACATCCCTCCCCTGCTCCTGGCTGGCCTGCTTTACCTGGGCAGCGGCCTCGGACTGGGCTCCGTGCTGCTGGGGCGCAATCTGATTGGCGCAGGAGCAGCCGAAGCCACCGCCAGCCCGACGATTCCTCGCGCCGAGTTGCCCTGGCTGCTCGGGGCGATTGTCACCGGGGGCATGCTCGGCCCGGCGCTGCTCATGCTGGGGCTGGCAACGACCGATGCGGCTTCCGCATCCTTGCTGCTGAACCTGGAAGGCGTACTCACCGCCGTCATCGCCTGGATCGTATTCAAGGAGAACGCCGACCGGCAGGTCGTGCTCGGGATGGCTGCAATCGTTGCCGGAGGTGGGCTGCTCGCGTGGGAGCCCGGTGGCGCGAATCTCTCACCCGGCGCCCTGCTCGTCGTCGGCGCCTGCCTGTGCTGGGCAATCGACAACAACCTGACCCGGAGGGTATCGACCAATGACGCGATGCTCGTCGCCTGTCTCAAGGGTCTGGTAGCCGGCGCCTGCAATACGGCGATCGCCGTCCTCGCCGGCGCCGGAATCCCGCCGGTTCCCGCCATAGGCTTCAGTCTCGTGGTGGGCTTCCTGGGATACGGTCTCAGCTTGACGCTGTTCGTGGTCGGGCTGCGAACGCTTGGAACTGCCCGGACGGGAGCCTACTTCTCCGTCGCGCCGCTGTTCGGCGTCGTCATCTCTCTCATGCTTTGGCCGCAGCCGCCGAGCGGGCTATTCTGGGTCGCGGCAGCGTTGATGGCATCCGGCATCTGGCTGCACCTGAGGGAGCGGCACGAGCACGTCCACACCCACGAGCCGCTCACGCACACGCATGCGCATCGCCACGACGATCACCACCAGCATGAGCATGACTTCCCCTGGGAAGGCGACGAACCCCACGTGCATGCCCACAGGCATGGGCCGTTGACTCACAAGCATCCGCACTACCCGGACATCCACCACCGCCATCCACACCCTGGCTGAGGTCCTGCCCTTGCGTCAGGGCATGCTGAAGCGAATCCACGCGCAGAAGGTCAGGGTCAGCATAAGGACAACGGTGCCGAGAAACGCGCGCTTGAGCCGCTTCATGCGAACAGATCCAGGAAAGCCGGGGCAGTTGCGCCGCATTTGTAGACGGAGTCCGTGCAGCACGCAACGCCACGGAGACTGGTGGCTCGAGACCACGGATGGGTGGAGCCGAGGGTCTGCGGAGCGGAAGTACCGCCTCGGCGACAATCGTCGGCTGAATTGTCGCGATGGCTGCCTACAATGCGCCCAGGCACATCGATCAGGAGCCATCCATGCGGCGCGCCCTTTCAGCAGCATTCTTCTGCCTCGTTGCCCCCGCCGCATCTGCACGCATCGGCGCGCAGACGTTCGGCAACTGACGAGAGGCGGAACGGGGCATCGATACAGCGGCCGTGAAGCTCACCTTTCTCGGGGCCGCGGGCACCGTGACCGGCTCCAGGTATCTGCTCGAGCACGACTCCCGCTCGCTGCTGGTGGATTGCGGCCTCTTCCAGGGATACAAGAACCTGCGCTTGATGAACCGCGAGCCGTTTCCGTTCGATCCGGCCCGCCTCGACGCAGTGGTCCTGACTCACGCGCACCTTGACCATTCCGGTGCGCTGCCCCTGCTGGTGCAGCGCGGCTTTCGCGGCCCGGTGCTCGCAACGCCCTCCACCATCGAGCTGTGCCGGGTGATGTTGCCCGACAGCGCCCGCCTGCAGGAGGAGGATGCCGCGGAGGCGAACCGGGAGCAGTACTCCAGGCATGCACCGGCACTGCCGCTGTACACGCAGGACGATGCCGAAAGCGCCCTGCGCCGGTTCGAGGCGCTGCCGTTCGACGAGCGGGTCGACGTGGTCGGTGCGATTGCCGTGCGATTGCAGCGCGCCGGCCATATCCTGGGTGCCGCGGCCGCGGCGGTCTCGGCCGGTGGCACGACGCTGCTGTTCTCCGGAGACCTGGGACGTCCCGACGACCCGCTGATGCATCCACCGGAGCCGCCGTGCCGGGCGGAGCACATCGTCGTGGAGGCCACCTACGGCGATCGCGAGCACGAGCGCGTCGATGTCGAAGCGCTGCTCGGCGAGGTGATCACACGAACCGCGGCGCGTGGCGGCACGGTCGTGGTACCCGCCTTTGCAGTGGGCCGTGCGCAGGCGCTGCTGCACGCCATCCACCGCCTGAAGCTTCGCGAGGCGATCCCGGACCTGCCGGTGTACCTGGACAGCCCGATGGCGGCGGACATGACGGCGATCTACTACCGGTACCGCGCCGAGCACCGCCTGACGACCGAGGAGTTCTCGGCCATGTGCCGGGCAGCGACCGTCACGCCCGACATCGAGGAATCGCGCCGCCTCGACCGCCTGCGCCATCCGGCCGTGATCATCTCCGCGAGCGGCATGGCGACCGGCGGGCGGGTGCTGCATCACCTCAAGGCACTCGCGCCCGAGCCGCGCAACACCATCGTCCTGGCGGGCTACCAGGCCGCCGGCACTCGCGGCGCGCGCCTGCAGGCAGGCGAGCCGAGCCTGAGCATCCACGGCGAGAACGTTCCGGTGCGGGCGGAGGTGGTCTCGCTGCCGGGCCTGTCGGCCCATGCCGATGCGAGCCAGATCGTCGACTGGTTGCGCGCCGCGCCGCAGGCGCCCCGGACGCTATGGCTCACGCACGGCGAGCCGGGGCCCGCGGACGCGCTGCGGCTGCGGATCGGGCGCGAGCTCGGGTGGAACGCGCGAGTGCCGGTACTGGGCCAATCCGCCCTGCTGGGGACGCCACCGGCGTCCTGACCGCCACGCGAAACCGTCAATACAGCAGCAACCCGATCGCCCCCGCGCCGACCACCACGGCAACCGGCGAAACCCGCCAACCAACCAGCAGCGCGATGCCGGCAGCCACGATCGCGATGTCGGTGAGCGTGTGCACGGTACCGGTCCACATCGGATGGTAGAGGGCTGCGGCGAGCACCCCCACCACCGCCGCGTTGAAGCCGGCCATGGCGCGCCGCATGGCGGAAAGCCGTCGCAGCCCTTCCCAGAACGGCAGCGCGCCGACGACCAGCAGGAATGCAGGCAGGAAGATGGCGACCAGCATCAGCAAGCCTCCCCACCAGCCCCCCGGTCCCGCGCTCAGCCGCGCGCCCAGGTACGCAGCGAAGGAGAACAGCGGTCCCGGTACCGCCTGTGCCGCGCCATAGCCGGCCAGGAACGCGTCGTTGGACAGCCATCCGGCAGGCACCACGCCCGCCTGCAGCAGGGGCAGGACCACATGCCCGCCGCCGAACACCAGCGCACCGGCACGGTAGAACACCGCGAGCGACTCCAGCAAGGGCGCGTGCAGCAACTGCGCCGCCAGCGGCAACCCGACCAGCAGCACGCCGAAGGCGACGAGGCACGCGACAGCCGCGCGCTTGCCCACGCGGTAGTCGTGTCGTGCGCTGGCGGCCGGCGAAGCCGCCTCCGTCAACAGCCAGCCCAGCAGGCCGCCCAGCACGATGGCGCCAACCTGGCCCCAGCTCGCCGGCACGACGATAACGAGCAGCGCCGCGACGACGGCGATTGCCGCGGTCGAGCGCTCGCGACAGAGCGACCTCGCCATGTTCCAGACTGCCTGGGCCACCACGGCGACCGCGGCGAGCTTCAGGCCCTGGACCGCCCCGGATGCCTCGAACGCCTGCGAACCGGCCACGCCGAGCGCGAACAGGATCATCAGCACGGCCGAGGGCGCGGTGAAGCCGACCCATGCGGCGACGGCACCGAGCCACCCTGCCCGTCGCAGGCCGATCGCGATGCCGACCTGGCTGCTGGCAGGTCCCGGAAGGAACTGGCAGAGCGCGACCAGGTCGGCATAGGCCGCCTCGTCCAGCCATCGGCGTCGATCGACGAACTCGGTGCGGAAGTAGCCCAGATGGGCGACGGGCCCGCCGAACGAGGTGGTGCCGAGCTTCAGGAAAGCGCGCAGCACTTCGGCCGCGGACCCGCGGTCCTGCGGTTGCATGGGTGGAGTCCCGAGCTCAGCCCACGCGGCGACCGTCGTCCTCGACCACCTCGCCGTCCTCCTTGACGAACCGGCCCACCTTCGGCGTCGGCAGGATCGCCAGCACCGCCTCCGACGGCCTGCACAGGCGGGTGCCGAGCGGCGTCACCACGATCGGGCGGTTGATCAGGATCGGGTGCTGCTGCATGAAGTCCAGCAACTCGTCATCGGTCCACTTGGGATCGTCGAGCCCCAGTTCGGCGTAGGGCGTGCCCTTCTCGCGCAGCAGCCCCCGCACCCCGAGCCCGGTCGACAGCGCGAACCCGGCGAGCTGAGCCCTGGAAGGCGGCTGCTTCAGGTACTCGATGACCTCCGGCTCGATGCCGGCATGTCGGATCAACGCAAGCGTGTTGCGCGAGGTGCCGCACTTCGGGTTGTGGTAGATGGTGACGGTCATTCCACGGGCTCCTGTCCTCCGGGTTCCGCCGCAACGGCGGGCGGTCGAGCCTGCATGTTAATCCTTCGCCCGGAGATGACATGACGCCCGATGCCTGCTTGTTGCCGCGAGGTCAAGTCACGAAGCGTCGAGAAGTCGTAAACACGAGGTAAGAAGGCGGTACCAAGCGCAACTGCCATTCTCAACCGGTCCTTTCGCGCCAATAGCGTGGTTACTATCGCGCCCGTCGAACGACGCAGTGCGTCGTGACGACGTCGCCCGGTCCTACAAAGCGCCCCGGGCACGGCTCCCGTCCGAAACGGAACGGCGAGGCGGCGCAAAACCACGACAGAGTCAGGAGAGAAATGACCTTGCCCTCAAGCAACCCCCACCGCTTTCGCCTCGGACTCGCCCCGCAAGGGACGACGCGGCGTTCGCGCACCCCGCTGTGGCTGACGACGACGCTTTCGGCGGCGCTGCTCGCCGCCTGTGGCGGCGGCAGTGACGGTACCGACACCGCCGCCGCGGGCGTCGATGCCGGCGGCGACATGAGCCAGTTCGAATCCGTGATCAGCGCGGATCCGCAGGTGCGACAGCTTGTCGTGAACAAGGCGCTCAGCCCGAAGGGCAACTCGTCCGACGAGGACGGCCGCGACGCCAACGCCGATGACGAAGGCGACGGCGACGGCGAAGGGGATACCGAAGAAGAAGGCGACGGGAACGAAGATCAGTCGAGCGACGCCTCCGGCGAGGACGACGACGCGGAGGCCTCGGCCAGCGCCGGCATCATCGACGCGCTTGTCGGCGACATGCGGGAGATGAACGATCATCCGCTCAAGAACGTCAACCGCAAGTACGGCTTCTCGCGCGGGCCGGGCTACGTGCTCGCCGGCGTGGATTCGGGCGGCTGGAACTATGTCCTGCCCTGGTTCGTCACCTTCGAAGGCGAAGGCAACTCCGCGCGGAACACCCGCATCGAGATGCGCAACCTGCGGATGTTCATCCGCACGGACGGCGGCGAGTGGAAGCGCCTGATCGATGTCGACTCCTACGACGGCATCGAATGCGAGCAGCACGGGAATTACTACAACTGCCCGCAGGTCGCCCGCGTTGAGGAGCACGACAACTCGGCATCGTCGCTGCCGATCCCGGGCCTGAACATGCACGGCTGGTGGGATTCCCGCGTGCGCATCGACGGCCACGACATCGACGCGATGGTCGTGTCGCTGGAGGCGCGCCTGGTCGTCAACGACGAGAACCGTGGCGACGATCGCGGCAATGCGAAGTACCTGGTCCATGTCGGCGCCGACTACTACCCGTCGGATGCGCCGCCGAGTGGCCGCCTGGTACCGGTCGGCGTGTCGCGCGCGAAGATGGTCACCAGCGAATGGCAGACCTTCGGGCTCACCACGCTGAACGATGTCGGCAAGCAGGAGCCGGGCGGCGGCATCTCCGAATCCGAGCTTCGCGCCAATCCCCCGCCGTTCTAGCCTGTCGACGGTCCTGCCGGCCGTATCGCCTCGCGCGGTGCGCCGGCACGCGGATTGCCGACTCCAGGGCGCCGCCGGGCATCACGCTCGGCGGCGCCCTTTTCACGCGCGATGCTGCTTGTCTCGCCACATCTCGACGATGCCGTGTTCAGCTGCGGCGTGCTGCTCTCGGCATGTCCAGGAAGTTGCGTCATCACCATTTTCGCGGGCACGCCGGCCGATCAGGGCCTCGCGACCGACTGGGACCGGCGCTGCGGCTTCTCGAGCGCGGGCGAGGCCATGGAAGCCCGGCGACGGGAGGACGCGACTGCCCTCGGCATGCTCGGCGCCGATCACGAATGGCTCGGCTTCTGCGACAGCCAGTATGAAGAAGCGCCGGACAAGCACGCCGTGGCTCGTGCACTTCGCGGTGCGATCGAGGCACGGCCGCACACGACGCCGCGAGCGGTACTGCTGCCGCTCGGACTTTTTCATTCGGACCACCGGCTTGCCCATGCAGCCGGCATGCTGGCCGTCGCCAGCCTGCGCCCTGCAGCGGCGCGGTCCGCGGCGGTCCGGGTGATAGCCTACGAGGATTCGCCCTACCGCGGCATGAAAGGCATGCTGCAGCGCCGACTTGCCGAGCTCGGCTCCGACGGCATTGTTGCCACGCCGGTCGACGTCCCCTGCGACCAGGGCCGACGCGCGGCCGGATCCGACCACCTCGAAGCGAAGCGCGCCGCACTTGCCGCCTATGCGAGCCAGTTGCGCGCCTTCGGCGAAGGCGGCTATGACGACGCGTGGCGGCCGGAGCGCTTCTGGGCGCTCGAATCGACTCTTCCCGCCGCCGATGGCTGACCGGACCAGCATCGTCGTCCTGACCTGCAATCGTGCTCCGGAGCTGTGCCGCACGCTCGGACATCTCTCGCGCCTGCCCGGTGCGCCGCCGATCATCGTCGTCGACAATGCCTCGCGCGATGGGACATCGGCGATCGTGCGACAACGCTTTCCGCAGGTCGACCTGGTAACCGCCGAGACGAACCTCGGCGCCGCCGGCCGCAATGCCGGCGTCGCGCGGGTCGCGACGCCCTATGTCGCCTTCTGCGACGACGACACCTGGTGGCTTCCGGGAGCGCTGGAGCGGGCGGCCGATTGCCTCGACCGACATCCCGGCGTGGCGGCCATCGCCGCGCGCATCCTGGTCGGCAGGGAACGCCGCACCGACCCCACCTGTGGCCAGATGGCGCGCAGCCCGCTCGCGAGCGAGGGGCTCCCCGGCCGACGCCTGGCCGCATTCATGGCCGGCGCCGTGGTGATGCGCGCGGACGCCTTCCGCGCGGCCGGCGGCTACGAGCCGCGCCTCTTCCTCGGTGCGGAGGAGTACCTCATGGCGCTCGACCTGATGACGCTCGGCTGGGACATCGTCTACTGTCCCGAGGTGGTCATCTGCCACGAGCCATCGCGGTCCCGCGACCGCACGCGACGCGCCAGTCACCTTCTCCGCAACCGGCTGTGGATCAGCTGGATGCGGCTGCCGCTTGCGATGGCGTTGCAGGAAAGCCTGCGGCTGGTCGCCGAGGCGCGCACCGAGGGGCCGCATACGGGCGCCCTGCGCGAGTTCGCTACCGGCCTGCCCTGGGCACTCGCGCGGCGCCGCGTCCTGCCGCCGCGGGTCCTCGAGGCATGGCAGCAGGCGTTCCGGGGAATGCGCGCGAGTGGTCCACCCGAAGGTCCGGTCGATGGCGCGCCCGGCGCAGGCGAGGCCCGGCCGTAGTTCCTTCCGCAGTTCGCTCCGCAACTCTTCGGTAGTCCGGCCGCAGCGTCCGGCCGCAGCGTCCGGCCGCCGCGATGGGTACGCCCATTGCACGGCGGCGCGGTGCGATATCAGAACCGCTTCTCGCCGATTCCTTCCGTCACGACCGCCGTTCCCGCGGCCGCGCTCAAGCGTTGTGCCCGTCGCGATCTCCGGCAGGCCGCTGCCGCCCTGCCACGGCCTCTTGTCTTCACCAACGGGGTCTTCGACCTGCTTCATCGCGGCCACGTGGAATGCCTCGAGGCGGCGCGGCGCGAGGGCGCGTCCCTCCTGGTCGCCGTCAACAGCGACGAATCCGTCCGGCGCCTCCGCAAGGGGCCCGGACGGCCGCTCAACAGCGCCGAAGACCGCGCCCTGGTGCTGGCCGCGCTGGAGGCGGTCTCGCTCGTCGTGATCTTCGACGAACCGACGCCGCTCGCAGCGCTCGCGGAAGCACGCCCGGACGTCTATGTGAAGGGAGGCGACTACGACATCGAGTCGCTCGCCGAGACCGCGCTGGTGCGCAGCTGGGGCGGCCGGGCGAGCGCCCTGCCCTACCGGGCCGGCAATTCCACGACGGCACTGGTGCGTCGCATCGGCGCGCTCTGCGCGGAAGCATCGTGAGCGCGAACCGACGCAAGGCCGCCTTCCTCGATCGCGATGGCGTGCTGAACGCAGACCACGGTTATCTGCACCGGGCGGAGGACTTCGACATCCTGCCCGGCGTGCTGCCCGCCCTGCGCCTGCTGAGGGAGAAGGATCACGCGCTCGTCGTGGTCACGAACCAGTCCGGCATCGGGCGTGGCTTCTATACCGAGGACGACTACGGGAAGCTGCGCGACCACATGCGCGCGCTCTTCGCGGCGGAGGGCATCGCCTTCGCCGGCATCTATCACTGCCCCCACCATCCGGAGGCCGCGCTCGGCCGATACCGCGTCGCCTGCGATTGCCGCAAGCCGGGCCCGGGGCTGCTGCGCCGCGCCGCCGAGGATCTCGGGCTCGACCTGCAGGAATCGCTGCTGGTCGGCGACAAGCCGAGCGACAT
>JAEWEW010000157.1 GCA_023389175.1 Pseudomonadota bacterium | reverse complement strand
CTCTCCGGGCTTGGTCCCGAGGACCGGGCCCAGGCGGTGGCCCAGCGCCTGGCGGATTCGCTCGGGCTGATGCTGCCGGCAGCGCCCTGGCACACGTCGCGGGACCGCTTCGCGCGCTTCGGGAACGAGCTGGCCATCCTCTGCGGCTGCCTCGGCAAGATCGGCACCGATGTCGCGCTCCTGATGCAGGCCGAGGTGGCGGAGGCATTCGAGCCGAGCGGCCTCGGACGCGGCGGCTCGTCCGCGATGCCGCACAAGCGCAATCCGGTGGGGGCGCTGCTGATGCGCGAAGCCGCGCTGCGGGCGCCCGGCCTAGCCAGCATCCTCGCCGGATCGATGAGCGTCGAGCATGAGCGCGGCCTCGGCCAATGGCAATCGGCCTGGTGGACGCTGGGCGACCTGGTGGGCGCGGCCGCCAGCTCGCTTGCCGCCGCCGAGGAGGTGCTGGGCGGCCTGCAGGTGAACACCGCCGCGATGCAGGCGAACATCGACCGCATGCACGGCTTCGTCTACTCCGAGGCGGTGTCCGCGCACCTCGCGCCGAAGATGGGCAAGAAGGAGGCGCAGGCACTGGTCTCGGAGCTGTGCGAAGCCGCCCTTGCCAAGGGCATGTCGCTGCGCCAGGTGCTGGGCCGCGACAGCCGGATATCGCAGCTCATGAGCCTCGGCGACCTCGATCGCCTCTTCGATCCCGACGCCCAGAAGGGATCGAGCCCGAAGATGATCGACCAGGTGCTGGCCGCCTGGCACGCGAGCCGCTGAGCCCTTGCCGCCGGCGCATGCCGGCCGAACCACGGAGAACCGGGAGGACACTGCCATGCCATTCGTCGATCGCGCCGGGGTGCGCATCCACTGGCGCAGCGACGGACATGCCGACGCGCCGCCGCTCGTTCTGTCGAACTCGCTCGGCACCGACCTCGCCTTCTGGGACCCGGTGCTGCCGCGGCTGGCGGAGTACTTCCGGGTGATCCGCATGGACACGCGCGGGCATGGCGCCTCCGACGCGCCGCCGGGCCCCTATGCGCTGTCGCTGCTCGCGGAGGACGCGCTCGCGGTCGCGGATGCCGCCGGCCTCGACCGATTCGCCTTCTGCGGCGTGTCGATGGGCGGCGCGATCGGCATGCACCTCGGCATCCATCATGCGCCGCGGCTCTCGCGGCTGATGATCTGCAACACCGCGGCGTCGTTTCCCCGCGAGGTGTTCGACGCGCGCATCCGCCTGATCCGGGAAGGCGGCATGCAGGCCGTGGTCGACGCGGTGCTGCAACGCTTCTTCACCGATGCCTTCCGGCGGCGCAACGACAGCGTCCTCGCGAGCGTGCGCAGCACGCTGCTCTCGCTCGATCCCGAGGGCTATGCCGCCTGCTGCGCAGCCGTGCGCGACACGGCGCTGGAGGCGGACCTGCCGAGGATCGCCACGCCGACGCTGGTGCTGGTCGGCGACCACGATCAATCCACGCCACCGGAGCGCGGCCGGGCGATCGCGGCCGCCATTCCCGGCGCCCGGGTGGCGGCGCTGCCGACCGCTCACCTGGCGCACCCGGAGCAGCCGGCTGCCTTCGTCGACCTCGCGGTGCCGTTCCTGTTGGGCGAGGCGCTGCCCAACTGCAACGGCCCGGTGGACCAGCCCGGCCCGCGGGCCGCGGAGACTCATGCGCAGGCGACCGAACGCGGGCTCGCGCGCCGGCGCCGCACGCTCGGCGCCGCCCATGTCGATCGCCGGCTTGCCGAGCACGATCCGTTCACGGCCGACTTCCAGCAGCTGATCACCCGCTATGCCTGGGACGAAGTCTGGAACCGGCCGGCGCTGGACCCGCGCACGCGTCGGCTGATCGTGCTCGCGATGATGGCCGTGCTTGGCCGCTGGGAGGAGTACGAGATGCACGTGGCCACCGGCTTTGCCGCGGAGTTGCAGGTCGCGGAGCTCAAGGAGGTGCTGCTGATGGCCGCGATCTACGCCGGCGTGCCGGTGGCGAACACCGGCTTCGCCCATGCGCGTCGCCACCTCGTCAGCCCGTCTTCCTGATGCCGAGCTTGCGCATGCGGCCGCGCAGGGTGCTCGGGTGCAGCCCCAGCCGGGCCGCGGCGCCCCGCTCGCCCTCGACACGCCAGCGGACCGAATCGAGAACCTGCCGGATGTGGCTGCGCTCGATCTCTGCCAGGGTCTCGCCGGTTGCCGCAGGTGGTTCCGGGGTGGCCGCGGCGACCGGCGGCGCACCCGGCGGCGCACCAGGCAGCGCACCCGGCATCGTGCCGGTCAGCGCCTCGGCCTCGAGGTGGCCGGCGCCGGAGACGATGAGAGCGCGCTCGACCGCGTTCTCGAGCTCGCGGATGTTGCCTGGCCAGTCGTAGGCGACCGCCCGGGCCAGGAAGCCGTCGGCCACGCCGTTGAAGGTGCGTCCCAGGCGGCGCGCGATTCGCTCGGCGACATGCCGCACCAGCAGCGGGATGTCCTCCCGGCGCTCCCGCAGCGGCGGCACGACGATCCGGAACACGTCGAGCCGGTAGAACAGGTCCGCGCGGAACCGTCCAGCGGCGACCTCGGCCGGCAGCGCGCGGTTGGTCGCCGCGACCACCCTGACATCGACGCGGACGCTGCGGGTCCCGCCGACGCGCTCGAACTCGCGCTCCTGCAGCACCCGCAGCAGCTTCGACTGCGCCTCCAGCGGCAACTCGCCGATCTCGTCGAGCAGCAGCGTGCCGCCGTCGGCCAGCTCGAAGCGGCCGCGGCGTTGCTGCAGGGCGCCGGTGAACGCGCCCTTCTCGTGGCCGAACAGCTCGCTTTCCACCAGCTCGCGCGGCAGCGCCGCGCAGTTGACGCGGATCAGCGGCCCGCCGCGACGGGCACTCAACTCGTGAAGCGCCCGGGCCACCAGCTCCTTGCCGGTGCCGGTTTCGCCCTGGATAAGGACCGTGCTGTCGGTTCCCGCCACCTGCGCGATCTGCTCGCGTACCCGTCGCACCGCCGGCGAGTCGCCGAGGATCGCGCCGCGGTCGGCGCCCCCGCCTTCCAGCAGGTACTGGATCGCCGCCCTGGACCGCCGATGCGCCTCGATCTCGCGGCGCAGCGCGATGTGCGTGCCGACCCGCGCGAGCAGCTCCTCCGTCTCGAACGGCTTGGTCAGGTAGTCGACCGCGCCGGCGCGGAATGCGCGCACCTTGTCGAAGGTCTGTGCGAGCGCGGTCAGGAAGACGACCGGAACCGCCCGCGTGCGCTCGTCCGTCTTCAGCCGCCGGCAGGTCTCGAAACCATCGATGCCGGCCATCATCACGTCGAGCAGGATCAGGTCCGGCTGGATCCGCTCGGCGGTCGCGATCGCCTCCTCGCCTCCAGTCGCCGGCACAGTCCGATAGCCGTGCGCGCCGAGCTCCTGCTCGAGCAGGTCGACGGCGAGCGGGTCGTCGTCGACGATCAGCACGGTCGCGCCATCGGCATCCATGCGGTCAGGACGCACGGGAAGCGATGCACGCCGGGAGCGTGAGGACGAAGGTCGAGCCGCGCCCGGGCTCGCTGTGCACGCCGATGTCGCCACCCATGAGGCGCGCCAGCCGGCGCGCGATCGCAAGCCCGAGCCCGATACCGCCATGGGAACGGCTGCTGCGCGGATCGATCTGCTCGAACTCGTCGAAGATCGCCTCCAGCTTGTCGGCCGGGATACCGATGCCGGTGTCGGTCACGGTGACGGCGATGCCGGCCTCGCCGACGCGCGCGGCGACGACGATCCGGCCGCTGGGCGTGAATCGCGCCGCGTTGGACAGCAGGTTGACCATGATCTGGCGCAGCTTGTCTGCGTCCGCCAGGACCGGCGGCAGCTCGGCGTCGATCTCCGCGACCAGGTGCACGCCTTCGCGAACGTCGGGTTCGGCAACCGCCATGCAATCCGCCAGCAGCGGCGCAAGCTGCAGCGGCTCCGCGTGGAACTCGATGCGGCCCGATTCGATCCTTGCCAGGTCGAGCAGCGCGTTGCTGAGCGCGAGCAGGTGCTGCGCGCTCGCCATGACGTTCGCGAGGTTGCGCTGCTGCAGCGACTCGTCGCAGCCCGGCGAGCGACGCATCACGATGCGGGTGAAGCCGATGATGGCGCTCAGCGGCGCGCGCAGCTCGTGCGACAGCGTGGCGAGGAACTGGCTCTTGTGGCGGCTCGCGATCTCGACCTGCAGCCGCTTCTGCTCGAGCTCGCGGAACAGCCGCTCGTTCTCGATCGCGATGACGGCCTGGTCGGCGAAAGTCTGCAGCAGCCGCACCTGGGTTGCGGGGAACAGGCCCGGTTCGGACCGTCCGACGGCAATCGAGCCGATCGGCGCGCCGTCGCGCAGCAGCGGCACGGCGAGGACACTGCGAAAGCCCGCGGCGATCGCCGCGTCGCGCACGATGAAGTCGGGATCCTCCCGGACGTCGGGAATGGTGACGACGTCGCGCGTCAGCACCGCGCGGCAGGCGCCGGAATCATGTCCTGGGGGCCGGGGAAAGATGCGGCGCATCGCGTCGACGCCGGCCGGATCGACGATGGCGAGGGCTGCGATGTGCAGCAGGCGCCCGTCGAAGGTGAAGACGTTGGCCGATCGAGCCTCGCACAACCGCAGCGCCGCCGCGGCGATCAGGTCGAAGACGGGCTGCGCCCCGCTCGACGAGCGCGAGATCGCGCGCAGGATTTCCCGCGTTGCCTTCTGCTGCTCGAGCGCATCGGCCAGCTCGACCCTGCAGGCGGCGAGGCGCTGCTCGATCGTTTCCATGGCCGATTCTCGGACGGGAGCGGCTCCGGCGTCCAGCGGGCGGAAGGGTGCCGCCCGATGCGGGTCAGCGAGCGGCGGGCGGGATTGAAGTGGGTGGGGGTGTTGGCTGCTGCGTCCGAGCGGCTCGGTCGAGGGTTGCCGGCGGTGGCTCAGTGAAGGACCAGCGGCTGCTGCATCAGGCCCTGGAAGCCGGCGAGGAAGTCGTCAACTTCCTCGATCGACGGCTCGCCGGCGATCAGCATGGTCACGTCATGGCGGAACTTCTCCGCCATCACGCCGCCGAGGAAGATCTCGCGCTTGCACGCCTTGTCCATAATCTCGTAGCCGCCCGCGAAGTCTTCCGGCTCGTCGCTCTTGAACTCGACGATGCAGAAGTTCGGACTGTTGTAAATCATGTTCATAGGAATCCTCAGACGACTAGGCGCCAGTGTTGGCCATGAGGATCCGGGTCAGTAGCGAGGCCCGATGAGCGTGCTGCCGGCACCGATGGACGTGGCGGCCGGGTTGGCGCCGTGTGACCTTTGTCACGCGGCCGGCCCAGGAGGCTGGAACATCCCGGCAAGCGGCCCGAGGCGCGCGGCAACGCGACCTCGATCGGCACCGTCGGCAAGGCTCACTACCAGCCGGCTGTCGAGCCGCCAGGTCGTCTCGACCTCGGTAAAGCCAGCCTGTTCGACGGCGAGAGGCCCCGGGCCGTCGATCCGTCCGCAGGCCCAGCGGTACCAGGCGCGCGGGGTGCGGACGAGGGCGACCAGCCCGGCGACCTCCGGCGTCGCCAGCAGCGACTCCAGCGCGCCAAGCATCGGACGACGCTGCGCCACCGCCTCGCCGGGCCAGCTGCGGACCAGCAGGCGCGCGTTGGCCACCGCTGCCGGCGGCATGGCGCTGAAGACCCGCCATCCCGACGCCGCCCATCCCGACGCCCCCCATGCCGACGCCGCTTCAGGCAGGCCCGGATCGGCGGCGCCAGTGTGCCCGGTTCGCCCATCGGGGCCCGCCGTCCGATGGTCTGCCGGCGACCGCCGGCGGTCGTAGTCCGCTGCGCGGCGCCGGGGCCATGGACCGGCATGCTCGAGCGCTTCGCTGGCAGCCGCGAGCGCCGCGCCGTCGGCGTCAGCGTCTTCGGCCAGCAGGAAGTCACTCGCGAAGGCCAGTTGCGAATCCGGGGCGCCGGCGCCCTTCTCGTCCCGGCCCTCGAGGCGTCCGGATGCGGCAACCGGAACCAGCAGCCTGGTCACGCGCAGCAGGTGGTCGAACGGCGGGCTGCGCATCTGGTCGACGATGGCATGCGCATGGCCCGAGGCATCGACATCCACCAGCAGGTGCTGCCATCGTCCGGCGCGAAGCAGCCGTACCAGCGCCGTCCTGAACGCGGGCCCGGCGAGGCAACAGGCGCATCCGCCCGGGACGCTGAAGCGGGCCACCCCCGTCCCGGCAGCCGCGGCTTCATCGGCAAGCGCCCCGGCCGCATTGTCGAGGACTGCCCAGCGTGCCCCGCGCGGCCGGGCGGCGAGCAAGTCGGCCAGCAGCCGGCGCTTCGCCGACGCGCCGGCGCCCGCCACGACGGTCACGGGAATCGGGACGGTGTCCGGCGGCATCTCGATCCTCTTGCGGAAGGTCATCAGGCTGAGGGCGGCAGGCGATTCGCCCGGCGGATCAGTGCATGGCGCGGCACCGAGACCCGAAGGCGCCACCGGTCATGCGCTGCGGGCCGCATGCGACATCGTTCACCGCCGGCCCGAGGGTACCTTGCTATGCTGGCGGGATCCAAACCAGGCGCATCGACGAACCGGCGTGATCAAGGACAAGTTTCGAACCATGCTGGGAATCCGCGTCAAGCGTGAGACGCCCGCGATGGGAACCAAGCCGCGGATGGGCGGAAAGATCGCCCTCGGCACGTTGCGGATGTTCGTGACCGCGAATCCGTCCGACGAGCTCTGGTACTTCTTCTCGCTGCAGGGCTGGCGCGAGATCACCTACCCGCGCGACCGCCGCAAGTACGTCGACCTGCCGCGCGCGAGCTTCGACCTGCTCGCCCGCTGCGGCAGCGCAGAGCGCGAGGTCCGGTATCGCCAGTTGATCGCCAGCGCCAACCAGCGCGCGCAGGCACGCACACCGCGGCCGGCCGCCGCCGGTGGCGCCGCCCGCTAGCCTTCTCCGGCGGATTGCAGCGCCGGCACAGATCAGCCAAGTTCCGTTACAAAGAAGCGTCCTACCGTCCGCCCGCTTCGGCGTTAAATGAAGGCATCGGCAGCGTTGCCCGGCGGAGTGATGATCATGGCTGAATACGACACGGACACAGGCGGCACCGGCAGGTTCCTTTCCGCCCGCGCGCCCGGCGGCCGACTGTTCGGCCGACGGTTCGGCCGGACGTCCGGCTTCGCGCTCGGCCTGCTCTCGGCGGCTGCGTTCGGGCTCCCGACGCCGGCCGTGGCGGGTGACCCGGCATTCGGCGCGGTGCTCGGCGCCGGCGCGGGCGCAATCATCGGCCATGGGGTCGGCGGACCCGACGCGGCGGTCGTCGGCGGAATCATCGGTGCGGTGACCGGGGCGGCGGTCAGCCAGTCGCACCGGCATGCCGCGGTCTCGGTGCACTACCGACCCTTCCCGCCCACCTACGCGCCACCGGTGTACGCGCCGCCGCCGGTGGTCTACGCCCCGCCGCCCGTCTACTACGGACCGCCGGTGTATGTCGCGCCGCCGGTCTACGTCGGCCCGCCGGTCGTGGTCGTTCCGGGTCACCGGCACGGCTACCGCAGCCATCGCCATGGCCACGGGTACCGGGCGCATCCGCCTCGTCATCGGGTGGATACGCACCGGCGCGGACCTCCGGGCTTCCGGCCGCCGTATCCGCGTTGAACCCGCGCTGAACCCCGCGCTGGGAATCTCGCCCTGGGGCGTGCGGCAGCCGCCCTGGCCAGCCGCGCCCGGGCAGGGGCGGATCAGTGCGCCAGCGCCTCCGCGCGGTCGCCTTGCGCCGGCCGGCGCTCGATGAATCCCATCTTGACCAGCATGTCGAAGGCGTCGTCGAGGTTGCGGTAGCGCGGCAGCAGGTCGCGATACTCGGCCATGCTGCGCCGTCCGTTCACCAGGAACAGCAGCATGCGCAGGCGATCAGGCAACTGCGCATGACCGCGCGCCGCCACCTGGGCGCCGCGATCGGTCTGCACGAAGACGTCGCCCGAAGCGATCTCGCCCGGCGTGCCCTGCACCAGCGCCTCGAGGGTTCGAGACCAGTCGCCGGAAGTGCTGCTGCCATCCATGAATCAATCCTTTGGCGGCCGTCACGCCGCCCGGATTTCGGCCCATGCGGCCGGGTTGATGTCCGAATCGTCGCGCCAGTGTAGGTCCGGCCGCCACCTGCCGCTGTGCCATCGGTCACGTCACCGCGCACGCGCCGGCACGCTGCGTCACCGCCGGTCAGGAAGGCAGCCGGGCGTGCAGCCGCTGCTCCAGTCGCAGCAGGAGCCAGCCCGCGGCGGTGGCGAGGCCAGTCAGCAGCAGGGCGAGCGCGACGATGATGTCGATCTCGTTGCGCTCCATCGACCGGACCAGCAGGTGGCCGATTCCCCGCTGTGACGCGAACATCTCGCCGATCAGCGTGCCGAGCAGGGTGAGCGAGAAGCCGAGCCGGAACCCGGTCACGATTTCCGGCAGGCTTGCCGGCACCAGCACATGGAGGAACGTCTGGAAGGGCGTGAGCCGCATGGAGCGACCCGCGCGCAGGTAGACCGCCGGAATGCTGCGCACGGCGTTCATGGTGAAGAGCGCCACCGGGATGACGCCGTGGATCGCACCGAACGCGATCTTGGCCGGCATGCCGAGACCGAACAGAAGCAGCACCACCGGATAGAGCGTGATCTTCGGGATCGAGTAGAGCGCGACCAGCAGCGGCTCGGCCACCTCGCCGGAAATCCGGTGAGCGCCGAGCGCCGCCCCGAGCAACAGGCCGCCCGCGAGCGAGATCGCAAGCGCCACGGCGAAGGCGCTCGCCGTCTCGCTGGCATGGGCCGGGAAGTCCGGATCCGCCATCAGGCGGGCAAGCCGGGCAACCGTGGCGAGCGGCGAGGTCAGCACTTCGGCGCCGGCCAGCAGCGAAAGCAGTTGCCATGCGGCGACCAGTCCTGCGAGCAACAGCAGGGTGTCGCGGACGGGCGTCTCGCGCGCCCCCGGCGGCCGGGCGAGGTCGGGCTCGATGCTCCCCGAGGAAGCCCACTGCCGTGATGCGGCGCCGCGTTCCATCACCTGCCCCCGCGCCGTTCGTGCAGGCGCCGCTCCCAGGCATAGAGCGCGAGGTTCAGCCCACCGACCAACCCGAGCAGCAGGATCATCAGCCCGTACATGGTCGCGTTGTCGAAGCTGTTGTAGGCGAACGCGATCTGGAAGCCGAAACCGGCGCCGCTCAGCACGAACTCGCCCGCGATGACGCCGATGAAGGCGTAGACGATCGCTAGCTTCACGCCGGTGAAGAGATAGGGTGCGCAGGACGGCAGCACCACGTGGACCATTTCCTCGCGGGGCGAAAGCCGCAAAGCGCGGGCGGTCCGGCGCAGCACCCGCGGCACGCGCTCGAAGCCGTGCAGCGTGTTGAGCGCCATCGCCACCACCGCGAACACATAGCCGATCGCGACCAGCGGCCACCGGTTCAAGCCGAAGAGCACGATGAAGAGCGGATAGAAGATGAAGGTCGGCACCGCGTAGTAGCTGGCGAGCAGCGGATCCGCGGCGCGGCGCAGCCGCGGCAGTCGGTAGAGCAGCCAGCCGGCGGCGAACCCGGTCACCACCGCAAGTCCGCAGGCCATCGCGACATTGCCGAGGGTGAGGAGCATGTCCCGGTGGTAACGGCCGGAGGCGAGCAGGTCCCATGCGCCCTGGGCCATGCGGCTCGGCGGAATCACCGCGACCGGATCGACCAGCCCGGCACGGCATGCCCATTCGAGACCGCCCACCAACCCGGCCACCAGCAGCAGCCTCAGCCAGCCGGCCCGGGTCATCGTCGACTGCCTGCGCCGAGCGACTTCAGCGACTCGTCGCGCAGCCGATGCCAGAGGCGGCCGGTGATCCGGCCGAACGATTCGTCGGAAACGATCGTGCTGTCACGCTCGCGCGTCCAGCCGGTCTCGACCAGGTCGAGGAAGACACCCGGTCGCGCGGACATGACGCCGACCCGGTCCGAGAGCATCGCGGCCTCGTCGAGCGCATGGGTGATCAGCATGACGGTCGCCCCGGTCTCGCGCCAGAGCGCCAGCAGCTCGTCGCCCATCAGCAACCGCGTCTGCTGGTCGAGCGCGCCGAACGGCTCGTCGAGCAGCAGCAGCCGCGGCCGCATCACCAGCGTGCGGGCGATGCAAAGCCGCTGGCGCATGCCGCCCGAGAGCTGCGCCGGGTAGGCGCGCGCGAAGCCGGCGAGCCCCATGAAGGCGAGCGCATGCTCCACCCGCTCGCGGACCTCGGTCTCGGCCATGCCGGCGCGGCGCAGCCCGAAGGCGGCGTTGTCATGCACGGTGAGCCAGGGAAAGCTCGCGTCCTCCTGGAACACGATGCCGACGCCGTCCGGCACGCCGGCGACCGGGCGCCCCTCGAAGACGACCGTGCCGCGGTCGGGCGCGGCCAGCCCGGCGATCAGATCGAGCAGGGTCGACTTGCCGCAGCCGGACGGGCCGACCACCGAGAAGAACTCGCCCGCATGCAGGTCGAGGTCGATCGGGCCCAGCGCATGCACCGGCTCCGCGCCTGCGACGCCCGGGAAGACGCGAGTCACCCCGCGCAGGCGCGCATGCGGCTCGCCGGCGGCCGTCACTTCTTGCCGCGCAGGTCCGCCGGCAGGAAGCTGTCGTCGATCACCTTGCTCCAGTCGAACGGGCCCTCCGGAATGGCCTTCACCATCTGCAGGCCCTTCAGCATGACCTCCATGCCTTCGTAGTCGAAGTCGCCGAGGCTCCAGTACTGGCC
>JAEWEW010000149.1 GCA_023389175.1 Pseudomonadota bacterium | reverse complement strand
CGCTGGCGGCGGGCGGCGGCTGGGGACTCGTGCTCGAGCAGGCGAGCTTCATCGCAGCCGGGATGCTGCTCTGGGGCGCATGCCTCGGCAGCCGCGACGCCGCGGCAAGCGCGCGCCGCGCCGCCGGCGTGGTTGCCATGCTGCTCACGACCATGCACATGACGCTGCTCGGCGTGCTGGTCGCGCTCGCGCCGCGTCCGCTGTTCGCGGATGCCGGCTTCACCTGCCTCGGCGTCACCCTCGAGCCGCTTGCCGACCAGCAGCTCGGCGGCGTGGTGATGCTGCTGATCGGTGCCGGCGGCTACCTGGCGGGCGGGCTGGTGCTGCTCGGCGGCCTCCTGCGTCCGGCGGACCGGAGGCTGGCATGGCGCTGACGTTGCGGATCACGTGGAGTCGCGTCCTGCTGGCGCTGGCCGGCCTGGCGCTCGCCGGCCTCGCGTTTGCGTGGTCCGGGATCCTCAACATCGGCGCCTCCACCGGTCACTGGGCGATCACCAGCTGGTTCCTGCACTGGTCCATGGGCAACAGCGTGCGGACCTGGTCGCTGCTCACGGTGGACGACGAGTACGTCGCGGCAATGGACCGGGATCACCTGGTCGCCGCCGCCGGACACTTCGCGGCGCAGTGCTCGGTGTGCCACGGCGCGCCCGGCGAGGCGCCATCGCCGGTCATGCGGGCGGCCACGCCGGCCGCGCCGGATCTCGCGACAAGCGAAGGCAAGTGGAAGGACCGCGAGCTCTTCTGGATCATCCGTCACGGCGTCAAGTACACGCCGATGCCGGCATGGCCTGCCGGCGAGCGCCTCGACGAGATCCGCGGCATGGTTGCGCTGGTGCGCAGCCTGCCCGGCATGGCGCCGGAGGCCTGGCGCGAGCTGGCCTATGGCGGCGACGCCACCGCGGCTACCGGCCGGGTGGTCCGCTTCGAGGACGCATTGCAGGACTGCGAGCGTTGTCATGCCGATGACGGTCGCGGCCAGCCCGACATCCCGGTGCTTGCGGGCCAGAAGACGTCCTATCTGGTGGCCTCGCTCGAGGCCTTCGCCGAAGGGCAACGTCCGAGCGGCGTGATGGGCGCGGCCGCCTCGCGCATCGACCCGGCGCTTTTCGCGCCGCTGGCAGAGCACTACGCCGGTCTGACCAGGCGGGCACGGCCGCAGGACGCGGCTGCGGGCGAGCCGGCCACGGCAGGCACCCGCCGGCCGGCGTCGGCCGGCGCGGATCGGCTGCAGCTGGCGGCCCGCGTGGCCGAGCAGGGCCTGCCCGAGGCGCGGCTTCCCGCCTGCCTGAGCTGCCATGGGCCCGGAGAACGGCCGCCGGAGCTGCCCCGCGACGCGCCGCGGCTCGAAGGCCAGAAGGCGACCTATCTCGCCAAGCGCCTGCATGGCTGGCGGGGCGACCCGAAGGTGGTGGAAGCGCGTAAGTCGACGGACACGATGGCGATGATCGCGCGCCGCATCCCGGAAGACCTGATCGAGCCGCTTGCGCGACACTTCGCGGCCAAGACCCCGGTCGGGGACCGGTAAGCTTGCCTCGCAAGCTGCCGTGGGGCAGAGTGTGGCGCGGGAGGTGCCGGTTTGAAGACGCTGCTGCTCGTGCGACATGCGCTCTCGGATCCGAGCGAGGGCGGGATGGCGGATCACGATCGACCCCTGAATGCGCGCGGACGACTCGACGCGTCCGAGATGGGGCGTCGCCTGCTCGCGAGATCGCTGCGTCCCGACGCGATCGTTGCAAGCCCCGCGGCCCGGGCTCGCGCCACCGCGGAGCGGATCGCCGCCGAGCTGGGTTTCGAGGCCGGCGCGATCCGGCTGGTCGAGGGGCTCTACAACGCGAGCAGCGACGCGGTGCTGAAGGAAGTGGTACGCCTCGACGATGCGCTCGGCTGCGTGATGCTGGTCGCGCACAACCCCGGGCTGGCCGAGCTGGCTCATCGCTTCGACCCGGCAGTCAGCCATCTCGTGCCAGGCGCGGTGGTCGGCTTCCGGTTTGCCGCCGGGAGCTGGGGCGAGGCGGCTTTCGCGCGACCGGCCGGCTTCCTGTTTCTGCAGCCCCGGCAGGGCCAGGACCGATGAGGCTCGTCGCGGCGCAGGATTGCGTGCTGGTGCTGGTGGATTTCCAGCAGCGCCTGCTGCCGGCGATCCACGACGTCGACCGGGTGATGCAGGAGGCGCTGCGGCTCGCCGACGCGGCGCGGGAGCTCGGCATCCGCGTGCTCGGCACGGAACAGAACCCGGGCGGGCTCGGTCCGAGCGACCCGGCGATCGGCAGCCGTTGCGACGCGATGCTGCACAAGATGCACTTCGACGCCTGCGCGGACGGCCTGCTCGCCTTGGCGCGCGAGGACGGCGCGACGCCGACTCAGGCGGTCGTCGCCGGATGCGAGGCACATGTCTGCCTGCTGCAGACGGCGCTCGGGTTGCTGGATGCGGGCCTGCGGGTCTGGGTCGTGGCACCGGCCTGCGGCAGCCGTCGGCCACGGGACCATGACCTCGCGATGACACGCCTGCGGCAGGCCGGCGCGGTGGTCGTGAGCGGCGAGATGGTCATCTTCGAATGGCTACGCAGCTGCGAGCACGAGCGCTTCCGGCCGGTGCTGGCGCTGGTGAAACGGCCTGGCGCGACGGTCGCCGCCTATCGCGAAGGAACTCGCGAATCCTGACGCTGCCCGCCGCTAGAATCCCCGAGTGAACGCCGGCCCGACCTCTCCGCTTCTCGTGCTCAACTGCGGCTCGTCGAGCATCAAGTTCGCCGTGTTCGACGCCGCCGCGCAGCCGCTGCCCCGAAAGCCGCTGTGGAGCGGAAAGGTCGAGGGCATCACCGGACGCTCGCCGACGATCCAGGCAGGCGCCGATGCGCCTGGGCCGATCGCGCTCGACGGCGGCATGCCCTACCGGGCCGCGCTCGAGGTCATCCGGGATCGGGTCGATGCCCGGCTCGCCGGCCGTCCGCTTGCCGCTGTCGGGCATCGCGTGGTTCACGGCGGCGCGGAATACTTCGAGCCGGTGGCGGTGGACGACGCGGTGCTGGCGCGGCTGCGGTCGCTGATTCCGCTCGCGCCGCTGCACCAGCCGTTCGCGCTCGAGGCGATCGACCTGCTGCATGCGCGCGATCCCGACGTGCCGCAGATCGCCTGCTTCGACACCGGCTTCCACCACACCATGCCCCAGGTGGAGCAGGTGCTGCCGCTGCCGCATGCCGCCTGGGACAGGGGCCTGCGCCGGTATGGCTTCCACGGGCTGTCGTACGAGTACCTCTCCGTCGCGCTGGCCGAGCGTCACGGCGATGCGGCCCGGGGCCGCTGCATCGCGGCGCACCTGGGCAGCGGCGCAAGCCTCTGCGCCATGAAGGACCTGCGCAGCGTGAGCACCACCATGGGCTTCTCCGCGCTCGACGGGCTGATGATGGGCACCCGCTGCGGCGCGCTGGATCCAGGCGCGGTCATCTATCTCATGGAGATCGAGAAGCTGAGCCTCGAGCAGGTGGGCCGGGTGCTCTACCACGAGTCCGGCCTGCTCGGTCTCTCGGGGGTCTCGTCCGACCCGCGCGTGCTCCTGCCGCTCGAGGCCACCGACAGCAGGGTGGCGCTCGCGCTCGCGCTCTACGTGCGGCGGATCGTGCGCGAGATCGGCGGGCTCGCGGCGGTGCTCGGGGGCCTCGACATGCTGGCCTTCACCGCAGGCATCGGCGAGAACAACCCCACGATCCGCGCACGGGTGTGCGAGGGGCTCGCCTTCCTCGGCGTGGCGCTGGATCCCGATGCCAACGCCGCCGGCGCACCGGTCATCTCCACCGGCGCCTCGCGGGTGAGGGTGGTGGTCGAGCCGACCAACGAGGAGTGGATCGCCGCCCGCGACGCAGCCGCGCTGCTGCCGGGGAACCGGGCGGCATCCCGTGGCTGAGTCGCCGACGGCCCTGCCCGCGGCCCGGGACGGCAGCGCCGCTGACGTGCCGGGACACTCCGCTGCCGGATCGCCGGTCCGGCCCTGGAGGACCGGTATCGAGGATCTGGCCCGGCAGCTCGGCGTCGATCCGCAGGCGGGGTTGTCGTCGGACGAAGCGGCACGGCGCCTGCAACGCGACGGACCCAACGAGCTGCGCGGCGCGCCCGAGGTGCCGGCCTGGCGCCGCCTGCTCGCGCAGTTCCAGGATCCGCTGATCTACCTGCTGCTGGTCGCGGTCGTGATCTCGCTCGTCGCCTGGGTGCTGGAGGGCGCGCATGGCTGGCCGGTCGACGCGATCGTGATCGGGCTCATCGTGGTGCTGAACGGCGTGCTGGGCTACGTGGAGGAAGCTCGCGCCGAGAGCGCAGTGGCGGCACTCTCGCGCATGACCGAGGTGACCTCGGCGGTGCTGCGCGACGGCCGGCTGCAGCGGGTGCCGAGCACCCGGCTCGTCCGCGGCGACGTGCTGGTGCTCGGCGAAGGCGACGCCGTGGGCGCGGACGGACGCCTGTTCGAGGCGGCGACGCTGCTGGTTCAGGAGGCCTCGCTCACCGGCGAAAGCGAGGCGGTGCTGAAGCAGCTCGACCTGCTCGGCGACGAAGTGGCGCTCGGCGACCGGGTGAACATGATCTTCAAGGGCACCGCGGTCGCGCAGGGTTCCGGCCGCGCGCTGGTCACCGCCACCGGCATGGCGACCGAGATGGGCGCGATCGCGGACATGCTGGAGCAGACCGAGGAGGAGGACACGCCGCTGCAGCGCGAGGTCGGACGCGTCGGGCGGATGCTCGGCGTCGCGGTGGTCGTCATCGCGCTGGTCGTGGTGGTGACCGTGCTGCTGCTGTCCGACATCCGCGGCGCCGGGGACGTGGTCACCGTGCTGCTGCTCGGCGTCTCGCTCGCGGTCGCCGCCGTGCCGGAAGGGTTGCCCGCGATCCTGTCGCTCGTGCTCGCGATGGGCGTGCAGCGCATGGCCCGGCGCCATGCCATCGTCAAGAAGCTGTCGTCGGTGGAGACTCTCGGCTCGGCATCGGTGATCTGCTCTGACAAGACCGGCACGCTGACCCGCTCCGAGATGACCATCGAACGCGTCCTCACCGCCTCGGGGGATGCGCGGGTGACCGGCGTCGGCTACGCGCCCGAGGGCAGCGTCCAGTACCAGGGACAGCCGCTTGCCGAAGGGCCGCTGCTCGCCGAGAGCATCGTCGTCCTCTCCGGCGGCAGCCTTGCGGGCGATGCGGAGCTGCGCGAATCGCCCGACGGGAGCTGGGAGGTCATGGGCGACCCGACGGAGGCCGCCTTCCTCGTGGCCGAGCGCAAGCTCGGCGTGGCCGAGCGGCGACGGCGTCGCTTCGAGCGGGTGCGGGTGATCCCGTTCAGCTCCGAGCGCAAGATGATGTCGACCGTGGAGATCGACCACGAGCACGACGACGCGCCGGTCCTGGTCAGCAAGGGGGCGCCGGACGTGCTGCTGCGCCGCTGCAGCCACTACCGCAAGGGCATGGAGGTGCTGCCGCTCACCGAGCCGGTGCGCGAGCGCATCCTCGCCGACGTGGACAAGCTGACCGACGCGGCGCTGCGCACGCTCGCGGTCGCCTACCGGCCGCTCCCTGCCGACGCCGCGGGGGATCCCGCCGAGGAGGATCTCGTCTTCGTGGGCACCGTCGGCATCATCGATCCGCCGCGCGAGGAGGCGGCGACCGCCATCGCGGAGGCGCATCGCGCGGGGATCCGGGTGGTGATGATCACCGGCGACCATCCCCGCACCGCGGCGCGCATCGCGGCCGACCTCGGCATCGTCGCGCCTGGCGAAGCGGCGATGACCGGTGCCGAGCTCGATGCGCTCGACGATGCCGCCTTCCGCGACGCGGTGGCCCGGACCTCGATCTTCGCGCGGGTCGCGCCGGTGCACAAGCTGCGCATCGTCGATGCGCTGCAGGCGCAGCAGCATATCGTCGCGATGACCGGCGACGGGGTGAACGATGCCCCGGCGCTCAAGTCCGCGGACATCGGCATCGCCATGGGCGTGACCGGCACCGAGGTCACCAAGGAAGCGGCGAAGATGATCCTGGCGGACGACAACTTCGCGACCATCGTCGATGCGGTGCGCGAGGGCCGCGCGATCTTCTCCAACATCCGCAAGTTCCTGCGCTACCTGCTGTCCTCGAACATGGGCGAGGTGCTCACCGTGTTCCTCGGCGTGGTGCTGGCCGGCGTCATCGGGCTCGGCTCGCCCGACGGCAGCCTGGTGCTGCCGCTCCTGGCGACGCAGATCCTGTGGATCAACCTGGTGACCGATTCCGGGCCGGCGCTGGCGATGGGCATCGATCCTCAGACGGACGACCTGATGGCGCGCCGGCCGCGCCGCCTGACCGACCGGGTGATCGACGCGCGCATGTGGTCTGACGTGCTGCAGATCGGCCTCGTGATGGCCCTGGTGACGCTGCTCACCATCGATCTCTACCTGCCCGGCGGCCTGATGGAAGGTTCGCAGGGCATCGAGCAGGCGCGTACCGCCGGCTTCACCGTGCTGGTGTTCGCACAGCTCTTCAATGCCTTCAACGCGCGTTCCTCGGCCAACTCGGCATTCGGCCACCTCTTCTCCAACCGGTGGCTGCTGGTCGCGGTGGCCGTCGCCGCGCTGCTGCAGGTCGCGGTGGTGCATGTCGAGCTGCTCAACACCGCCTTCGGCACCGTGCCGCTCGAGCCATCCCAGTGGGCCGTGTGCGTGGCGATGGCGAGCGTCGTGCTCTGGTACGAGGAGCTGGCGAAGCTCGTCAGGCGCCTGCGCCGGCCGGCGCCTGCTAGCATCGGTCGGGAAGCGACGGGATAGCGAGGAGCGAAGCGATGAGATTGGCCACTTTCGAGCGGAATGGGCAGCGCGGCGTCGGCATCGTCGCGGCCGACGGCAGGACCGTTCAGCCGCTTGGCCTGGATCAGGCGCAGGCGGCGCTTGGTGTGCTTGCGCTGGTGGACGGCGCGGTCGCCGGCCGGCCGATGCCGGCGCCCGCGGGCACGCCGGTGGACATCGGTACGGTGCGGCTCGAGGCGCCGATCCCGCGGCCGCGCCGCAACCTGTTCTGCGTCGGACGCAACTATCACGAGCATGCGAAGGAGCTGTCGGGGTCGGTGTTCAAGGACAACAACCCCAACCCGGTGGCCTGGCCGATCGTGTTCACCAAGGTGCCGGAGTGTGTCGTCGGCCCGGGCCAGCCGGTGCGGCTGCCGCGCGCCATCTCCGCGCAGATCGACTACGAGGCCGAGCTCGCGGTGGTGATCGGCACCGGCGGGCGCGACATCACGCGGGCCGACGCGATGAAGCATGTCTACGGCTATGTGGCGGTCAACGACGTGACCGCGCGCGATGTCCAGATGCGGCACCAGCAGTGGGACCTTGGCAAGTCCTTCGATACCTTCTGCCCGATGGGTCCGTGGATCGTGACCGCCGACGAGCTCGACGGCCAGGACACGCGGGTGCGCTGCTGGGTGAACGGCGAGCTGCGCCAGGATGCGAAGACCACGGACCTGATCTTCGACATCCCGACGCTGATCGAGACCTGCTCGCGCGGCATCACGCTGCTGCCCGGGGACATCATCGCCACCGGGACGCCGTCGGGCGTCGGCATGGGCATGAAGCCGCCGGTCTTCCTGCAGCCGGGCGACACTGTCCGCATCGAGATCGACGGCCTCGGCGTGCTGGAGAACCCGTTCGTCGACGACGCCGGCCGCTGACGCGCGTCGGGGGATGCCGTGTCAGCGGCCTGGCAGCGCGAACGCCACCACCGCGTCCCCGATCTCGTTGCCCAGCACCGGATGCCCGCCGGCGACGACCACCACGTACTGCCGGCCGCCGGTCGCATAGGTCATCGGGGTGGCATGGCCGGCATAGGGCAGCTCGCCGGCCCACAGCTCCTCGCCGGTATCGGCATCGAAGGCGCGCAGCAGATTGTCCATGGTGGCCGCGATGAAGACCAGCCCGCCGTCGGTGACGATCGGGCCGCCGAAGTTCGGCGTGCCGAGCGGCAGCGCGATCCCGAGCGGCGCGAGCTTGCGGGTATTGCCGAGCGGCACCTGCCAGGCGATCCGGCCGGTGGGCAGGTCCACCGCCGAGAGCTGGCCCCACGGCGGCTGGTTGCAGGGCAGGCCGATCGGCGACAGCAGGGGCGCGCGCATCATGCCGTAGGGCGCGCCGCGCATCAGCGCAACCTCGCGATCGCGCTCGGTGCGGCGACGCCGCTCCGCTTCGTCTCTCGCGAGCAGGGTGACATGCTGGACGGCATTGTTGGTGTTCACGAAGACGCGATTGCGCGCCGGATCCAGGGCGAGGCCGCCCCAGTTCGCGCCGCCGGCACCCATCGGGTAGACAAGGCTGCCGGCGCCGGTCGCGGGCGGCGTGAAGAGGCCTTCGTAGCGCGCAGCGGACATCGCCGCGGCGCAGGCCCGGCGGTCGAACACCAGCAGCCCGAACGGATCGGCGATATCGAGTGACTGCGGCGTGACCGCAGGCAGCCCCACCGACCAGGGTTGCGTGGGCGAGGTCCATTCGCCGGGCACGCCGCTCTTCGGCACCGGCCGCTCCTCGACCGGGGCAAGCGGCTCGCCGGTCTCCCGGTGCAGCAGGAACAGAAAGCCGGTCTTGGTGGCGAAGGCAAGCGCGGGAATGGCTTCGGCGCCGGACGGCGTGTCGGCGGCGCGGAAATCGAGCAGGGTCGGGCCGGCGGGAAGGTCGTAGTCCCAGAGGTCGTGATGCACCGTCTGGAAATGCCAGACACGCTCGCCGGTGCTGCCGCGCAGCGCCACCAGGCTGTTCGCGTACAGGTTCGCGCCCTTGCGCAGGCCGCCGTAGTAGTCCGGGCTCGGGCTGGACGTCGGCACGAAGACCAGGTCGCGACCGGCATCCACCGTGATCGAGCCCCAGACGTTGGCCTGGCCGGTGCGCGCCGCGCCGTCTTCCAGCCAGGTGGGCGAGGCGACCGGATCATGGGCACGCGGTATCGGGTCGAAGGACCAGCGCTGTGCGCCGGTGCGGGCATCGAATGCCCGCACGGCGCCCGAAGGCGCGTCGACGCGGCCGTTGTCGCCGCTTGCCGACCCGACCACGATGGTGTCGCGGACCACCGCCGGCGCGGCCGCAAACTGCAACTCTCCTTCGCGCACGTCGGCGCGGTCGAGCGGCACGCGTACCTCGCCGCCTTCGCCGAAGCCGGCGCAGCGCTCGCCGCTCGCGGCATCGAGGGCGACGATCCGCCGGTCCGTGGTCGCGAGGAACAGCCGCTCGCTGCAGGCGGTCGCGGCGGCGCCGGCTGCAGCGTCCACCCAGCGCCCGAGTCCGCGGCAGTTGAAGCGCTCGTCGGGGCGTCGCTCGACGCGGATTTCCGGGTCGTGCACCCAGCGCTCGGCGCCGGTGGCCGGATCAAGCGCGATCACCCGCCCGAACGGCGTGCAGAGCACCAGGTTGCCGCCGGCGATGATCGGCGTCGCCTGGAACTTGCCTTCGCGTGCCCAGCGTCCGCGCCGCGCCGGCTCACCGGTCCGATAGGTCCAGGCCTCGCGCAGGTGACCGACATTGCCGCGGTCGATCTGCCGGATGGCGGCGTGCCGGGTCTGGCCCGGGTCGCCGCCATAGGCGCGCCACTCCAGGGCATCGGGCGCCGGGGGCGGCACGGCGAGCGGCGCGGGCGGCCGCGCGACCTGCGGCGCGACGAAGCGGTTGGCCTGGGCATAGAGGCCGACCGCCGCGCCGGCCACGACGACGACGAGGAGCAGGAAGAGCAGGGCGTAGCGGACGGCGCGCACGGACCCGGTTCAGGCGCCTCCGGTGGCCTTGGCGATCCGCCCGGTGCCGCCGCAATTGGTGCACTCGGTACGGTCCTTCAGCACGCCATGCCCGTCGCATTCCGGGCAGATCGTCTCCGAGATGCCTGCGTCGTCCACCAGCGCCTCGTCGCCGGGTGTCATGTCATTGGGGTCGACCGGCTGGTTGGTGCTCATGGTTTCTCCCTCGCGCACAGGCCACGGCCCTGGCCCGACTGCGTACGGACCGGCACTGACCCTTTCAGCGCAAGCGTCAATGCTACCGCCAACCCTGACGGCCGCCGGCACGTCCCCGCTGTGGCCAAGGTCTGGCCCCGGCGACGGTGTCCGTGTGTCCACTCGTGTTTCGCCTGCCGCCGTTGCTGGTGCAAAACGCAACATCCGTCGGCAGCGGGGCCGCAATGCGGGTCCGCGACCTAAAATGACGATGCGGTCACGCGATTGGATCGCGCAGTCCAACGGGTAGCATCATGTCGATCAGTCGTGCCGTCGAGCGGCATCACATCGTTTTCGTCTACGACGAGAAAGGCAGGAACACGGCCCAGATCTTTGCCGGGCACTATCCCGGCGACGGACTCAAGGGCTATACAGACTCCACGGTCATTGTGCGCAAGCTCGGACGCATCTTCGTGCATGACGAGCACGGTGGCCTCGCCTCGCGCAATTCGCTGAACTGAGCGCAGGGGCAGGCGCCCGGCCGGCGCCGGCGGGTCAGCCGCCGGCGTCGCTGTCGCCTTCCAGGTACTCGCGCGACTTGCGCTCGAAGTACCCCGCCCGCGTGATCGCCCCCATCAGCTCGGCCGAGGCCAGATTGCGCAACTGGCTCGGCGCGGCGCCGGCGTGCACGTCACCAAGGGTCGCATGGATCGCCTGCACCGCGGCCGCGAACGCCTGGTGCCCGCCCAGCCAGAGCCGTACGCCGCGGCTTGCGAGATAGTCCCGGTCCGCGAGGTTCTCGTGGCTGCCGCCGAGCACCAGCGGCAGCCGCACGGCCTCGGCGATGCGATCGAGCTCCGCGCGGGTGCGCAGGCCCGCAACGAACAGTGCATCCACGCCGGCCGACTCGTAGGCGCGCAGGCGCCGGATCGCATCGTCCACGCCGGTGATGCCGCTCGCGCTGGTGCGGGCGAGGATCAGCGGGCCGCGATCCTCGCCGGCTTCGGCGCGCGCATCGAGCGCTGCCTTCATCTTTCCCAGGCCTTCGGTGAGGCTCACCAGGGCGGGCCCGCGGTTGGCGGCACCGTGGCCCCGCGGCAGCAGCGTGTCTTCGACGGTGATCCCGGCGGCACCGGCGGCCTGCAGCTCCTGCACGGTGCGCATCACGTTGAGCGCGTTGCCGTAGCCGTGATCGGCGTCGACCAGGACGCAGAGTCGCGCGGCACGGCAGACCCTGCGGGTCTGCTCGGCGAGCTCGGACAGCGTGATCAGGACCAGATCGGGATCACCGAGCACCGCGAACGACGCGACCGACCCGCCCATCACGCCGACATCGAATCCGATGTGGTCCGCGATGCGCGCGGACACCGGGTCGAAGACCGATGCCGCGGTGACACAGCGGTCGCCGGCCAGGATGCGACGCAACCGCTCGTGCGCCGGCCTCAATTTGCCTTCCATTCCCGCAGCTCTTCCTCCAGGACCGTGTGGCCGTCCCGTCCTGCCAGCTTCATCAGGATCGCGACGTTGCCCTCGTTCACTTCCTGCCGGCCTTCGCCGCGCTTCAGTCGCTCGTACAGCGCCAGGGTCTCCGTTGCGACCTGCGCGTCATCGGGATGCTTCATGCGTGATGCTCCATGTGTTGTCAGGAAGGCAGGGCGGCACAGGCCTGCGCGACGGCGTCCGGTTCCCCCAGTATCAAGGGCCTGCGCCATTCCCGCATCACCAGGGCGCCGTCCTCGACCCTGGCGAAGCCGGTGAACGGCTTCCAGCGCCGCTCCTCCCGCACGACCACCTCGCGTCCGGCCGCGCGCGCCAGCACGATGCCGCCCGCCACGTCCCAGATGTTCGGCTGGGAGAAGGTGGCCACCTGCAGCAGGCCGGCCGCGACGAAGGCGCACTCGATCGCGGCCGAGCCGGTCTTGCGCGCGTCCCAGGGCAGTCCGCGCACCGGCGTCTCGGGATGGCCGCCGAGCCGGCGGTGCACCATCGGGTTCGGGACGCGCACGAAGGGCTGCGAATCGAAGCGAAGCGCGCCGCCGGCGCGAGCGTGATACACCCCCGGCCGCAGGACGTGGCTGGTGGAGCACCAGAGGGCGCCCACCACCGGGTCGCCGCGATGGAGCACGGCGAGCGAGGCGCTGAAGAGGGGGAAGCCGTTGACGAAGTTGCTGGTGCCATCGACCGGATCGACCGCCCAGACGATGTCGCTGCCGGCACCGGGCCGCTCGACGAACTCCTCCCCGAGCACGTCGTGGTCCGGAAACCGCTCCGATACGCGCGCGCGGATCAGCACCTCGATCTTGCGATCGATCTCCGACACCGGATCGCGGAAGGTACCGGGCTTGCCCTTGTAGCTGACGGTCAAGGTCTGGTTGAGCGAGGTCACGATCTCCGCGCCGGCCAGCGTCGCGAGCTCGATCGCCAGCAGCTCCACCTCTTCCCAGTCGGGCCCGGCCTCCTGGGTGGCGCTTCCGGCGCCGCGCGCACGTGTCCCGGCGTACGGCTCGACCGGACCGGCGGCCGGCACCGCGGGCTGGCGCGCGGAGGGCTCGCGCGTATTCATCGTCGGCTCTCCTTGTCCCGGCTCTCCTTCTCTCGGCTCTGCTTTTCCCGGCGCGCCGGCCGCAGGATCCGGACTGCCGCGAGCTCGATGGTGGCCTTCATGCGGCAGTGCTGCTCCGGCCGCTCGAAGAAGTTGTCGTCCAGGTGCGAGGCCGTGTCCTGCCAGGCGACTTCGACCTGCCGGGCGCGCCGTACCTGGACCGGGGCCGGGGCGCCCGCCTCGGGATCCTCGAGCCAGGCGAGCATCGCTTCACGCGACTCCGGCGCGAGGGTGACCACGTGGATGGTGCCGTCGCCGGGTGTCGCTTCTGGGGCCAGCCGCAGCCGCGGGCCGATGGTGTCGATGCGGGCGAGCTCGAGCATCAGCAGGCTCAGGTCCTCGCGCTCGCCGTCGATCGTGAGCTGCAGCCGGGCCGGTGCCATCCGGCCGAAGGTTTCGCGAAGCGCGCGTCGGCCGCTCGGGATCTTCTCGGCGCTCGGCACGCGCGCCGCATTGACCGGGCCGAGCCCCTCGGCGATGGCACCGAAGCCGGCGGATTCGAAGAAGCGGCATCGGCCCCATGGCCCGTCGGCGACGCCGAAATCGACCGGCGCGAGCTCGCCGCCGGCAAGGCCATCGATCAGCTCCTCGATCTCGCCCTCGATGCCGAAGGTGCGTGCGAGGTTGTTCGCGGTGCCGAGCGGCAGGATCCCGATCGGGGCGGAGCCGCCTTCGATCTTCTCCAGCACCGTCGCGACGGTCCCGTCGCCGCCGGCGATGAGCAGCAGGTCCACCTTCTCCAGCATCCGGTGCGCGAGCTGCGGATCGTCGGTGGCAACCCGGGACACGTCGTGGCGGGCGTTGCGAAGCAGCTCGACCAGCTCGCGCTCGGAGGGCCGGTCGTCGCCGGCGGTCGGGTTGTGCAGGAGGAGGATGTTCACGGGCGGGCGTTCTCTCGAAGGGGTGGGCGTCGAAGTGGTGGCGGGAAGTGCCGCGCTACATCCCGTGGCGGCGATGCCAGTCGGCCAGCGATTCGTCGGGATAAGCATCGAAGCGCTCGTCACCGGGGCGGATGTCCGGCTGCACCCAGGCGGCCTTCGAGCCCAGCATGATGTGGACCCGCTCGGGCGCCTCGGGCAACGGCGTGTCGATCGCGGACGCATGGGGATGGACCAGGTCCGGCCAGGTCGGGTCGTACAGCCACAACGCGCTCCCGCAGCGGCTGCAGAAGTGGCGGCGGCCGCTGCTGGTGCTGCCGTCCTCCATGCGGGCCCGATAGACCGCCAGGTGCTCGCGGCCCTGGACCACGAGCGTATCGTGGCGCGCGCCGAGGTTGATGGCGTAGCCTCCGCCCCCGGCGGTCTTGCGGCAGATGGAGCAGTAGCACCTCATGAAGGGGCACGGTTCGTCGGATTCGACGCTGAACTGCACCGCGCCGCAGTGGCAGGAACCTTCCAGCTTCATGCTCACCTCCTTGCCGGGCGTGCCATGGCGAGTGACGTGCCCGCCCGGATGGATGCCCGTGTGCCCATTATTCGCCCGTTGGGCTCGTCACTTGCCGGAAAACCCGCCTGCCGTGGCTGACGCCCGGGGCGGATCGGCGCACAATGAATGGCTCCAAGGGAGGAACGGAGGAACCCCATGGCGTCTTCGGACCGGATACTCATCGCGCAGGGCGGCGGACCCACCGCCGTGATCAACCAGTCGCTGGTCGGACTCGTGCTGCAGGCGCGCCTCCATCCCGGAATCGAGCGGATCTACGGTGCGCGCCACGGGGTGCGCGGGATCGTGGACGAGGATCTCTGCGACCTCGGCCAGGAGACCGTCCACAACCTGGAGCAGGTGGCGCTCGCGCCTTCCTCCGCGCTCGGCTCCACGCGCGACAAGCCGGACGAGGCCTACTGCCGCGAGATCTTCGCGGTGCTCAAGGCGCACGGCATCACGCGCTTCTTCTACATCGGCGGCAACGATTCCGCGGACACGGTGCGCATCGTGAGCGAGCAGGCCGGGAAGGTCGGCTACGGTCTGCGCTGCATCCACATCCCGAAGACGATCGACAACGACCTGGTGGAGAACGACCACACGCCGGGATACCCGTCCGCCGCCCGGTTCGTCGTCCAGGCGTTCGCCGGCGCCAACCTGGACAACGCATCGCTGCCGGGTGTCTACGTGGCGGTGGTAATGGGCCGCCATGCCGGCTTCCTGACCGCGGCCTCGGCGCTCGCGCGCAAGTATCCGGACGACGGCCCGCACCTGGTCTACCTGCCCGAGCGGACCTTCGACATGGCCCGGTTCCTCTCGGAGGTCAAGGCGGTCCACCAGCGGCTGGGCCGCTGCGTGGTCGCGGTGTCCGAAGGGGTGCACGACAAGGACGGCGGCCTGATCGCGGAGACCGCCGGCAAGTCCCATGCCGCCGAGCGCGATCCCCACGGCAATGTCCAGCTTTCGGGCAGCGGCGGGCTGGCCGACGTGCTGTGCGACCGGATCAAGGGGGACCTCGGCATCAAGCGCGTGCGCGGGGACACCTTCGGCTACCTGCAGCGATCGTTCTTCGGCTGCGTCTCGGAGGTGGATCGTGAGGAGGCGCGCGAGGTCGGCGAGAAGGCGCTGCAGCTCGCGATGCAGGGTGGCGAGGACGGCTCGGTGACGATCCGGCGCGTCGGCGACTACGCGGTGGACTATCGCCTCGCGCCGCTCGGCGACATCGCCGGCCGTACCCGGAAGATGGACGACGCATTCATCGCCGCCTCCGGCGTCGACGTGACCGATGCCTTCCGCCAGTACCTTCGGCCGCTGCTCGGCTCCGGCCTGCCGGATGCCGCGCGGCTGCGGATGGCGCCGGTGCCCCGGCTGCGCAGCGACCGCTGACCGAAGGAGACGCGATGGCCATCGACGCGCCGCTGCTCGTCCTCGCCGAGGGGCATGGCCGCCTCCTGCGGCACTGCGAGTCGCTCACCCGGCTCCACGCGATGGTGGCGGGCGGCAGCGTCGATCACCTCGCGCGGGCCATGGCGGCGGAGCTCCGGCGCGAGTTCGACCGCGCGGCAGCCCGCCTGCACCAGGACGAGGAGCTCGCGCTGTTCCCCGCGCTGCTGGAGTCGATGGCCGGCTCGGATGCCGTGTGCATCCGGCAGATGGTGGACGCGCGCGCCGCGGAGCATCGCGAGATCGAATCGCGCTGGCTGCGGCTCGACCAGTGGCTACAGGCGGTCGAGGCCGGCGAGCCGGTGCTGCCGCAGCCGGACACGCTGCAGGCATTCGTCGCGCTGTGCCAGGCGCACGTCGAGCAGGAAGACGGCGAGCTGCTGCCGATGGCGGAGCGCCTGCTGTCGGACGATGCGTTGGAGGCCATCGCGCAGGCCATGCAGCGCACGAGATAGCGGGCGCCGACGCTCAGGCAGAGGCCGCGGCGGATCCGGCCTCGCCCGTCCGCTGGCTGCCCACCCCGGTGGCCGGAGGCGCCGAAGGCGCGTCGGGCAGTGCCCTGAACATCACCCGCGAGATCATCACCACCGGAACGATGCCGATCGCGACGATCGCGAGCGACGGCAGCGCCGCTTCCGCCAGCCGCTCGTCCTGCGAGAGCTGCTGCGCGATCACGGCGAGCGTGTCGAAGTTGAACGGCCGCAGCATCAGCGTCGCCGGCAGCTCCTTCATCACGTCGATGAGCACCAGCATCCAGGCGACCATCGCGGCGCGGGCGAGGAGCGGCGCGTGCACCCGGCGGAACACGGTCAGCCGTCCGGCGCCGAGCGTGCGGGCCGCGGCATCCAGGTTCGGCGTGATCCGCTGCATGCTGGCCTCGATGCCGCCATAGGCCACCGCGAAGAAGCGCAGCGTGTAGGCGTAGAGCACGCCGACGATCGTGCCGGTCAGCACCGGCGTGGCGAGGTCGAGGGTGCGGGTGACCGCCTGGTCCACCGCCGCCATCGGCCAGAGGATGGCGAGCGCCACCACCGCGCCGGGCACCGCATAGCCGAATCGCAGTCCGGTGGCGGTGGCGCCAACCAGCCGGCCCTGCAGGCGCTCGCCGAAGCGGGCGGCGTAGGCGAACCCGATGGCCACGGCCAGGGTCAGGGTCGCGCCGAAGACGCCGGCGACGAAGCTGTTCGCCGCCCACGACCAGAAGCGGTCCAGCGTCGGCGTCATTTCGGGCTCGCGGGCCAGCAGCCAGAGCAGCCCGGCGGTCGGGATCACGAAGCCGACCAGCACCGGCACCGAGAGGCCGGTCGCGAGCAGCCAGCCGCGGCGTCCGTAGACCCGTTCGGGCGGCCAGGGCCGCGGCGTGCGCGAAGTCACCTGCATCGCCCGGCCGCGGGCCCGCCGCTCGACCAGGTGCACGACGGCAACCGCGGCGAGCAGCACCACCGCGAGCGCCAGCGCGGCACTGCGGCTGCCGAGGGCGAACCAGGCCTTGTAGATGCCGGCGGAGAAGGTGGTGAGGCCGAAGTAGTAGGTGGCGCCCACGTCTGCCAGCGTTTCCATCAACACCAGCATGGCGCCGGCCACGATCGACGGCATGATGAGCGGCCGCACCACCCTGAAGAACACCTTCCAGCGCGACTGGCCGAGCAGCCGCGCCGACTCGACCGCCGAGCCGGACACTTCGGCGATGGCCGTGCGGGTGATGAGGTAGACGTAGGGATAGAGCACGAAGGAGAAGAGCACCACGGCGCCGGCAACCGAGCGGATGTCCGGCAGGCGCCCTTCGAAGCCGAGCGACACCCGCATCCAGCGCTGGACCGGACCGCTGTACTGGAGCAGATCGGTGTAGGCGTAGGCGATCACGTAGGTCGGCATCGCGAGCGGCAGCACCAGCATCCAGGCGAGCGCGCGGCGCCAGGGAAACTCGTAGCGCTCGATGCACCAGGCGCAGGCGACCCCGAGCGCGACGCTGCCCGCGAGCGTCCCGGCCGCGAGCAACGCGGTCACCTCGATGGTTTCGATCAGGACGGTGCGCGCGAGGTGAGAGAGCACGCCGGCGTCGAAGGTTACCAGCGCGATGGCCACCAGGGCCACCAGCGGCACCAGCAGCAGCACGCCGATCGCGAGCACCGCGCCGCCCGCGCTGCGCGGCGACCGCGGGCCGCTCATCGCCCACGGGGTGGCCTCCGGGCGCGGTGCCTGCACCGCGGGACGCGGCGCGCCGGGCCCGAGCGGCGGCGCCTCCAGCGTCGTCGCTTCGACTACATTTGAGGCCATGGACCCGGATTTATCCACGGCCCACCTTCGGGTGGAGCATCTCTGCGTCGCCTACCCGGGCGCCGCGGCTGCGACGGTGGAGGACCTGTCGTTCAGCCTTGCGCGCGGGGAGATCGGGTGCCTGCTCGGCGCCTCCGGCTGCGGCAAGACGACGGTGCTGCGCGCGCTCGCCGGCTTCCTCGCGCCCCAGCGCGGCGTGATCGAGCTGGCCGGGCGCCGGCTCGCCACCCCGAAGGGCAGCCTGCCGCCGGAGGCCCGCAACATCGGCATGGTCTTCCAGGACTTCGCGCTGTTCCCGCACCTGACGGTGGCGGCCAACATCGGTTTCGGCCTCGACCGGCTGAAGGTAGAGGAGCGGCGCGAGCGCGTGGCGCGCATGCTGGAGCTGACGGGCCTGCAAGCCGAGGCTGCGCGCTATCCCCATGAGCTCTCGGGCGGGCAGCAGCAGCGCGTGGCGCTCGCGCGGGCGCTGGCGCCGCAGCCGGCGCTGCTGCTGCTGGACGAGCCCTTCTCCAGCCTGGATGTCGAGCTGCGCGAGCGGCTGTCGCTGGAGGTGCGCCGGATCCTGGAGGCGACCGACACCACCGCCATCCTGGTCACGCACGACCAGCGCGAGGCGTTCGCGATGAGCGACACCATCGGCGTCATGCGCCGCGGCCGGATCGAGCAGTGGGACACGCCCTACGACCTGTATCACCGGCCCGCCACCCGCTATGTCGCGGATTTCATCGGGGAGGGTGCCTTCATCCCGGGACGGCAGGTGGACAGCCTCGACGGCGAGCACAGCCATGTGGAGACCGAGCTCGGCTTCATCACGCCGCCGGATCGGTGCGGGCACCGGCATGCCGAAGCCCGCGCGGTCGACGTGCTGCTGCGCCCGGACGACGTGATCCACGACGACGCCTCGTCGGTGGTCGCCAAGGTGGTGCGCAAGGCTTTCCGCGGCGCGGAGTACCTGTACACGCTGCGCCTGGCGTCCGGCCACGAGATCTTTGCGCTGGTGCCGAGCCACCATGATCACGAGGTCGGCGAATCGGTCGGCATCCGGCTGGATAC
>JAEWEW010000103.1 GCA_023389175.1 Pseudomonadota bacterium | reverse complement strand
ATCGACTCAGTCACGAGCTGGCGAGCAGGCTCGCCGACTCCAGGGCCTACCAGGCTGCACGGTCCGGTCCGGTCACCTCAGCGGTAATCCGACTGTACCGCGCTGGTCTGGCTTAAACATACAAGGGACGAAGCCCGCCCCCCGACCAGGTGGCTCAGTCGTCGTCCCGCGAGGCGCCGGCCGGCACCAGGATCTCCCGGTTGCCGTTACCCGCCATGGCAGAAACGAGGCCGGACTTCTCCATCTGCTCCAGCAGCCGCGCCGCCCGGTTGTAGCCGATGCGCAGGTGCCGCTGGACCAGGGAGATGGACGCGCGCCGGTGCTGCAGCACCACCGCGACCGCCTGGTCGTACATCGCGTCCGCCTCGCCGTCGATGCCTGCCTCCGAGAGCGTCTGGGAGAGGCCGCCGAAGCCGACGGCGCTGCCGGTGTCCGCTTCCTCCGGCACCCCGCCCTCGAGGATGCCCTCGATGTACTGCGGCTCGCCGCCCCGCTCCTTCCAGTTGGCAACCACCTTGTGCACCTCGTCGTCGGCAACGTAGGCGCCGTGGATGCGCTGAGGCAGGTTGGTGCCCGACTGCATGTAGAGCATGTCGCCCTGCCCCAGCAGGGTCTCGGCACCCATCTGGTCCAGGATGGTGCGCGAATCGATCTTCGACGACACCTGGGACGCGATGCGGGTCGGGATGTTGGCCTTGATGAGCCCGGTGATGACATCCACCGACGGGCGCTGGGTGGCGAGGATCAGGTGGATGCCGGCCGCCCGCGCCTTCTGCGCAAGCCGTGCGATCAGCTCCTCGATCTTCTTGCCGACCACCATCATCAGGTCGGCCAGCTCGTCGATCACCACCACGATGGTCGGCAGGTGCGACAGCGGCTCCGGCTCCTCCGGCGTGAGCGAGAACGGGTTGGGTATCAGCTCCTCGCGCTTCTCCGCCTCCGCGATCTTGGTGTTGTAGCCGGACAGGTTGCGCACCCCGAGCTTGCTCATCAGCCGGTAGCGCCGCTCCATCTCGCCCACGCACCAGTTGAGCGCATGCCCGGCCTGGCGCATGTCGGTCACCACCGGCGCGAGCAGGTGCGGAATGCCCTCGTAGACGCTCATCTCGAGCATCTTCGGATCGATCAGGATCAGCCGGACCTGCGCCGGGTCCGATTTGTAGAGCAGCGAGATCAGCATCGCGTTGATGCCGACCGACTTGCCGGAGCCGGTGGTACCGGCAACCAGGAGGTGGGGCATGCGGGCGAGGTCCGCCACCACCGGATGGCCGGCGATGTCCTTGCCAAGCGCAAGCGTCACCGCCGAGGTGCTGCTCGCATACACCTGGGAGCCGATGATCTCCGACAGCCGGACCGCCTGGCGCCGCGGGTTCGGCAGCTCGAGTCCCATGAGGTTCTTGCCCGGAATGGTCTCCACCACGCGCAGGGAGATGACCGAGAGCGCCCGCGCGAGGTCCTTCGCCAGGTTGACGATCTGGCTGCCCTTCACGCCGGTGGCCGGCTCGATCTCGTAGCGGGTGATGACCGGACCGGGATAGGCGGCCACCACGGCGGCGGACACGCCGAAGTCCGAGAGCTTCTTCTCGATCAGGCGCGAGGTGTACTCCAGCGTCTCCTGCGAGACGGTCTCGATGCTGTCCGGCGGCTGGTCCAGCAGCGCGAGCGGCGGCAGCTCGGAATCCGCCGGCAGGTCCGAGAACAGCGGCACCTGCCGCTCGCGCTGGGCCCGCTCGGACTTCTCCACCCGGGCCGGCCGCTCGATGCGCAGCGGCTCGGGATCGACGTCGATGATCTGGCGCAGCACCTCGACCGATTGCTCGCGGTTGGTCGCGGCGAGCTCGCCCAGCCGCCGATCCTCGCGGGCGCTGATGAGGCCGCGCACGCGCACCACGGCCGTCTCCAGCCAGGCGCCGACGCGCTCGAAGACGGTCAGCCAGGAGACGCCGCTCGCCAGGCTGAAGCCGATCGCGATCATGAGCAGCAGCGCGAGCGTGCCGCCCACCGCGCCGAGCTGCTCGTGGACCGGCTGCGCCACCAGCGCGCCGATCAACCCGCCGGGCGCGAGCGGCAAGGTGGCGTCGACCGTGTAGAGCCGCGCCGCCTCGATGCCGGTGCAGCCCACCAGCATCACGACGAAGCCGACCCAGCGCTCCCAGGCGAAGCGCACCGCGTCCGGCGCCTTGTCGTCCAGCGCCTCCCGGTGCAGCGCGCGGTAGCCGGACACCACCCGCATCATCAGGAAGGCTGAGAAGAGATAGGCGGAGAGCCCGAACAGGTAGAGCATGAAGTCGGCGATCCAGGCGCCCACGCGGCCGCCGAGGTTGGCGGTATGCCGGGTCACCACCGCATGGGACCACCCCGGATCCCGCGGATCGAAGCTCACCAGAACCAGCAGCAGGAAGAGCGCGAGGAAGCACAGGCCGATCCACCGCGCCTCCCGCAACAGCCGGATCGCCCGGTCGG
This sequence comes from Pseudomonadota bacterium, assembly GCA_023389175.1. Lineage (GTDB taxonomy): Bacteria > Pseudomonadota > Gammaproteobacteria > Burkholderiales > Burkholderiaceae_E > Lautropia. The sequence goes on along the minus strand of JAEWEW010000103.1, from coordinate 850 downwards.
AAAGCCCCGCGCTGCGCCCCATCCAGCCCTGGGGCGCGGTGACCGCGCTCGTGTTACGCGCCATCTGCCGTCACTCCGGATGTTCAGCTGAGATAGTTGCTGAGCTTCTCGCGCAGCATCAACCGGCCCTCGGGCATCGGCACGATGTAGCCCTCCACCTCCAGGCCCTTCATGACCCGCGACACCATCTCGCGCGATGCGCCGATCATCTTGGCGATCTCCTGGCGCGGCAGCTTGTTGCGCACCACGCGCTCGTTGCCGACCATCTCGGAGAAATCCAGCAGCACCCGGGCGACCCGGCCGTAGACGTCCAGCAGCGCGAGGGTCTCGATCTTCTTGTCGGCCTCGCGCAGCCGCTTCACCAGCCCCTTCATGATCCGCATGCAGATCTCGGGGCTCGACATCAGCATGGCCTTGAAGCCTTCCTTGTTGATCGACATGAAGTCGCAGGACTCGATGGTGATGACGCTGGCCGAGCGCGGCGCATCGTCGATCAGGCTCATCTCGCCGAAGCATTCTCCCGGCCCCAGCACCGCGAGGATGACCTCCTTGCCCTCGGTGTCGGAGCGCTGCACCTTCGCGCGCCCGGACAGCAGCACGTACAGCGACTGCGACGGCTCGCCTTCGGCGACAATCGTGCGGCCCTTGGGAAAGCTGCGGCGGACGCTGCCGGCAGCGAGTCGCTCGATCTGGGAATCCGTCAGACCGGAGAACAGGGGCACCCGCTTCAGGAAAGCCTTGTTTTCGTCTTGAGCCATACCAACCTCGAGGATTGAATCCCTATAATTTTGCCCTACTTAGAAGCAAATCCTGGCGCCTGCAGTAGCAGTTTCCGCTAAATGGCTGATTT
>JAEWEW010000326.1 GCA_023389175.1 Pseudomonadota bacterium | reverse complement strand
GAGCAGGCCATCATCCACGAACACGATGACCCGGTGCCGCCTTGCCGGCTCCACCCGGCAGATGACGTCGCGCAGGACGGGGTTCTCGGCGTCGAAGACATCTTCGGTGAAGACCACCGGGAACTCGAACGGAACGGAAAAGCGCTGCCAATGGATGGACACCGCGGCCTGCTTCGGCAAGATATCCGGCCCCACGTTCTCGCCTCCTCGGCAGGGCGGCGACGAGCATTCGAAACGGCGACTACCGCCCTCCACGATCCTATTCTCCACGAAATCGCGCGCCTGCCGACAACTTTCGGCGATTCCGGGCGGCCGTGCTCTCGACTACCATGGCTTCGGGTCCGGGGGACTCCTGCGGGCGCCGGGGAGCAAGCTCATCATGCCGGTGCTCAGCCGTCGCCCCGGTGGGTAGACAGGGGCGCCAGCGTTATCGCTCCCTCGGGACACGCCGCCACGCACAGCCGGCAGGCATGACAGCCTTCTGCATTCACCACCAGGGACTGCCTGCCGCCGTGCGCCCAGACCTTGAGCCGGCCGCGCCACGTCAGGGCGCTGCGCTGCTCCTTGCTCAGCACGGCGATCCGGAAGACTTCGAACGGGCAAACACGGACACAGTCGGCCTTGCCTTCACAACGGTTGCGATCGATCACCGGCGCGACCTTCACGGGACCTCCTGAGATGGGAACGCGAATTTTGCCGACAGCTACGATGAAGATCGCCGCTCATCTTGGCATCGCCCGCTCCCTGGCACTCTACTACGGAGTACCCTTCCGCATGCGCCGGATGCGCAGGCTCTATCGCGGATTGGTGCCTGACGGCGGCCTGTGCTTCGACATCGGCGCGCACGTGGGCAACCGACTGCGCTGCTTCCGGTCGATGGGCGCCCGCGTCGTGGCGTTGGAGCCGCAGCCCGATTTCGCTCGCATCCTGCGCACCTTCTATGGGCGGGACCGGCAAGTCGTCATCATCGAAGCGGCGGTCGGCGCCACAGAGGGCGAGGCGCGGCTGCTGTGCAGCACCCGCACCCCTACGGTTTCCAGCCTGAACCCGGAATGGGTGACGCGAATGGGCGCCACCGACGGCTTCCGGCATGTCGCCTGGGAGCCCGGGCCGCGAGTGCCGGTGACGACGCTGGATGCGCTGGTGAAGGTCCACGGCCGGCCGGACTTCGTCAAGATCGACGTCGAGGGGCTGGAACCGGCTGTACTGGCCGGATTGAGCCAGCCGCTGCCGGCGCTGTCGTTCGAGTACCTCGCAGCCGCGCGGGACCAGGCCGTGGCCTGCATCGACCGCCTCGCCGAGCTCGGAGACTACCGGTACAACTGGTCATCTGGCGAGACGTCCCGCTTCGGCTCGCCGGACTGGGTTGTCCCCGAGGCGGCTCGCGCCTGGGTGTCGCGGCTGCAGCCGGATGACGGCTCCGGGGATCTCTATGCACGGGCGCGGGTGCCGGCATAGGACGTTCGCCATCGCACCCGGTCGAGATCCAGCGTCAGGGCGATGGGCACGTCGTCTGCTGCAAGCGGGCCTCGTAGGACGGCGGATATTCCAGACAGAGGGGTGAAGATGACCGGCATGCCGGCCTTCGGCGCAACGCACGACGACAGCGAGCTGTGGGGGCGATGAAGATGTCCTACTGGCGCTTCGCGGCGATGATCGCCACCTCGACCATCGTCATGTACGGGCTGATGTACCTGAACACTTACACCTCCGAGCATGTCTTCTGGAGTGAAACCCGCGCGTGGATGGCGCTCGTGATGGGAGCGACCATGTCGGTCATCATGCTGGGCTACATGCTCGGCATGTACCGGAGGAAGTCGCTCAACCTCGCAATCTTCGGGGGCTCCATCGCCGTCTTCGCGCTCTCCCTGTGGCTCGTGCGCAGTCAGGCAACCGTGGACGACGTCGACTACATGCGCGCGATGATTCCGCATCACTCGATCGCCATCCTGACGAGCGAGCGCGCGCAGATCACGGACCCGCGCGTGCGCAAGCTTTCCAGGGAGATCATCGAGGCACAGGAGCGCGAGATCGCCGAGATGAAGTATCTCGTCCGCGAGCTGGAGGCGCGCGACTGATGCGCTGGCTTGCCCTCCTTCCCCTTGCCCTGCGATTGCGGGCGGGCTATCGCGGCTACCTGGATTGCGCGCTCGAGCCACGCACGCAGGCCCTCGGGTACCAATTGCGCTAGCCCAGGCCGATCCAAACGAAGGAACGGGACCGTCAGCGGCCGGGACAGCGCCGGGGCGATCGGGTCGGTGCTGCCGCCTGCGCCCGACGCCTGGCCGCACGTGGGTGATAATCGCGCCGGTGGGAGCATCCGCTCGAGCTTGTGGATGCCTGTCCCTCGTATCCCGATATTCGTCGGCGAAAGGCCGCATCATCCTTGAAACGACCAGACTTGGCAGCGCAGGACGGCAATACCGGCAAGGGGTCGGGGCCGTCGGAGATCTCCGCCCATACGCCGATGATGCAGCAGTACCTGCGCATCAAGACGGACCACCCGGACGCCCTGCTCTTCTACCGCATGGGCGACTTCTACGAGCTCTTCCTCGACGACGCGAAGCGCGCGGCGCCGCTGCTCTCGATCACCCTCACCAGCCGTGGCTCCTCGGGCGGCGAACCGGTTCCCATGGCAGGCGTGCCGGTGCACTCGCTCGATTACTACCTCGCCAAGCTGGTCGCGCTGGGCGTTCCGGTGGCGATCTGCGAGCAGATCGGCGATCCGGCCACCTCGAAGGGACCGGTCGAGCGCAAGGTGGTCCGTACAGTCACGCCGGGCACCCTCACCGACGCGCAGCTGCTTCCCGAGCGCGAGGATCGCCCGCTCGCGGCACTCGCCTTCCCTGGCGGTGGGGCGGGTACGGGCGGCGGCCAGCGGGTGGTCATCGCGTCGATCATCGCGGCGAACGGCGAGTGCGCCGTCACCGAGGTGGAGGCGGCCGAGGTCGATGCCGAGCTGGAGCGGATCGGTCCCGCCGAGCTGCTGGTGGCCGAAGGCATGGTGAAGCCGCGGCTCGCGCTGCTCGATCGGGTGCGTCGCCGACTCCAGGGCGGGGGCAGCGTTCCGATCACCGAGCGCCCCGACTTCCAGTTCGACCCGGCGCGCGGCGAGCGGCTGCTGCGCGAAACGCTCGGCGTGCACACCCTGCATGCCGTCGAGATCGAGGACCTGCCGGCAGCCGCCGGCGCGATCGGCGCGCTGCTGGACTACCTGGAGCTCACGCTCGGCCGGCCGTTCCGCCACCTGCAGGGCGTGCGCCGCCTGCGCCGCGAGGCCCTGATCGCCATCGACCCGGTGGCCCGCCGCAACCTCGAGCTGGTACGGCCGCTGCAGGAGGAGCGCGGGGCGACGCTGCTCGGACGACTGGATCGCTGCGCGACCGCCGCCGGAAGCCGTCTGCTGCGGCAGTGGCTGCTCGCGCCGCTGCAGGACCGCAGCCAGGTGATGGAGCGCCAGGCGCTGGTCGAGCTGCTCATGGTGCGGCGCCTGGTGGCGCCGATCGGCCAGCAGCTCGCGGGCAGTGCCGACGTCGAGCGGATCGCCACCCGCATCGCGCTCGGCAGCGTGCGCCCGCGCGAACTGGCCGCGCTGAAGGACAGCCTGCCGGCGCTGGCGGGCTGCGTGGCCTTGCTCGCGCAGGCGGAGGGCGTCGAGGACGCGGCTGCCGCGACCATCGCGCGGCTCGCCGAGGCTGCCCGCATCGATCCGGCCATCGGCGCGCTGCTCGCCGAGACCCTTGCGGACGAGCCGCCGGCTCTGGTTCGCGACGGCAATGTCATCCGCGACGGCTTCGACGCCACGCTCGACGAGCTGCGCAGCGTGGACCGGGACTGCGACCAGTTCCTCGCGCAGATGGAGCAGCGCGAGCGCGAGCGTACCGGGATCGCGACGCTGAAGGTCGGCTACAACAGCGTCCACGGCTTCTACATCGAGGTGGGGCGCGCGCAGGCGGACAAGGTGCCCGCCGACTACCGCCGCCGCCAGACGCTCAAGGGCACGGAACGCTACATCACCGCGGAGCTCAAGGCATTCGAGGACAAGGCGCTGTCGGCGCGGGAGCGCGCGCTCGCCCGCGAGAAGGCGCTCTACGAGCAGCTGCTGCAGGCGCTCGTGCCGCACATCCCGGCGCTGCAGCGTCTGGCCGCCGCCGCCGCCGCCCTCGACTGCTGCCATGCGCTCGCCGCGGTGGCGGAGCAATCGCGCTGGGTGCGCCCGAGGCTGCTCGGCGAGCCTGGCCTGCGCATCAAGGCCGGCCGCCATCCGGTGGTGGAGCGCGTGGTGGAGCGCTTCATCGCGAATGACTGCGAGCTCGATGCGGATCGCCGCCTGCTGGTGGTGACCGGCCCCAATATGGGGGGCAAGTCCACCTACATGCGCCAGGCGGCGCTCATCGCGATCCTCGCCTGGTGCGGCAGCTTCGTGCCGGCCGAGGGCTGCGAGGTCGGACCGATCGATCGCATCTTCACGCGCATCGGCGCCTCGGACGATCTCGCCGGCGGACGCTCCACCTTCATGGTGGAGATGACCGAGGCGGCGGTCATCGTGAACGCGGCCACCGAACGCTCGCTGGTGCTGGTCGACGAGATCGGGCGCGGCACCTCGACATTCGACGGCCTCGCGCTCACCCACGCGATCGCCTGGCACCTGCTGGACACCAG
>JAEWEW010000004.1 GCA_023389175.1 Pseudomonadota bacterium | reverse complement strand
GGCGCCCCCCTTCCCAAGGGGGGTAGGGCCGAAGGCCCAAGGGGGGTTGGCTTCATTCCTTCTGGTTGTCGAGCTTCGCGCGAAGGAGAGCGCCAAGGTTGGTCGTGCCGGTGACAGCGGACGTCTCGGCCATCTTCTGCATCGCCTCGGCCGTGTCCGCCGTCTCGCGCGCCTTGATGGAGAGCGCGATGGAGCGGTTCTTGCGGTCGATGTTGATGATCATGGCCTCGATGGTGCCGCCTTCGGAGAGATGCATGCGGGCATCTTCGACGCGATCGCGCGAGATCTCCGAGGCGCGCAGGTAGCCGTCCACCTCGGGTTCGATCTGCACCGTCGCCCCGCGGGCATCCACGCTGGTGATCGTGCCGGAGACGATCGAGCCCTTGTCGTGGGTGGAGGCGAAGTTGGTGAACGGATCGCCTTCAAGCTGCTTGATTCCCAGCGAGATGCGCTCACGCTCGACGTCGATGCCGAGCACCACCGCCTCGACCTCGTCACCCTTCTTGAAGTCCCGCACGGCTTCCTCGCCGCTCTTGTTCCAGGACAGGTCCGAGAGGTGCACAAGGCCGTCGATGCCGCCCGGCAGGCCGATGAACACGCCGAAGTCCGTGATCGACTTGATCGAGCCGGACACGCGGTCGTTGCGGCGGTGGTTCTCCGAGAACTCCTGCCACGGGTTCGGGCGGCACTGCTTCATGCCAAGCGAGATCCGGCGACGGTCCTCGTCGATCTCCAGCACCATGACCTCGACCTCGTCGCCGAGCGCCACCACCTTGCCGGGGTTGACGTTCTTGTTGGTCCAGTCCATCTCCGATACGTGGACCAGGCCTTCGATGCCGGGCTCGATCTCCACGAACGCGCCGTAGTCCGTGATGTTGGTGACCTTGCCGAACATGCGCGTGCCCTGCGGATAGCGGCGCCCGATGCCGACCCACGGATCCTCGCCGAGCTGCTTGATGCCGAGCGAAACGCGGTTCTTCTCCTGGTCGAACTTGAGCACCTTGGCGGTGATCTCCTGGCCGACCTGCAGCACCTCGGTCGGATGGCGCACGCGGCGCCATGCCATGTCGGTGATGTGCAGCAGCCCGTCGATGCCGCCGAGGTCCACGAACGCGCCGTAGTCGGTGATGTTCTTGACCACGCCGTTGACGATGGCGCCTTCGGCCAGCGTCTCCAGCAGCTTCGCGCGTTCCTCGCCCTGGGAGAGCTCGATCACGGCGCGGCGGGACAGCACCACGTTGTTGCGGCGGCGGTCCAGCTTGATGACCTTAAACTCCAGCGTCTTGCCTTCGAACGGGGTCGTGTCCTTGACCGGACGCGTGTCGATCAGCGAGCCGGGCAGGAACGCGCGGATGCCGTTGGTCATGACGGTGAGACCGCCCTTCACCTTGCCGGTCACCGTGCCGCTCACCAGGTCGCCGTTGTCCAGCGCCTGCTCCAGCTGCACCCAGGCGGCGAGGCGCTTCGCGCGGTCGCGCGACAGGCGGGTCTCGCCGAATCCGTCCTCGAGCGAATCGATCGCGACCGAGACATAGTCCCCTCCCGCGACTTCGAGCTCGCCGCGGTCGTTGTAGAACTCCTCGATCGGGATGTAGCTCTCGGACTTCAGGCCCGCATTGACGACGACATAGTTGTGGTCGACGCGCATGACTTCCGCGGTGATCACCTCGCCCTGGCGCATTTCCTGGCGCGAGAGCGATTCCTCGAACAAGGCGGCAAAGCTCTCGTCCTGTTTCACGCCTTCCTTGACCGGGCCTTCCGAAACTGCTGTGCTCATTGAAATCCAGTTGGTTTTCACGCCAGGCGGGATCTGCTCTGTGGCTGGATCTCCGCACCAGCGGTGTTGTCGAAACGGGGACGGCGGCATCGCCACGACTGCCGCGGCGCTCACTTCTGCCGCGACCCGCCCCCGACGGATACGAGCAGCTGCCACGCGCCCAGCACCTGCTCGATCGTCTGTTCGATGGAGAGATGCGTGGAGTCGATGACGACCGCATCGCCTGCGGCCCTGAGCGGCGCGACCTCGCGATTGGCATCGCGATCGTCCCGTTCACGCAGGATCCGCAAAAGGCTGGAGATGTTACTGGAAAAACCCTTTTCGATCAACTGTTTATGCCGGCGCTCCGCACGCGACTGGACGTCGGCGGTCAGGAAGACCTTGAGGGTGGCATCCGGGAAGATCACCGTACCCATGTCGCGGCCGTCCGCCACGAGCCCGGGGGCCACCCGAAACCCGCGCTGTGCCTGCACCAGCGCGCTGCGCACCGCGGGCAAGGCGGCCACCCGCGAGGCGGCCGCGCCTACGCTCTCCTGGCGGATCAGATCGCTCACGTCGCGCCCGGCCAGCTGAACACGACCCTGCTGGAACAGGGGTTTCAGGTTCCGGGCGATCCGGGCGAGGGCCGGCTCGTCCTCGATGTCGACGCGAGCTTCCTGGGCGGCAAAGGCCACCAGCCGGTAGAGCGCACCGCTGTCGAGATAATGGAAGCCGAGCCGCCGCGCCACCTCCGCCGCGATCGTGCCCTTCCCGGACGCCGTGGGCCCGTCGATGGCGATCACCGGCACGTCGGCAGCGCCGGCCCCGCGCCCGGGCTCCGTCGACGGGTGCGTGGTCACCGGCGTGCCCCCCTGGCGCCGTCGCGGGCGCTCATCCCCGCGCCTCGACCGGGAGGCCGACCGAAGCGGCCATCGCCGCAAAGCCGGGGAACGAAGTGTCCACATTGGCGGCATCGCGGATCTCGATCGGGCCGCGTGCCCGCAGTGCCGCCACCGCGAAGGACATGGCAATGCGATGGTCCCCGTGGGACTCGATGCTGCCGCCGGAGAATGGGGTCGCCTCGCCACCGCGGCCCTCGATCAGCATGCCGTCCGGAAGCGGCTCCACCGTCACGCCGAGCCTCGCGAGCCCCTCGGCCATGACCGCGATCCGATCTGATTCCTTCACCCGCAGCTCGCCGGCGCCGCGCAGGACGGTGCGGCCCTCCGCGCAGACGGCGGCAATGAAGAGCGCGGGGAACTCGTCGATCGCGAGCGGCACCCACTCCGGAGGAATCTCGATGCCCTCGAGCCGCGCCCCGCGCACCCGCAGGTCCGCAACCGGCTCGCCGCCCACCGTGCGTGCCGACGACTCGGTGATGTCGGCGCCCATTGCCCGCAGGATGTGCAGCACGCCGATGCGGGTGGGGTTCATCCCCACGTGCTGAAGCTCGAGCTCCGCGCCGGGGCAGATGCTTGCCGCCACCAGGAAGAAGGCGGCCGAAGAGATGTCCGCCGGCACGTCGATGCGGCAGGCGCGCAGCGGGCTGCCGCCGCTCACCGACACGGTGGCGCCATCGCGGGCTACCGGCACGCCGAAGGCCGCGAGCATCCGCTCCGTGTGGTCGCGGGTGGGCGCCGGCTCGGTCACCCGGGTGGTGCCCTCGGCGTAGAGGCCGGCGAGCAGCAGCGCGGACTTCACCTGGGCGCTCGCCACCGCGAGGCGGACTTCGGTCGCCCGGAGTCCCGGGACCGGATGCACCACCAGCGGCGGCCGGCCGTCGCTGCTGTCGATGCGGGCCCCCATGGTGGCCAGCGGATCGATGACGCGTCGCATCGGCCGACGGCTGAGGCTCGTGTCCCCCACCAGCCGCGCCTCGAAGCGCTGGCCGGCGAGCAGCCCGCACAGCAGGCGCATGCTCGTGCCGGAGTTGCCGCAATCGAGCGGCCCGGCCGGCGCCGAGAGTCCGTGCAGGCCGACCCCCTCCACCGCGACGTCGCCGCCGTGGGGTCCGTCGATCCGCACCCCGAGCGCCCGGAAGATGTTGGCGGTGGCAACCGCGTCGGCGCCCTCCAGGAATCCGCTCACCGTGGTCCTGCCTTCGGCAAGCGCGCCGAGCATGATCGAGCGGTGCGAGATCGACTTGTCACCCGGCACGCGCAAGCGTCCCCGTATCCTGCCGCCCGGCTGCGCATGCAGCGAATCGAACATGAAAAACTTCCTCCCCTGCCGCCGAGGCGGCTGACAGACTGCTGCATGCGTCCGCCCGAAGCTGCCGCTCAACGGGCTCCCGGCGCCGCCGGGCCAGCCTGCCCGGCAGCTGTCAGGATGCGCCAACTGGTCCAAGTCACGATGTTCAACTGGTTTCAGCGTTCGAGCAAATCCGCAAGACGCCGTCCGCAGGTGATGCCTGCGTCGGCATCCGCGCCTTCGATGCCGTTGCCCGCGGCTGATTCCGACGCCCTCGCCCGCCTGCCGGCGGCGGCGCGCCAACTGAGTCCGCAGGCCCAACGGGTGCTCGCCAGCCTCCCGGTCTCGGTGAGCCTTGCCCGCAGCTGCGCCGGCTTTCCGGTCGCCGTGGAACGGCTCCTCGGGCAGTGGCGCGATCCGCGGAGCTTTCGCGCCACCCTCGATTCCATGCTGATCGACTCCCGCGGCGGCCGCCAGGGATTCCCCTTCGACGTGGTCACCGAGCTGGGCGCGCTGCGCCACTATTACGACAGCTCGGTGTTCCCGGTAGCGGCGGGCGGCTGGGGGAGCGTCGACCCTAGATAGGGGGCCAACCCCCCTTGGGCCTTCGGCCCTACCCCCCTCCTATGGTCGCCTGTGTCAACAGGGACGTGGTGTTTGATGCATGCCGATCGAACCGGTGA
>JAEWEW010000322.1 GCA_023389175.1 Pseudomonadota bacterium | reverse complement strand
CCGTAGTACCGAGAAACTTTGCAGAGGTCCTGCGCGACATGAGGGCCAGCAGCATGCGGTGAAGCCGCGGGCCGAGATGCGAGTGCCGGTGGGCTTCCCGCCACGCGGCAGCCCGCTCGCTGGTCAGCCGCGCCGCCTCGGAGTGCCCCGCCAGTGCGTCCATGCAGTCTCCGATGCCCGCCGCGATCTCCTGGGCGCTGCATCCCGGCAGCCGCAGTACCGCCGGAGCCACATCGTCGAAGATGGGCAGCGGCGTGACGGCAACCGGCCTGCCCGAGGCCAACCCGGTACGGACGGCGGCGCTCGAGGATTCCCCTGTCTCCTGGTACGGGAACACGATCAGGTCTGCATCCTCCAGCATCGCAAGGCTTTGCTCTGAGGGCAGGAAGTCGGTCACCAGTCGGACGAACGAGCCAAGACCCAGGTCGTGAATCTTCTGTCTCGCCTGCTCGATCATGCGTCCCGATTCAGGCACGGGGTACTCCGAGTTCACCATTGTAAGGCGGACGTCGCGTCCGGCAGACCGCAGCACCCCGACGGCATCGACCAGCTCGTGAAGTCCCTTGTGCGGCAGGAAGAATCCATACGACGCCAGGCGGAAGGGCCCCTCGGCGCTGCGGCCCGGAGGCAGATCGGGACGGTCGACGATCCCGTGGGGAAACAGCGTCACGTTGTCGACCAGCCCGACGTCCTTGAGCCGGTTCAGGTCGGCGGGCGAATGCACCAGCAGGCGATCGCAACGGGCAAAGGCCGGTTGCAGCATCGCCAGCTTCTTGTCGGGATGCTGCGGCGGGTCGATCGTGGCGTGCAGCATGACGACCACGGCTCGACCTGCATCCGCCTGGGCATGGATCAGACGGGAAAGATGCTGAAAGCTGAAAAACCCGTAGTTGAACTGGATCACGACTGCCCCGACATCGCTCGCCTCGATTTCCTGTTCCAGCTGGTCCAAATCATCGATGCTGTCGGAGTTCCACGACCTCGCCACCTCGCTGCCGTCAGGCTCAGTGATGACGCTCGTGCGCGCGGCGAGGACGACCACCTCCGCCGGCATGGCGTCGATCAGCTGGCGCGAATAGTCCGCGATTCCGCAGCGCGTGTTCCAACTGCTGACCCACCCGATCCGGCGCACGGGCCCGGCATGGCTGCCCGCGCCCCGACGCACCGCGTCCACCAGGCGCTGGGCCACGTGCTGCCAGAGGAACGACTCCATCAGCCGGCGCCGAGCCTGCTCCACCTTGATGTGACGCGATTCTGGCGACGACGTCCACACCTCGCGCATCGCGCGGGCAAGATCGTCGACATCTGGTTCCGCCCAGACGGAGTCAGGCAGGTCGAAGTGGGTTCTTGCGGGCGCGAACCGGAAATCGATCAGCCAGGCAGTCTCGTCGTTGCAGAAATCGAGCTGCCCACCCCAACCGGTCGTGATCACCGGCAGGCCTGAGAGCATGGCTTCGGCGAGCGGCAAGCCGAAGCCCTCCGCGCGGCTCGGGGCAACGAGGGCGTGGCTCGACTGGTACAGCGCCTTCAGCCTCGCGTCGCTCCAGTCTTCCTCGATCAGCACCACGTCAGGAAAGTCGACCTTCCGTGCCCTCGCCCGGGCAAGCTGTGCGGCAACGTCGTTGTGCGGGTTACGGAAGGTCTTGATGACCAGGCTGACGTCGTCCTCGCGCGAGAACGCCGTCCCGTAGGCTGCCAGGAGGCAATCCACCCCTTTGCGCGGGAAGCAGGACGAGACGTGGAGGAACCGGAACGCCTTGCCGACCGGTTGGAACCCGGCAGCGGCATCGATGCGCAACCAGTGATCGACGCCGCATCCGGACGTGGTCATCGGCACGGTTACGCCGTGGTCGATCATCACCTTCTCGACATGCCTGGAGAGGCAGGTCATGCCCTGAAGATGCTCGTTGAAGTCTTCGACCCAGGCCGCAGGGAAGCCGGATTCTTCCCAGGCATAGTGATGCAGGAGGTTGTACTGCCCCCGCATGTCGGCGACCCGAGGCGGGTAGAGGTTTCGGCTCACCACCAGGGTGTCTTCCTGCTTCTCGCCCGCTGCGCGCCGGTGCATCTCTGACAGGTCCGGGTTGTTCTCGAGGAAGCGCTGGTCGGGAGCGAAATCGCCTGGCCCCTCGGTGGAGTGCAGGGCCACCTGGTGGCCGAGGTGGGTCAATGCGCGGGCAGTCTCTCGGTTGAGCAGGGCGAGGCTGTAGCTGCTGTCGAAGGGGCCCTCGATGCGCCACCGGATACCGGTCTCCGGGATCCAAGCCTGACGATGGAAGGCGAGGGCTTCGTTGCGATTGGAGTGGATCGCGGCCGCGACGCGGCGCAGGTCCTCGTCCGCCGGCTCCTTCGGTCCGCGTGGCAGGGCAGCGATCGAATCGATGAGCTCCTGCCGGCGCGCTTCGGACGCTTCCAGGATGGCGGACCATGCCGGCCGGGCCGGGGCCGTCGGCTCACGGGATGCCAGCCTTGCTTCCAGCGCCGTCAGAGTGAGTCGCGCGCACGCTTCCCAGGAGAAGGCCGGCGCCCGAGCGAGCCCATGGCGGGCGAGCTCTTCCCGGAACGCCCGGTCGACCAGCACGCGATGTAGGCGGTCGCGAATCTCGCCTTCGTCGAAAGGATTGAATCGAGCATCCGCCCGGTCCATCACCTCCGGCAAGCTCGACGTGTCGGAGCAGATGACCGGTGCCCCGCACGCCATGGCTTCCAGCACCGGAAGGCCGAACCCCTCGTGCCATGAGGCGAAGACGAAGGCGGTGCACAGGTTGTACAGTTCCACCAGAGATTCGTCGGGCACATAGCCGGTCAGGAGGATCTGGCCGGCCGCGAGTCCGAGCGACCGGCCTTCGCCTGCGATGGTGTCCTGGTCGCCTTGCGGAAACTTGCCCACCAGCACCAGCTGGAAGGCGTCTCTCACCTCGGCCGGCAGCGCGGCGAACGCACGAATCAGCCGTGGCAGATTCTTGCGATCGTCGCAGCCGCCGGCATACATCACGAAGGGCTTCTGGATTCCGAGACTGCCCAGCAACTTTGCGGCGCGCTCCGGGGAGACATCCTGCTTCCGGAAAGCCGGATCGACAGCGGCCGATATGTTGACGACCGCTTCCGGGCTGGCGCCGATCCTCTCGATGATCTCCTGTCGGGCGGATTCGGAGATCGCCAGGAAGAGGTCAGCGCGCTTGAAGTCCTCCAGTTTGCGTCGGTAGTGCGTCTCGAACGCCCGGTTCGCCAGGTACTTCTCCGGATTCATCAGCGGGATCAGGTCGTACAGTATGGCGGCGACGAGCGCTCCGTCCGTGCCGTCGATGCTGCAGCTCACGTCATCAACGAAGCCTTCGAAGAAGCTGCCGATCAGGAGCGCGTCCGGCGCCAGGTCCCTCATGAATGCTGCCCGCATCCGCTCCGACGCGAGGCGGCGCCAGTCGTTGCCCGCATACATTTCCCTTACCGGCATGACGCCTTGCCAAACCAGCACGTTGCGCCTTGGCACGAGACCCTCGAAGGCGGCGGCAATCGGCTCGACCGATTGGGGAAAGCCCCCGTTCAAGGCAAGGACGACCTCGTGCTCCGTCGCGAGCCGGGCAAGCGCTGTCGCCCAGGAAATGACATAGCGGCCGATCCCACGGAACCGGCTCTCGCTCTGTGCACCTTGCATGTCGATGACGATGCGCATCCCGTCAGCCCTTCCGCTCCCGATCCAGCGCCTCACGAAGCGCGAGGTAGACCTCCCGCGCTCCTTTCGGGAGCTCTGCGACGGACGGTGAATGTGAACGGGATCCGCGGTACTGCGCCCCCGCCGCTTCCGGTGCCGGCAGCTCGCCTGCCAGCAGTCGGTGGACCCGATGGGCGAGGGCGGGACGTGCCCGCAACCAGTCCTGCGCGCGCGCACGTAGGCCCGGAGCGCGCCTGAGCAGCCGTGAGGCTGATCGCGCCATCATCCGGGCCGCTCCGCCTGCCGCCTGGCGGGCTGCCAGACGCACGGTTGGAACCGCCTCACGGCGGTCCCGGGCGAGCAGCGAGGCCAGCCGAAGCGGATAGCTCAGGCGCCATGAGCGGCTGCCGTAGACTGCTGCGAGCTCGGACGAGGTCCGGGCGAGCCGGGCCTCCAGCTCGGCGACGATTCCGGTCAGGTGTGCGATCTGCCGGGCCGATGTCGCTTGGACCAGTTCGAGCTCCGTGGTGGCCTCGCGGGCCGTTTTCGCGTGCGTCGCCGCTGAGCCTTCGGCTGCCTGCATCTTGACCTCCGCCTCCGTGGCGTCGCGCCGCGCGAGGTCCCGCTCCCTCTCCGTCGTGAGCAGCTGGATCGTCTTGTAGTCGTCGAAGACGTTGGGCGGCACCGCGAGGCGACCTATCCGATCCGCATGCTCGCTAGCGACATAGAAGCGGTTCAGACCGTCGGCATAGGCGTGCACGTAGCTTGCGGCGAGCAAGGTCGGCTCCCATGCCATGTGGCTCGCCACCTGTGTGAGCGGCAGGGTAGCCTCCACCAGCACGATCCATGGGCGGTGGCGCGTCCAGTCGTTCCCGCGGATCACCTGTGCCTCGAAGCCTTCAACGTCGATCTTCAGGAAATGGACGTCCGATTGCTGCCCGACGTGGGCTTCGAAGACCTCGTCGAGGGTGACGACCGGCACCTCGTGAGGATCCGACTTCCGCCCGGTGGCGACATGTCCTTCTGCGATCGACGCGTCGAGCGTCGACAGCCCGGTGTCGCTGAACACGTGCAGTTGCATCGTGCCGTTGCGGTCGCCAACCGCGACGGCGAGATTGATGTCCCGCGGGCGCTGCGCAGCGAAGGCCGCCTGGCACTCCGGGTTCGGCTCGATGTTGATGCCGCGCCAGCCTCGCTCGTAGAACGCCTTGGTGACCGAATGGAGGTCGGGGGAGAATGCCCCGACGTCGATGTAGAACCCTGCCTCGACGTCTTGGAGGGCACGGAGGAGCACCACATCCTCGAGATTCTGGGCGTATGAGATCGTGGTCATCTGGATTGGATCCCGGAAAGCACACCATTCATGAAGTCGCCGTCCACCAGGAACTCCTCGAAGATCAGTCCCGCCTTCTGTGCCAGCAATGCGCGCGAGCGACCGGCGAAGAAGTGAAGGTGGAAGCGAGTGTATTGGTAGCGGTACTCGAAGCACGGTGTTGCGTGCGACATCCTCCCGCCGGGGCGCAGCAGTGAACGCATCCGGGTCAGCTCACGCACCGGGTGCCGGAGATGCTCCAGGACATTGTTCGAGAAGATGCCATCGAATCTCATGCCTTCCAGCGTTGCCGGATCGACCATCCATTCGCCGGCGCCGGCGGCTGAGCCATGGGGTTCGAAACCGGACACGTTCCAGCCTTCTTTCCGAAGCACGGCAAGGCTTCGGGACCAGGATCCGGCGCCCCAGTTCAGGTACACGCCATCCTTGCGTGGGCGAAGCGCTCGGAATGCGCGCACCTCGAGATCGGTCGAATCCCCTTCGTCGAAGGCGCGGTAGTGCCATTCGTAGTCCCCGGCCAACTCGGCCTCGGAGAGGGAGAGCATCTTCTGCGGGCCGAAGATGAGGTCGCAGGTGGGGCACTGGTGTCGAAGCAGGTCGCCCCCGCCGAAGACGCAGTACGAGCGGTACTCCCGGAAGGCCGCGACGTCGTCCTCGTAGCCGCACAGCGGACAGGCGACCTGGGGAGGTGGAGCGGAAAGCTTCCTGATCTCGTCCACCAACCGCCACGTCGAGCTGATCTGATGGCGCAGCAGTTCCCGATGCTGCTGGGCTTGCTGCTCCTGTTCGACCGCCGAACGGTCAGTGCTGGGTTCCGCTGGTACTGCCACGTCGGGTTCGACGGCGACCAGCCTGCGCCGCACCAGCGCATAGCCGAACCCGGCAAGGGCCCTGTTCATCAATCGTCCCACGGCGGTGCGCAGCGGCGTCATGCCCGACTCATGCCCAATGAGTGTCGAACGAACGGACTGGCTTCACTGCACCACCACGTCGACTTCCGGATCGATCCACGAGCTTCCGATGAAGGGATCCCTTGTGATATTCATGACAGTGAATACAAGCGCCAGATCGCTCCATTCGTAGCGCTCTATCGCGTGGGCGTCCCCGGTAAGCGCGGTCGCGATCGAGTAGGTTCCTGGGCCGAGGTCCATCGGGAAGGTAAACCGGTATTCGACCCGCTGGCCGCTCCTGATGTCCGATAGCACGCGTTTCTTCAGCTGAGTGTTCGTTCCGTAGATGCCTTGCCCGGTTCGGTCTTTGATCATGTAGCCCAGCACCAGCCGCGCCACCGGTTTGGTCGCGATCACCCGGATGACCAGGGTCACGGGAGCGCCGACATCGACGACCTCCACGACCTGGCCATCTGCGTCCTTGAGGAGCACGCTTTCCACCTGAGCTTCCCCGGTGCCGGATATCGTCCGAACCCGGCCGTCGCTGCGCGCCACTTGTCGGATGCTGGCGTTCTCCCGCTGCCCGATCATCGCGTTGTAGTAATCGAAGACTTCCTCCGGATTCCCTTCCTTGGCGATATGGCCGGCGTCCAGCAGGATCGCCCGGTCGCACACGCTCTGGATCGCCTGCTTGTCATGCGAAACCAGGAGCAGGGTCGTGCCTGCCTCACGGAACTGGCGGATGCGCTCGAAGCTCTTGTGCTGGAAATAGGCGTCACCAACCGACAGCGCCTCGTCCACGATCAGGATGTCGGGGCGGCGAGCGGTGGCGACACTGAAGGCAAGGCGCATCTGCATGCCGCTCGAATAGACGCGCACCGGGGAGTCGATGTAGGCGCCGATCTCGGCGAACTCCTCGATCTGCGGCATCAAGGCAAGGATCTCGGGTCGGCTCAAGCCGAGGAGGAGCCCCGCCATCATGACGTTCTGGCGCCCTGTGAACTCCGGATGGAAGCCGATGCCAAGCTCCAGCAGGGCCGATACCTGGCCGGTGAGCTCCACCCGTCCCTCGGTGGGCTGCGTCGTGCCGGTGATGATCTTGAGCAAGGTGCTCTTCCCGGCGCCGTTGACCCCGAGTATGCCGACGGCTTCTCCCGGTTCGACGGTGAATGTGATGTCCTTCAGCACCCATCGTACCTGGTGACGGTCGGGCCCGAAGGGCGAGACCCACTCCGCCAGCCTGGACCACGCGCCAGGATAGGACTTGAACGCCTTCCCGACGCCGGACAGCCATATCGTTCCCATCGGTCAGAGCTCGTCCACCATCTCGCCCGAACGGGTTCGGAAGAGCCGAAGGGCGAGCGCGCAGAGCAGCAGGCTCGCGCCAGCCACGACAGCTACCGGTCCCCAGTCCGGAAGGAGGCGTTCCACCAGGATCTTCTGGTAGCCATCGATCAGCACCGCCATGGGATTGAACTGCATGAAGGTCCTGACGCCGTCAGGCAGGATGGCGGACGGATAGACGATCGGTGTAAGCCAGAACCAGAACTGGAGGACGATGCCGAAGAATTGCCCGACGTCCCGGAAGAACACGTTCAGCACGCCCAGGGTGACGCCGATACCCACCGCGAAGAGGACCTGTACCGCCAGCAGCGGAAGGATGCCGAGGAACACCCACCCGGGGAAGTTGCCGGTGGCCACCAGGAAGGCGGTGAACAACCCGAACACGATGCCGAAATTCACGCCTGCGGTCACGATCACGATGAACGGCAGCGAGATGCGCGGAAAGCTCAGCTTCTTGATCAGGTTCGCATTCTCGATGAAGACGTTCATCGAACGTCCGACGATCTCGGCGAAGAGGCCCCAGGTCAGCACGCCGGCGCAGAGATAGATGCTATAGCCGAAGCTGCTGTCCACGCCAGGCAGCCGGGCTCGCATGATCTGCGAGAAGATCAGCGTATAGACGATGATCTGGGCCAGGGGCGGGAGCAGGAGCCAAAACGCCCCGAGCAGCGAGTTTCGGTACCTGGACTGGAGTTCCCGTCTAACGCTCCCGGCGATGAATCCACGGAACTCCCACAGCGCGCCGGCGAGGGCGTACATCAAGCGCGTCCATAGATGTCATCGAACCGGACGATGTCGTCTTCACCGAGGTACTCGCCACTCTGGACCTCGATCATCACCAGCGGCAAGACGCCCGGATTCTCCAGGCGGTGCCGATGACCGGCCGGAATATAGGTGGACTGGTTGGTGCCGACGAAGATCTCCTGGTCTCCGTTGACCACCCGGGCCATGCCGTGCACGACGATCCAGTGCTCGCTGCGGTGATGGTGCATCTGCAGGCTGAGCTGGCCGCCCGGCTTGACCTCGATGCGCTTGATCTTGTAGCGGGACCCTTCTCCCAGGACGGTATAGGTGCCCCACGGCCGTGAGACGGTCCGGTGCAACTTGTATGCCTCGTGCCCGCGCGCCTTCAACTGGCTCACGACCTTCTTGACGTCCTGCGCGTTCTCGGCGCTGGCGACGAGCAGGGCGTCCGGAGTGTCGATGATCAGGAGGTTCTCGGTGCCGATGGCGGCCACGAGCCGGTCCTCGCTCTGCACGAACGTGTCGCGACTGGAGACGAAGATCGCCTCGCCGACCGCGCGGTTGTTGCTGCCGTCGGGCTCTACCAGCTGGCGGACCGCATCCCAGGATCCAATGTCGGTCCAGCCGAAGTCGCCTGGCACAACCACGACATTGTCGGCGCGCTCCATGACCGCGTAGTCAATGGAGATGTCCGGGACCTGCGAAAAGAGGTCCTCAGGAATCTCCAGCATGGATGCCTTTCCCGCCGCGCCGTCGGCCATGGGCTTCCAGCAGTCCAGGGCGGCATGGTAGACGTCCGGCGCGTGCTCCTCGAGCGCGCGGAGAATGGCGCCCGCGCCAAAGCAGAACATGCCAGAGTTCCACAGGAAGCGACCGGCAGCCAGAAACTCGCGCGCCTTCTCCACGGATGGCTTCTCGACGAACCGGGCGACTCGCCGACCTCCCTGCACGGCATCTCCGCACTCGATGTACCCGAATCCGGTCTCCGGCCCGGTCGGGACGATGCCGAAGGTGGCTAGATATCCCGTCTCGGCGAGCCGGACGGCACTCTGCACTGCCGCGCCGAATGCCGCTTCATTCTTGATCAGGTGGTCGGCAGCCAGAACCAGCATCAGCGCATCCGGCCCATACCGGCCGGCGACATGCATCGCCGCGAGCGCCACCGCCGGTGCGGTATTCCTGCCGGCGGGCTCGAGAAGGTAGGAGCCGGTGTAGTCGTCGCCCAGCCCCGACAGGGTGAACTGATCCTTGCTGAGGAAGTAATAATCCCGGTTAGTTACGGTGAGGATCTCCTTGCCACCCGCGACGGCGGCGGCGCGAAGATAGGTCTTCGACAGGAGGGTTTGGCCGTCCCCGAGACGCATGAACGGCTTCGGATGGCCTTCACGGGATACGGGCCAGAGGCGTGTGCCTGCGCCACCAGACAGGATGACCGGTATGAGCATGATGAGGGCGTGGCGGGGAGAGCGCCGTTGCAGCGAATCCGAAATGCTAACGCAAGCCGCTCGGTGCTTCACCCGAGGCGGTTCGGCACCTGCCGGATGACCTGCCCGGCGGGGCACGTCGGACCGCAATGTAACCGAATGTGGTCCTGATAGCATTGCGCGGCATGTCGATGCATGGTCGAGCAAAGAACCCCGTGGAAGAGCACCTTCGGTCCGCCCCCTGCCGCCAGCGCGACTTCTCCTCGGCCTGGTACACCCGCTGGGTCCGGCGCATAGCGAGCGGCGCGCCGGCCCTTGCGCCGGATCGCAAGGCGGTGTGGGGACCGGTGTGGGAGGGCATGCGTGGAAAAGGGCTGCACCGAAAGCTGTGGGAGTGGTGCGCGATCGCGCAGGCCCTGGCCGAGCGGGGCTACCTGGCGCCGGGAAGGCTCGGATTGGGTTTTGCCGTCGGAACGGAGCCCCTGGCGTCGCTCTTCGCAGCCTCCGGAGCGCAGGTCCTGGCCACGGACCTCGATTCGGAGGCGGATGAGGCGGGTTGGGGAAAATCCGGCCAGCATGCCTGCGGTCTGGGCGCGATCCATTGGCCCGGCTTGCTTCCGATTGACGAGTTCCGCGACCGCGTCACGTATCAAGGCATCGACATGCGGGAGCTGGCAATCCTGCCCTCCCGCAACTTCGACTTCTTGTGGAGCTCATGCGCTTTCGAGCACCTCGGGTCACTCGAGGATGGGCTCGACTTCGTCAGGTCAGCGACGGAACTGCTGAAGCCGGGCGGCATCGCCGTCCACACCACCGAGTACAACGTCTCCTCGAACAACCTTACGGTGGAGCGAGGGGACAATGTCATCTATCGCCGCCGTGACATCGAGGAGCTCGACCGATCGCTTAGGTCGGTTGCCTGCGGAATCGAATGCCTGGAGTTTGATCCTGGCACTGATCAACATGACCTTGCATTCGACTTTCCTCCGTACTATCACAACGGCCGAGAGCACCTGAAGATTCAACTTCTCGGGCACGTCAGCACGTCGTTCCTGCTCATCATCCGCAAGGCGGCCTAAGCCGCCGAGCTGTCCGGCCGCCGCGCCGCCCTCAGCCCTTCACCTTCGGCGGCTTCTCCCGGGACCCCTCCACCGCGAGCAGCACCGATTCCGCCAGGTTGGTCGCATGGTCGCCGACCCGCTCCAGCGACTGCACCACGAAGATCAGCGCGAGGCCCTGGGAGACGCTCTGCGGCGCGGTGGACATCACCGACACCAGCTCGCCGATCAGCTGGTCGCGCAGCGTGTCGACCTCGTCGTCGCGGCCGATCAGCGCGCGGGCGGCAGCCGCGTCATGTCGCCGGTAGGCGTCGATGGCGAGCTGCAGCATCTCGCAGGCGAGGCCCGCCATCTGCTCGATGCGCGCGGTGCCGATCGGCAACGGCCGCGGGCCGAGGCCCCGCGCCTTCTTGGCGATCTTCTTGGCCTCGTCGCCGACCCGCTCGAGGTCGTTGTTCATGTGCAGCGCCGCGAGGATCTCGCGCAGGTCCGCGGCGATCGGCTGCAGCTTGGCGATCATCCGGTTGCAGAGGAGGTCCATCTGCAGGTGCATGCGGTTGACTTCGGCCTCGTCGGCGAGCACCTGCGCGATCAGGCCGGCATCGTCGGTGACGACCGCGTCGACCGCACGCTCGACCTGCCGCTGCGCGAGCTCGGCCATCGCGATCGTGGCGCTGCGCAGCCGCTGCAACTCGGTGTCGAACTGGCTGTAGGTATGTGTCATCGGTCTCTCCGTCATCTCAGCCGAATCGGCCGGTGATGTAATCCTCCGTTTCCTTGCGCTTGGGCTTGATGAAGATCTCGTCGGTCCGACCGAACTCGATCAGCTCGCCCAGGTACATGTACGCGGTGTAGTCGGAGATTCGCGCCGCCTGCTGCATGTTGTGCGTGACGATCGCGATGGTGTAGTCGGACTTCAGTTCGTTGACCAGCTCCTCCACCTTCGCGGTGGAGATCGGGTCGAGCGCGCTGGTCGGCTCGTCGAGCAGCAGCACATCCGGCTTGACCGCGACCATGCGCGCGATGCACAGCCGCTGCTGCTGGCCGCCCGAGAGGCTGAGCCCGCTCTGGTCCAGCTTGTCCTTGACCTCCTCCCAGAGCGCCGCCTTGCGCAGCGCCCACTCGACCCGCTCTTCCATCCGGCGCTTGTCGAGCGGCTCGTAGAGCCGCACACCGAATGCGACGTTCTCGAAGATCGTCATGGGGAAGGGGGTCGGCTTCTGGAACACCATCCCGACGCGGGCGCGCAGCAGGTTGACGTCCTGCTCGGGGGCGAGGACGTTCTTGCCGCGGATCAGGATCTCGCCTTCGGCCCGCTGCCCGGGGTAGAGGTCGAACATCCGGTTGAAGGTGCGCAGCAGCGTCGACTTGCCGCAGCCCGAAGGTCCGATGAACGCGGTGACCTGGCCGCGCGCGACGTCCAGGTTGATGCGCTTCAGGCCGCGGAACTTGCCGTAGTAGAAATCGAGGTCGCGGACCTGGATGATCGGGTCCTTCACGATCGACTGGAAGGGCGAGGCCGCGCGTGGCGCGGCGCGCGCCGCGTCGGAGGTTGTCTGCATGTCCGGTGGGCTCATCGGGTCTCGGGATCACGGAAGAGGGCGCGTGCGGCGATGTTGATGGCGAGGACCACCAGCGCGATCAGCGCCGCGCCGCCCCAGGCGAGCCGCTGCCAGTCCTCGTAGGGACTCAGCGCGAAGTTGTAGATCACGACCGGCAGGTTCGCCATCGGCTGGCTCATGTCGGCGGAGAAGAACTGGTTGCTGAGCGCGGTGAACAGCAGCGGCGCGGTCTCGCCGATCATCCGCGCGATCGATAGGAGCACTCCGGTCACCACGCCGCCCTTGACCGCCCGCAGCGTCACCGCGAGGTTCACCCGCCAGCGCGGCGCGCCGAGCGCGAAGGCGGCCTCGCGCAGGCTCCCCGGCACCAGCCGCAGCATGTTCTCGGTTGTGCGCACCACCACCGGCACCGCGATCAGGCCGAGCGCGAGCGACCCCGCCCAGCCGGAGAAGTGGCCGACGGTGGCCACCGCGATCGCGTACACGAAGAGGCCGATGACGATGGACGGCGCCGACAGCATGATGTCGACCACGAACCTCGTGACCGAGGCGAATTTCGACCGGTCGCCGAACTCCGCCAGGTAGATCCCGGCGAGGATGCCGACCGGCGTCGCCACCACGGTGGAGACGCCCACGATCATCAGGCTGCCCACGATGGCATTGGCCATTCCACCCCCTTCGGATCCCGGCGCGGGCGTCGATGCGGTGAAGAAGTCGACGTCGAAGGCGGACAGGCCGTTGTAGAACAGCGTCCAGAGGATCCACGCGAGACCGGCGAGGCCGCCGGCCATCGCGGCGGTGGAAAGCGCCATGCCGGCCCGGTTGACGACGATGCGCCGGCGGTAGATCGATCCATTGACTTCCATGCCGCCCCTTCTCCTCAGCGACCGGCCTTGACCGCGCCGCGGTTGATCAGCCACTTGGCTGCGCCCAGCACCGCGAAGGTGATCAGGAACAGGATGAGGCCTAGCGCGAACAGCGACGGGATGTGCAGCTCGGGGCTCGCTTCCGCGAACTCGTTGGCCAGGGTGGAGGCGATCGAGTTGCCGGGCGCGAACAGGCTCCCCGAGATCCGGTTGGCGTTCCCGATCACGAAGGTCACGGCCATCGTCTCGCCGAGGGCACGGCCGAGGCCGAGCATGATGCCGCCGATCACGCCCACCCGGGTGTAGGGCAGCACGATGTGGCGCACCACCTCCCAGGTGGTGCAGCCCAGCCCATAGGCCGATTCCTTGAGCACGCCCGGAACGGTCTCGAAGACGTCGCGCATCACCGAGGCGATGAAGGGCAGGATCATGAGAGACAGCACCATGCCGGCGGTGAAGATACC
>JAEWEW010000280.1 GCA_023389175.1 Pseudomonadota bacterium | reverse complement strand
GCGCCTGGGCGTACTCACCGATGCTCTGGATCGGCGCGTCGGTCGGCAGGACGCCGGCTTGCGTCGCGACTTCGGTCGCGGCCTCCTGCGCGGCGTCCGTCGCTGCCGCAGCGGCCGCGACCTGATCCTCGGTAACCTGGCGGTCGTCGACGACGACCTCGGCTCGCGCCGCCTTCAGGTCCGCCACATCCGGCCTCGCAGCCTCCTGGCGGGAGTCGCCCTGTGCATTTGCACTCATAAGTCTGTATCCCTCTCATTGAACTGATTGTGCGGACGGACGCCCGGCGGCGCCTTCTCCCGGCGCGATGGAAGTTACTCCGTGTCCGGAACCCGGCACCGGCAGCGCATCACCGACGGTCGCTTTCGGACGACCGGCGGTTGGCGCTCGGCATTGTCACCGCGGATCTTCGCATCGTTCCGATGCACCCGCTATCCCGTGTGACTTTTTTGGCGCGCAGGTCGGCGCGCCCGAGCCATCCGTTGTGACTCGGAGACAGGCTCGATGGCAGGCGGCCGCAAACGAAGCGCGCCGGCGGGCATGCGTGCCCGGGTCGCCGGCAGGCCGCAGCAAGGGGCATGCTAGATTCCCGAGTGTCTGCAAGGTTCCGAACATGACCCCTGTGTCTTCCGGCTCAGGCGCCTGGCTGGCTCGACTGGTAGTCGGTGCGGTGCTCATGCTGGCCGGCATCCTCGCAGTCGTCTACCTCGCCGCGCGCTTTGTCGTCTGGCCCAATGTCGACTCGCTCGCCGCGCGCTACGCCGGGACGGTCGAGGCGCGCCTTGGTGCACCGGTCGCCTGGAAGGGCATCCGGACCGACTGGACCGGGCTGCGACCCTCCATCGAGATCGATGGCGCGCGGATCGGCAGCGGAGACCGCGCGATCCGGGTCGAAAGGCTGTTCGCCACCATCTCCCTTCGGGCGCTGCTGCGCGGCGAGGCCGACTTCCACGAGCTGCGGCTGGACCGGCCGGTCCTGCCGGTTGCGAGGCGCGGCGACAGGCTCATGTTGGCCGCACTGCCGGCCCCGCAGGAGCGGCCGGCAGGCGCCCCGGGGCTGCTGTCCTGGCTGCTGCAGCAGTCCGACGTGCGCATCGGCGGCGGCACCGTGATCATCCAGGACGAGGAGCAGCCGCGACGCAGCCTGGAGCTTCGCGACATCTCGCTCGTGCTGAAGAGCAGCGGCGTCGAGCATGACGCGCGGCTCGACGTCGGCTCGGGCGACATCCTCGCCGCCAACCTGGTGGTGCAGGCCGCGCTCACGCGGGACGCGTCCGGTGATCCAGGCGATTGGCGCAGCTGGAGCGGCAGCCTGCAGTGGGAGGCGCGACAGCTGCTGCTGCGCCCGCTCATCGACCAGCTTCCGAAGGACGCGGCCGAGTCGCTGCGCGCGGCGCTGCCCGCGGTGGTGGTCGATTCGGTCAGGGGACGGGTCGATCCGTGGATGTCCGCGCAGCTCGACCGGGGCACGCTCGGCGACCTGCGCGTGCGGCTGCGTTCGGACGACGTCGCGCTGATGCTGTCGGACCCGGCGACGGACAAGCCCGCCGCCGCGGCCGGCAGCCTGCGCTTCACCCGCATCAGCACCGATGTGCGCATCCGGCGCACGCCCGCGGGCGGCCACGAGCTGAGCACCTATGGCTTCGAGCTGGAGGAGGCCGGTGGGGCCGCGGTCCGCGCGGCGGCGCCCCCGCTCGCACTGGTGCTGGCGCCGGATCACTCGCTCGAGCGGCTATCCGGCGGCTTCGACACGATCGATGCAGGACCGGTGCTCGAGCTCGCCCGCATGATCGCCGCGGCCAGGGCGACGCAACCTGCGGCCGGTGCGATCGAGCGGGTCGCCGGTAGCGGCCGGGTCTCCGGGCTGAAGCTGTCGTGGCAGCGTCCGGTCGGGGACGGCCAGGCTACCTGGAGCGCCGAGGGCGGTTTCGAGCAGGCCTCCTTCGAGGTGGCGCCCGATGCGGAGCAGCGCAAGTATCCCTACAAGATCCGCATCCCGAGCCTGCGCGGCTTGTCGGGCAGCTTCCAGGCGAGCCAGAGCGGCGGCCGGGCGACGCTGAGGACGCCGCAGATGACCGGCGCCCCGGCCAGCGGCGGTGGAGCCACCGGCGCGGCCGCGAGCACCGTCACCTTCGGCGGCGTGCTGGTGGAGCCGGAGGTGCCCTTCACTTCGCTCGACTCGCGCTTCGCGTGGAAGGTCGATCGCACCGCCGGGCCGGCCTGGCTCACCCTGGCGGTCGAACGCTTCGCGTTCGCCAATGCCGATGGGCGCGGCGCCATCACCGGCAACTATCGTTCCGACGGCCGCGGTGCCGGGGTGGTGGATATCCGGGCGCGCATCGACAGCCTCCAGGCGAAGCAGCTCTGGCGCTACCTGCCGCACGAGGTGCCCGAAGGCGTGCGCCACTGGTTGCGCGGCGCGCTGGAGGCGGGCGTCCTCGAGGGCATCGAGGCGATCTGGCGCGGCGACATCCGGGACTTTCCGTATCGGCCGAAGTCACAGGACGGTCCCGGCGAGTTCAGTCTCGCCGGCAAGGCGCGCGACGTCCTCTTCAAGTACGCCGACGACTGGCCGGCCATCCACGGCATCGCGGGCGACTTCGCGTTCGATCGGGCCAGCCTGCGGCTGCAGGCCCAGCGCGCGACCGCGATGGAGGTCGCGCTTGCCGGCATCGACGCGCGCATCGACGACCTCGCCCAGGGAGTGCTCGCGATCCAGGGAAGGGCGGAGGGCGATGCCGGCCACATGCTGCGCTTCCTCAACGCGAGTCCGCTTGCTTCCGCGCTGGGGGACGCCACCCGGCCGATGAGCGCGAAGGGACCAGCGAAGCTCGCGCTGGAGCTGCGCCTGCCGTTGAAGGATCTCGACGACTTCACCGTCCGGGGCGATCTCGACCTGGCCGGCGCGATGCTCGACTACGAGCCGGTGGGCGCGCCGCTGGAAGCGATCACCGGCCGCCTCCAGTTCACCGGCAAGTCGCTCGCGTTCAGCGGCGTGCGGGCGCGACTGGTGGACGGACCGATGACGCTTGCGGGCGGCACGCGCGAGGGCGGCCGCATGCAGATCACCGCCGAGGGCCGGATGACCGCCGAGAGCCTGCGCCTGCTCTCGGGGGAGCCGCTCAGCCGGCACCTCAGCGGATCGACGGCGTACAAGGCCGACATCGACGTCGGTGCCGGCGGCGCGCGGGTATCGGTGGTCTCGGACCTGGTCGGTCTCGGCAGCGACCTGCCGGCGCCGGTCGGCAAGGCGCCGGACGCGCGCATGCCGCTTGCGCTCACCATCTCGCCGATCGAGCCGCCGCGACGCGGCGGTGGCGCGGCCGGCCCGGTCGCCGCGGAACGCATCGAGGCATCCGTCGGCGACGAGGTCCACCTGGTCGCGGAGCGCGAGCGATTCGATGCGCGCCGGCCGATGCAGCTCGCGCGTGCCGCCCTTGCGGTCAATCGCCAGCCGACGCTGCCTGACGCCGGCGTCGCGCTGC
>JAEWEW010000173.1 GCA_023389175.1 Pseudomonadota bacterium | reverse complement strand
TTCTCCTTGCCGTGCACGTGGAGGATGGGAAAGGTGTAGCGCTCGCGCAGCCGCTCCGGTATCACGTACTCGTTGAATCCGGTGTGGTTGGTGATCACCCGGTTGTGCGCGAAGTGGATGGCCTGGGAGACGGTGTCCACGTTGAGCGGACCGAAGTGATCGTCGATGTAGTCGAGGACGCTCTGGGGCAGGTTGTTGACGCTGAAGTCGCGCCCGTACAGGGCGTCCATCCGATGGCGGGTGCCGACCCACGGGGTGCGGCGCCAGGGCGTCCAGAGGGGATTCTCGCGATCGAATTCCTCCTCGGGGTACGGCAAGGTAGCCAGCAACCGGTCGATCAATTGGTCCAGCAGCGTCGGCGCCCGCGAGGGCCGGAACTCGTAGTCGGTGAGCGGCAGGTAGTGCTTGAGGTACCGCATCGCGTAGGCGCGAAACACGTTGGCGGGCGTGAAGAGCATGGCCGGGGCGACCTGCGACATCGCGAGCCGTCGGATCCTCGTGTGCAGGCACGGCGCCGTCTCCTGCGAAGATTCCCGCGTCGGCTTCCGGCACGAATCCTCGGTCGATTGGTGCGCCGACACCCTGGTGCGGTCGGGCGCGAGCAGCGCCATGCCGAACATCGCCGAGCCGATGCAGTGGGCGAAGACGTCGATCTTCTCCGCGCCGGTCAGCCGCAGCACCTGTTCCACCGCCACGGGAATGTCCGTGAGTGCGGCCTGCTCGAAGGTCCAGGGAGCGCGCGCATGCGGCATGCCGGCGCTGGTGCGCAGGTCCGCGATCCAGACGTCCTTGCCGCGAGCCCAGAGCGCGCCGGCCAGGTTGGGCCGGACGGAATGATGCGCGAAGGTCGTCCCGCTCGCGCTGTAGCCATGGATCAGCAGCACCGGCGTGCGCATCGACATCTCGCGACCCGACGGCTTGTCCGCGGAAGACCTGGCTTCCTTGCCGCCGTGCCTGCGCGCGGCCCGATAATGGGTCAGGCGCACCATCACCGGAATGCCGTCGCGCGGCTCGGCCACCTGGAACTCGTGGACGACCGGCGGCGGCAGGCCGGGAACGATGCCGGGCAGCCGCTCGATCGTCCGCGGCTTGGGCAGGTCCGGCGCGCGGAAGCTCCAGGCGTGGACGTGGAGCAGCATCCGCGCGAGATACAGCAGCAGCGCGGCGGTATCCACGAGCGCCGTGGGCTGGTCCTCCTGCTGGACGATCCGCATCAGCGGGACGCCCTGGCGGGCAAGGAAGCCGGCGTCGAGCCTCAGGATTCCCTGCGAGGGCCGGGCCAGCGGAAAGCTGTCCAGCGCGACCTCCATCAGCTGGCGCCAGGGATTGCCTCGCCGCGAATAGGTCAGCCGCTTCGAACCGGCGATGCGGCTCCCTTCGAATGCCAGGACAACCTCCGGCGCGAGGGCCGGCGCCCGGTCCGGCGCCTGGTCCGGCGCCTTCACCTTCGTGATCCTCAGGTCGTAGTCCAGCCGGCGAACCGCGCCGGCACGCGAGCTCACGCCCCACGCAATCCGCAGAAGGCGCAGCCCCTCCCGCAATGCGCAGGTGTCGCCGGCGGGCACCGGCCCGTTGCCTGCCACCCGATCGATCACCCAGAGCACGCCGTCGCGCAGGCCCCGGTTCCTGAACCAGGCCCATGCTCCGCGGATCCGTCGCTGCAGCGAGGTCGATTCCTCCTCGTGGAAGACCCTCAGGGTTCCCCCGAGCTCGGCGACCAGCAGGGCCTTGGCATCCGGCGCTTCGCGATCATCCGGCGGCTCGCACGCGAAGATCCGCAGCCGTCCGCCGCCGGGAGGCAGCGTCAACCGCGCCCTCGCGGTGCCGGAAGCCAGGTCCGCCAGCGACACGCTGCCGAAGCGCAGCGTCAGCTCGACATGCACCGGCTTGTCGCGGCGACCGATGCCGTCGAGGACCAGGGGACCGGAGAGGCGCTCCACCATTTCGACCCGGGTCGGCTTGCGGCGCGCGGGCGGCGCCGGCTCGCGAAAGACCGGACGATCCCCGACCGGAGTCGTCGCGGCTGAGGGTGTGTCGTATCCCCACTCGGTGCGCAGCGCGGTGATGGCGCGCATCGCGACGCTCGCGATCGACAAGGCGGGGTTGATGCCCAGCGAGGTCGGGATGATGGAGCCATCGAGCACGACGAGGCCGGGATGGCAGGTCGTCGGCGTGGTGCCGTCGAACACCCTGCCCAGATGGTCGACCACGCCCGTGCGCCAATCATCGCCCATCGCGCAGCCGCCAAGCGGATGCACCGTGAGCAACGGACCGGCCTGGGCGCCGAGGAGGAAGTCGAGCTTGTCCGGCAGCGGTCGCCACAGCGGATTGGGCAATGCCTGGCCGCCGATGGAGGATCGCAGCAGCGCCTCGAACCTTCGATGACGCTCGAGGAGCGGCGGGTAGTGACGCAACGACGGCCACCGGATCCGGGTGGCGCCGTCGCCGCCATCCTTTTCGCCGTCCTCTTCGAACAGCATCACGCCATCGGCGCTGTCGTGGCCGATGATGGCCACCGTCAGCGTCCGCTTCACCGCATCCGGGTCCACCGCGCACGGATCGGTGCGAGGTTGCGGGCCGCCATGAGACGACTTGTCCGCTTCGGGCAGCAGCTGGAGCGCGGCCGTGGTGGTCAGCGTTTCCTCCAGCAGCCGGCGCAACGGGCCGGGTATCGCCAGGTCCTGGATGACCAGGTCGTCGTCTACGCGCGCAACGCCGCTGCCGGCCGGCGAGCGGAGGTCGATCATCCCGGTGATGGTCGGGCCCACGCGCCTGCCCGGCTTCGTGCTTCGCGGGTCGACCTGCTCGTCTGCCGCGCAGTTCGCCTCCGCGCGGGTAGCGTAGGCCGCGGCGATGAGATCGCCGTTGGACGAGACCTGGTGCCCCAGCTTCGGCGACCAGTGCAGCTTGTCGCTGCGCGATCGCATGAGGATCTCGGGCGAGCCGAAGGTGCCGGCAGCGAGCACCAACCGTCGCGCATGCAGCAGGAAGGGCTTGGGCTGGCGACGGCGCAAGGCCTCGTCGGTGTGGACCACCTGGACCTGCCACGCGGGCTCGGCGCCGGCGGCTGCCTGGGTTCGCGCCAGCTTCAGCACGGTGGCGCCGGCGTAGATCTCCGCGCCGGCCTGCCGCGCCTCGGCAAGCAGGGTGACGTCGAGCGAAACCTTGGCGTTGTAGTTGCAGCCGGTGAAGCAGCCGCCGCAACCGACGCACGGGTCGATCGCGACACCGGCCGGAGTCCGGATCGGGTCGGCACCCGTGCCGGCCGGGGCCACCGTGATCGGCAGCGTCCTTGCGCCGTGGCGCCCCGCCATTGTCCTCAGCGCCTTGAACTTGAGCGGCAGCGGCGAGTCGGCGGTCTCCGCGGTCGCTGTCGCGCCCAATCGGCTCTGCAGGACGGCACCGGTTGCAAGCAGTGCAGCGACGGACGACGGCGCTCGGAAGGCCTCGGGCCAAGCCCGCGATTCGAAGACGTCGGCGGGCGGCAGCACCATCACGCCCGCGTTGATCAGCGAGCCACCGCCGACGCCGTTGGCGACCAGCGCGCACAGGTCCTCGCCAAGACGCAGGTCGAACAACCCCTCGCGGCGACCGCGGGGGCGGGTCGATCCCTGCGTCGAGAAGCGCACATGACCGGCCAGCTCGGCCATCCGGGACGGAAAGGCGCCCGGCAGCCGTTCACGACCGCGCTCGAGGACGCATACGCGCCTCGCGCCGCGGTTGCGGGCGAGCTCCGCCGCGGCGATCGCCCCCCCGTAGCCGCTTCCGACGATCAGGACATCGAAGTCCGGCGTGCTCGCGGGCTCGGTAGGGTCCCGGCCCAACCCCTCGATCAGCGCCTCCAGCCCCCGCGACAGCCACTGGGTGGCGCGTGACTCCTCCTCGTGCGTTTCACGCGGTGGCTCGGCGGGGTCCGGTCTCATGGCAGTCCCCCTCTTTCGTCTGAGCCACGATGGCGCGGCGAAGCGTGTCCGCGGTTACGGGTTTGTGGAGCAGCGGGATGCCGGCGGCATGCGCCTGCTTCAGCCGCTCCGGCGCGGTGTCGCCGCTCACGAAGATTGCCGGCAGCCCGGGCCGCAGGCGGCGCAGCTGCGCGACGGCAGCGATGCCGTCCTCCTCGCCCCGAAGCCGGAGATCGACCAGGGCCAGGTCCGGAGACGCGGCTTCGCAGTGCGCGATCGCCTCGGCGACCGTTCCCGCAAGATCCACGCTGCAGCCGAGCGCCTGCAGGAGCGCCCGCATCCCGAGTCGCACCGCCTCCTCGTCGTCGAGCACCAGGATTCTGATTCCCTCGAGTCGATCGCTTGCCGGCGCATGCCCTTCCGAGGCATCCGATGGCGTCGTCGCCCGGCCTTGCGGCACCGTCAGCGTGAAGGTGGTGCCGACGCCAGGAGTCGACTCCATCGAGATGCCCACGTCGAGCAGCCGGGCCAGCCGGCGCACGATGGACAGGCCCAGGCCGAGGCCGCGTGTCCGGTCGCGCTCGGGGTTGCCGAGCTGGTAGAACTCCTCGAACACGCGTTGCTGCTCGGCCTGCGGGATCCCGACGCCGGTGTCCTGCACCGACACCAGCCAGCTCCGGTCTTCCCGACGGACACGCATGCGGATCTCGCCCGCCGCGGTGTACTTGATGGCGTTCTCCAGGAGGTTCCGCAGGATCCGGCCCAGCAGCGCTTCGTCCGTTTCACAGACCGCCTCGGCGGGACACTCCAAGGTCAGTGCCAGGCCTTTGCCCCGCGCCAGCGGCAGGTATTCCTCGCGATGGCGTTCCAGGAAGTCACGCAGCGGGAAGCTCGCCGGCCGCACCGGCACCACGCCCGCGTCGAGCTTGGACACGTCCAGCAGCGCGTCGAGCTGCGCGCCCAGCGCCTGCAGCGCGGTGTCGATGTGGCGCGCGATCTCCTGCGAGGCCGCGTCCAGCGGCCGCATCGTCAGCGCGGCGCTGAAGAGCGACAGCGTGTGCATCGGCTGGCGCAGGTCATGGCTCGCGGAGGCGAGGAAGCGGGTCTTGGCCCGGTTCGCCGCTTCCGCTTCCCGGAGCGCGTCGCGCAGCTGGCGGTTCATCTCCACCTGCTCCTGCCGGATCTCGAACGATCGCTCGAAGAGCTGGAACGCCTCCCGCGCCAGGCCGAGCAGCACCAGCCCGTAGACCAGGATCAGCATAGCGGTGAAGACGTCCATCCACTGCATCCGGTCGCCGGTTCCGGCGGCCCACATGGCGCTCAACGGCAGCAGGGTCGTGCCGGAGAAGGCCAGGAAGGCCGGCCGGTAGCCGCCGGTCGTGGCGACGGCTCCCGCGCACAGGCCGAGCAGCACGATCGTCAGGATCGCGCGCCCCGGCGCATCCAGGTGCATCGCGAAGCCGATCGACGTGGCATGGACCAGCCCGTTGATGCCGCTCAGCGCCGCCGCGATGCGCAGCTTGTGGCGCGCGCTGTAGTGCGCGGAAGGCAGTGCGCGCAGGACCTTCCAGCGCACCGCCAGCACGCCGGCCACCGCGGCAACCCAGGCCCACGGCAGCCACCCGCCCAGCTGGCTCGACGCGACCGCGGCGAGCAGCAACGCGCAGAGGAACACGGGGATCGGCACCCGGCGTCCCTGCCGGGCGAACAGCGCCAGCAACTCGTCGGCGAGCCCGGGGGCAAGCTGGGCGGGAACGGTGGTCGCGTCGGGCTTCATCGTCGCTTCCTTCCGGCCTTCAGCCGGATCGTCCGCCGTCGAAGAGCCCGAGCTCGTGCACCCGATACATCGCCTGCGAGCGCGAGGTGACCCCCAGCGCCTGGTAGACCGCCCACAGATGGGCCTTGACCGTGCCGACCGCGATGTTGAGGTCCCGGGCGATGATCTTGTTTGGCTTGCCCTGGAGCATTCGCTCAAGCACGGCCATCTGGCGATCGCTCAGCTGCGGCAGGTCATGCCAGGCCGTGGCGCTCCCGGGCTGTCGCGCCATGCCGGGGCGGGCCAGTGCCGATCGCGGCAGGTACACGCCATGGGCCAGCACCAGGCGCAGCGCCTGGATGGTCAGGGCCGAATCGGTCGTCTTCGGGATGTAGCCTGCGGCGCCGGCATCGATGCATGCGCGGACGAACAACGGATCCTCGTCGCCCGATACCACCACCACCGCCGCCGACTCGTAGGCCGCCTTGACCTGGCGCAGCGCGTCCAGCCGGCTCACGCCGGGCAGGTTCATGTCGAGCAGGACGAGGTCGGGCGATTCGTTCGCGGCCCGGGCGACGGCTTCCGCGACCGTCCCGGCCTCCGACATCAGCACCGCGGGATCCAGCGACGACAGCAGGATCTTCATCCCTTCGCGGAACAGCGGATGGTCGTCGACGATCAGGATATGCATCGAGCCCCCCGAAATCGAGCAGGCGCCGAACAGCAAAGGCGTCGAGAGGACGGTCGTCGAGCGGATTATAGGAGCGCGCGGCATCCGCGTAACTCATCCGAGGTCTCGAACCGCTAAACCGGTTTAGCCCGTCGCACAACCGGCAAGACCCAGGGACTCAACTTCTGCTGGACCTCGGGTCAATGGCGCGCGGCGGTGCGCCGCCGAATACTGGCCGCACACGGCAGGCAAGAGCCGTCATCCGACGGCAACCGATCCGTGGCATGTCTGCAAGGAGTTCGAAATGAAAGCAGCACACTCGCTCATCGTGGCCGCTCTCGTCGCAACCGGCGCCATCGCGGCGACGGCTGCCAACGCTCCGGACGAAGGGTCGGCCTTCTCCAAGCGCTCCGCGCAAGTGCAGGACGAGGGCATGCCCCCCAACCTGCTCGCGGGCCATCAGCCCGACGAAGGAACGCCGCCGAACCTCATCGCGTTCCATCGCGAAGACGAGGGTACGCCGCCCAACCTGATCGCCGAGCACCGGCAGGATGAAGGCACGCCCCAGAACCTGATCGCGTTCCACCGGCAGGACGAGGGCACGCCGCCGAACCTGATCGCCTTCCACCGGCAGGACGAGGGCACGCCGCCGAATCTCATCTCCTGATCCGGGTCTGCCTCGAGCAGGCTGCACGCCGTGCGGCGTCGCAGCCTGCGCGTGCCGTCGAAGGCCCCAAGCCGACGCATGGGCAAGGACGAGGCGGCCGGTCCGCATCGTCTAGACTGGGATACATGATCCAGTCCTCCATGCGTACCTCCTTCCCGATTCGCCTGCTCCTGGTCTTTGGGGCTTTCGCCTGCCTGTCCGCATGCGCGTCGGTTGGCGCGGGTGTGGGCGTCGGCGTGCCGGTCGTCCCCGGGGTGTCGCTCGGCGTCGGCGTCGGCAGCGGCGGCGTGAATCTCGGTGTCGGCACGGGCGTGGGCCCGGTCGGTGTCGGCGTCGGCGTGGATCAGGGCGGCCGGGTCACCGGCGGCGTCGGGACCGGCGTCAGCACGCCGATCGGCCGCAGCAATGCCCGGGTGGGCGTCGGCGTCGGGACCGGCACGGTGCTCCATGATCCGGCCGCGGCGGATGAGGGACGGCCGAGAGGCGAGTGAGTCGGGTTCAGAGGCATTCATGCGCCACCTTGGTCGGTGATACAGCGAACCTCCGAGGCCGTCAACGCTGGCTATAGCGACGGCGCCCCGAACCGCCGCGTCACGAACTCCCCCGCCTTCATCACCGATATCCGCTCCCGATGCTGCAGAACCCGGATGTCCGCCAGTGGATCGGCCTCCAGCACCAACAGGTCAGCGTACTTGCCGACCTCCAGGGTCCCGATCCGGTCCGCCATGCGCATCAGCTCGGCGCCGTTGCGGGTTGCACAGGTGATCGCTTCGAGCGGCGAGAAGCCGATGACCTCGACGAACACCTCGATGTCCTTCGCGTACTCGCCGTGCGGATTCCAGGCGAAGCCGAAGTCGCCGCCGGGGCACATGCGGATGCCGAGCTCGCGGGCGCGGCGGTAAGTGTCGGAGGCCTGGTCGATCTCCTCCCGCAATCCACTCCCGGCGATGATCTCCTCGGTGATGCCGAAGCGCGGACCGTTCTCGATGATGGAGTAGAGATAACGCAGTCCAGGAACCAGGGTGAGGTCCTGGTCCCGGATGCGCTTCAACGTCTCCTGGCTGGCGTAGGTGGCATGCTCGATGGAATCGACGCCGGCTCGGGCGGCGACCTCGCTGGACCGCTCGCCGCGCACATGGGCCGCGACCAGCCGGTTGCGCATGTGCGCCTCGTCCACTAGCGCATCCACCTCGGCCTGGGTGTAGGTGCAGTCGCTGATCGGCGTGTGCGGCAGCAGGGCGTCGCCGCCGATGTAGCACTTGACCACATCGGCGCCGTCCTTGACCACCCGTCGCACCGCGGCCCGCACCGCGTCGGGACCGTCCGCGATCAGCGCGAGGCCTTCCATGCCGAGCTTCAGGTAGGAGGGGTTCCAGTCGGCCATGCCGCCGGTCGCGCAGATGTCGCGGCCGGCGGCGAGGAGCCTCGGGCCCGGAAACAGACCCTCCTCGATCGCGCGCTTCAGCGCGACATCGACCGCATGCACGGAACCGGCAGAGCGCGCGGCGGTGTAGCCGCAATGCAGTGCACGCTCTGCGTTCTTGGCCGACACCAGGGTCGAATACTCGGGCGGGCAGTTGAGGTCCAGGTCCGCGATGACCTTCACGTCGTTGTAGGAGAGATGGATGTGGCCTTCCACCATGCCGGGCATCACGGTGCGGCCGCCGACATCCAGCGTGCTGACATCGCCGCCGGTCGGCTCCGAATCGCGCGCGAGCGGACCGACGTGCACCAGCCGCCCGTTCTCGATCAACAGCGCGCATCGGTCGCGCGGCGGTGCCCCGGTGCCGTCGACGAGCCGGGCGTTCCTGATCAGTGTCTTCATCGTCTCCCCTCGAGTGTCACGTCATCCCTTTTACTTCTGCCTTGCCGCCCGATGATCGAACGGCGCGATCTACGCTGCAACGGTCCCGCGCGCCGCCCACGCCCGGGCCGTCAGGTCGATGGCGCCATCAGCTGCCGTCGGTATGCGCGACCGGATGCGATCGCGAAGACGGGCCCTCGCGTCTTCGGCGAGCGACATCGCGTAGCCGGGCGCCGGACCCTGGCCGCCGAGGAACGGCTCCCAGTAGTCGTCGAAGCTGGCAAAGTGCGTCGCGATCTCGATGGCCGTTACCTCGGCGGCCAGTAGGCCCGCACCCGCGAACTGCGCCTGGAGCGCTTGCGGGCGGCAAAGCGGAAAGCGCGAGCCTTCGTCCAGCGGCGCCGCAGCCGGGTCCAGCGCCACCGCCGCATCCCAGAAGTAGCGCATGAGCTCCATGCGGCCGGCATAGTCCCAGACGTACGCCGCGACGGTGGCGCCTGCGCTCGACACCCGCATCATCTCCTTCAGCGCCGCCGCCGGATCCGATACGAAGTTCAGCACCAGGCCGCAGACAACCGCGTCCATTGATGCATCGGCGAGCGGAATGGCGGTTGCGCTGCCCTGGTAGAACGTGGCCCGGTCACCGAGCCTCGCCCTGACGGTCGCGAGGAATCCTTCCGACGGCTCGACCCCGGTGACCGACGATGGATCGCAGGCGTCCAGGATCGCTTCGCAGAGCGCCCCGGTGCCGCAGCCGACGTCGAGCCAGCGCCGGCCGGCAGGCATCCCGAGCCATGCCAGGAACAGCGGGGCGACCTTTCGGCTCCAGCGGCCGACGTACTGCTCGTAGGCGCGGCCACCCTCCCAGGCGATCGCGAAGTTCGTATCGGCCATCGCGCGCTCCTCCGGTGCCGCCCGGCCGGATGTCGGCGAGCGGGCCGGGCAGCGCCCACCGGATGCCGCGCGGCAGGATCAGCGTGTTCCGTCGGCGCGAGGCTGTCAACCGGTGTCCGGGCGCCAGGTGCCCGGGCGCCAGTCAGGCGGCGAGCCGATGCAGGTAGGCGTCATGGGCCTCCAGGAACGCGCGAAGGCGCACCGGATAGTCCGCCGGCACCGCGTCGCGGACGCTTGGGCGCGCCGCGAGCGCCCGACGCCAGGCGCGCACCTTGGGCGTGTCGCTGAAGATGTCGTGCTCGATGATCGTATCGAACACGTCGAAGTACCGGAACACCGGCCCGAAGGCGGCATCCACCAGGCTGAAGCGCTCTCCGGCGAAGTAGGGTCCGTCACCAAGGCTCGCCTCGATGCGGTCGAACTTCGCTTTCAGCGCGGCCGCCTTCGCGGTGACAGTGGCCGCATCCTTGCCCGTCTCGAATCCCCAGACATCGGACAGGATGGCCGAACCGAACTCGATCCAGGCGCGGTGGCGCGCACGATGCAGCGGGTCGGTGGGATGCAGGGGATTGGGCTGCGTCTCTTCAAGGTACTCGCAGATGACGGCCGATTCGAAGATGACCGTGTCGTCGTCGATCTTCAGCAACGGCACCTTGCCGAGCGGCGACAACTGCCGAAACCACGCGGGCTTGTTCGACAGGTCGATGTAGACGCGGTCGAACGCCACGCCTTTCTCCTGCAGGGCGATGACGGCGCGTTGGACATAGGGGCAGAGATGGTGGCTGACGAGCGTGAGCTTGGGCATGGCGACTCTCCGAGAAGGCGGGTGATGCTCGGGCAGATGCTGCTCCGGCAGGTGACGGAACGATTCTCGGCTGATAGTCTCCGCAAGCGAATACGGTGAATCGGAAAGCCAAGCTTGCAATCGACGCCAGGATCGAACGAGCCGGTCGGCCGCAACGGCCTGATCGGACTGGAGGACCTGCAACTCGCCCGCGCGATCGGCGAAGCCGGCACGCTGGCCGGCGCGGCGCGGCGATTGGGCGTCGACCATTCGACGGCCTTTCGCCGGCTCGGTGCCCTGGAGAAGCGATTGGGCGTGCGCCTCTTCGAGCGCGCGCGGGACGGCTACACGCCGACGCCCGCGGGCGAGGCCGCCATCGCCACGGCGACGTCGTTGCTCGAGGGCCTTGCGGCGCTGGAGCGCCAGCTCGCCGGCGAGGACCTGCGGCCATCGGGTGTCGTGCGGATCACCACGACGGATACGCTGGTGGACTTCGTCGCGCCCGGCCTGGCCGCCTTCCGGTCAGCTCATCCGGAGATCACGCTCGAGCTGGTCGCCGCCAATGCGTTCTTCACGCTGACCAGGCGGGATGCGGACGTGGCGATCCGGCCCTCGCTCGCCGTGCCGGACCATCTCGTGGGGCGACGGCTCGCGGCGATCGCGATGGCGCCCTATGCTGCGCCGGCATACCTGGCCGGCCGCGGCGAGACCCGTTCCCTCGAAGCGCACGATTGGCTCGGGCTGGACGAGAGCCTGGCGCATCTCGGGGCGTCCACCTGGATGGGCCAGCACGTGCCGCCTGAGCGGATCGTGTTCCGAAGCAGCTCCCTGCTTGCCTTGCAGGCGGCGGCCAGGGCGGGCCTCGGCGTTGCGCCGCTTCCCTGCTATCTCGGCGATGCGGACACGGCGCTTTCGCGACTTGGCCCGGCGATACCCGAGATGGCGTCTGCGCTCTGGCTCCTGACGCATCCGGACCTGCGGCGGGTCGCGCGTGTCCGGGCGTTCCTCGGCTTCATGGCGCCGTGGCTGGAGCAGAGGCGGGAGTTGCTGGAAGGGAAAGGGCAGCTCGGTAGCGGTGCGAAACCGCTGCGCGCAGCTCGATGAATGGGCAACGAAACCGACCCGCGCGACCCCAGGGCGCCTCTACGCTATCATCGGCTGCCATTCGACCCGCCCTACTCCCTTGAAGAAGTCCGACGGCCCTGCAGCCGTGCATGGCCGCTTGCAGTTCATACCGCTGCAGGGCCTGCCCCTCGTCGAGCCGGGCGATGACCTGGCCGCGTTGATCGAGTCCGCGCTGCGACGATTGGCGATCCAGTTGGCGCACCGGGACGTCCTCGTCGTCGCCCAGAAGATCGTGTCGAAGGCAGAGAATCGATTCGTTTATCTCGACGCGGTCCAGCCGTCTTCGAAGGCGCTTGCTCTCGCCAAGGAGACGGGCAAGGATGAGCGACTGGTGGAGGTGATTCTTGGCGAATCCCGCCGCGTCGTCCGCCAGCGACCTGGCCTGCTGATCATGGAGCATCGGCTGGGCTTCGTGATGGCGAACGCGGGTGTCGACAGTTCGAACGTGGGACCGTCCGGCGGCCGCGCTCGAGTCCTCCTCCTTCCCGAGGATCCGGATTCATCGGCAGAAATGCTGCGCGAACGATTGATGGCCCGCTTCGGCTGCGACATCGGGATCGTGGTCAGCGACAGCTTCGGACGGCCGTGGCGCCGCGGCTCGACCGGGGTGGCCATCGGCGTCTCGGGCCTTCCTGCGCTGGTGGATCTGCGGGGTGAACCCGACCTGTTCGCTCGCAAGCTGGAAGTCACGACGGTCGGTTTCGCCGATCAGGTAGCCGCGGGCGCCGCGCTCGCCATCGGCGAAGCCGCCGAAGGCATTCCGGTGGTGCTCGTGCGCGGGCTGGACTGGTCCCAGCCGGCGACGAATGCGCAGGCGCTGGTCCGGCCGGCCGGCGAGGATCTGTTCAGGTGAGCCAGCAAGACCATGACCTGAACCACTCCGCTTCCACGTGGATGGAAGGGCCAGTGGTCGCCCTGTCCGGCGGCATCGGCGGCGCCAAGCTCGCGCTTGGCTTGAGCCGGGTCCTGCGTCCCGGCAGCCTGACCGTCGTCGCCAACACCGGGGACGATTTCGAGCACCTGGGGCTTTCGATATCGCCCGACATCGATACGCTGGTCTACACGCTCGCAGGGCTGGACAATCCCGAAACCGGCTGGGGATGCAAAGGCGAGAGCTGGAACTTCATGTCTGCGCTGGAAGCCTTGGGTGGCGAGACCTGGTTCAAGCTGGGCGATCGCGACCTGGCAATCCATGTCGAGCGCAGCCGGCGGCTGCGCGCCGGTGACTCGCTGTCCCGCATCACCGACGACTTCCGCAGGCGACTGGGCGTGGCAACGCGCGTGGTGCCGATGAGCGACAGCCCCGTGAGGACCTCCCTGCGCACGCCGGACGGCTGGCTCGATTTCCAGGACTACTTCGTGAGGCTGCGCTGCGAGCCCGCCGTCAGCGCGATCCGATATGTCGGCGCCGATACCGCGAGCCCGGGGCAAGGCCTCCTCGAGGCCTTGTCGGACGCCGAGCTTCGCGCCGTCGTCATCTGTCCCTCCAACCCGTTCATCAGCATCGATCCGATCCTGGCGGTGCCCGGTGTGCGTGAAGCGATCCGGGACTGCGCGGCGCCGTGCATCGCCGTGGCGCCGGTCATCGGTGGCAAGGCGGTCAAGGGGCCGACAGCCAAGCTGATGGAGGAACTCGGACTGCGGGCCGGCGCACTTGCCGTGGCCGAACACTACGGCGACGTCCTCGACGGTTATGTCATCGATCCTCTCGACGCCCCGACGGCAGGCGAGGAAGCATCCCGGCTCCGGCAGCCGGAGGGTTCGCTCTGCAACCCGGGAGAACACGCTCCGGCAGTGCATTGCGCCCCCATCCTGATGCGGACGATTGCCGATCGAGAGCAGCTCGCAAGGACGACTCTGGCCTTCGCCGAGCGCGTGCGTGGCGTCCGGCGTAAACGCGGCAAGGGGGGGCGGCCGTGACGCAAACCGCCCCGACCTGGGCAATCGTCCCCGCCAAGGGCTTCGCCGCTGCGAAGCAGCGGCTCTCGAAGCACCTGGCCCCGGAGTGCCGGCGGGCGCTGGCGAAGGCGATGCTGTGCGATGTCCTGGAGGCCCTGGCGCAGGTCAGCGAGCTCGACGGCATTGCCCTCGTCACCGCGGACCCGTCGACGGCTTCAGTGGGACGCGACCATGGCGCACGCATCATCACCGAAGGGGCCCTGGGGGGCCATACCGCGGCAGTGACAAGTGCCGCGGGAATTCTGATGCGGGAAGGTTGCGCCGCGATCCTGTCGATACCGGGAGATGTTCCGCTCGTCAGCAGCGCGGAGGTACGCGCGCTCCTGTCAGCGCGCGGCGCGGCGCCGGACTTCGTGATCTCGCCTGCCCATGACGGCCGGGGCTCGAACGCCATCCTCTGCGCACCGCCCGGGGCAGTGCCGTTGAGCTACGGCGACGACAGCTTCGAGCCGCATCTGGCTGCAGCCCGGAGGGAAGGGATCGAGCCCAAGGTGCTCCGACTTCCGGGCATCGGCCTCGACATCGACTCGATTGCAGACGTGCACGCTTTCATGAGCAGCCCTTCCGATACGCACTCCTTCAGGCTGCTCAGCGCGCTGCGGGAGGAGCTCGGCAAGCCGCCGACTTGCTGACCGCAGCGGCGGGATTGCGCCCGGGGCCGTGGTCTTCCGAAATCCCTGCGCTCAACCGAAGCGGGAACGCAACCGCGGCAGGATCTCCCGGCCATAGAGCCGCAGAAAGCCGGCCTGGTCGGGCCCCGGCGCATGGAAAACGAGGTGACGGAATCCCATCTCGACGTAGGGCCGGATCTGCTCGACATGCGCGTCCGGATCGGAGGCCACCAACCATCGCCCGGCCGCCCTCTCGATCGGCAACTGCGCGGCAAGCCGCTCCATCTCCACCGGATCCTCCACCGACATCT
The DNA here is from genome assembly GCA_023389175.1 of Pseudomonadota bacterium. Taxonomy (GTDB): domain Bacteria; phylum Pseudomonadota; class Gammaproteobacteria; order Burkholderiales; family Burkholderiaceae_E; genus Lautropia. The sequence continues at coordinate 11,689 of JAEWEW010000173.1, read as the reverse complement.
TCTCGTCGGCCGACAGCGCAAGCGCCGCCCAGTGCCGCGTATCCTCGAGCGCCGTAGTGGCGTCCTCGTGGTAGGACACCTTTACCTCGATCATCCGGTCGAGCGCGCTCGCCGGACGGCCGCTCGCGGCCAGACCGGCCTCCACGGCGGGCAACAGGGTGTCGCGGTACAGCTCGGACGCCTTGCCGCTGGTGCAGATGAAGCCGTCACCGACGCGGCCGGCGTACTTGGCGACCACGCCGCCGCCGGCGGCAACGTAGATGGGAATCGGGGTGGGCGGCCGATCGTAGATCGTCGCCTTCCCGGTCCGGTAGTACGTACCCTCGAAGCTCACTCTTTCCTCGCTCCAGAGCGTCCGGATCAAGGTGATCGCCTCGCGCATGCGCGCGAATCGCTCCTTGAAATCCGGCCAAGCCACGCCGGTGGCTGGAACCTCGTTCAGCGACTCTCCGGTACCCACGCCCAGAATCATTCGCCCGGGAAACATCGCACCCAAAGTGCCGAAGGCCTGGGCCACGATTGATGGGTGGTAGCGAAACGTCGGCGTGAGGACGCTGGTGCCGATGCGGATTCGGGAAGTCCGCGCGCCGAGGGCGCCGAGCCAGGCGAACGAGAACGGAGCGTGTCCGTCGGTGTGGCGCCACGGCTGGAAATGGTCGCTGACGAAAACCGAGTCGAAGCCTACCGATTCTGCCAGGCAGGCGTACTCCAGCAACTCCTGCGGGCTGAATTGTTCGGCAGACGCCTTGTATCCGATCGTGATCACGCGCTGTCCTCGTTCTGCGGGTGTTTGACCAAGGGTACCAATCCGCCCGGCGCGGCCGCAAAAGGGTATCGACCGGTCGCCTTCCCGATCGACTTGCGGCGCAGGGGCGTCTGGACGATCGGAGCCAGTGCGGGGGCGCGCAGGCTCAGCCGACGCCGCTCGGAGTCCGCATCGCGATAGAGCGTCGTACGCTGCCTGGCGGACCGGCCTGTGCCGACGATCAGCGCTTCCATCTGCTCGGGCGGCAGTTCCTGACCGTGCTGCGCCCCGGCGGCGCGGGAGATGCTCTCGTTCATCAGCGTGCCGCCGAGGTCGTTGACGCCAGCGTCAAGCAGGGCCTCGATCCGGTCGGTGCCGAGCTTCGTCCACGATGCCTGTACGTTCGGCACCAGCGGATGCAGCACCAGGCGACCGACCGCGTGCATCAGCACCGTCTCGCGCCAGGTCGGACCGCGACGCGCGCGGCCGCGCAGGAACATCGGCGCCTCCATTGACACGAACGGCAGCGGCACGAACTCGGTCAGGCCGCCGGTGCGCGCCTGCAGGTCCCGAAGGTGAAGGAGGTGGGCGGCCCAGCTGCGCGAACGCTCCACATGACCGAACATGATGGTGGAGGTGGTGGGCAGGCCGACCTGATGGGCCGTCGCGATGACGTCGAGCCATTGGCGCGTGGACAGCTTGTCGGGGCAGATCAGCGCGCGGACCTCGTCGTCCAAGATTTCCGCCGCCGTGCCCGGCAGGCTCCCCAGGCCGGCGGCCTGCAGGCGCTCGAGGTAGCGGGCAATGGACAATCCGAGGGTGGTCGCGCCATGGACCACCTCGAGCGGCGAGAACGCATGGACGTGCATTCGCGGCACCGCCTGCTTGACCGTCCTCAACAGGGCCAGGTAGGTGTCGCCGGTGTAGGCGGGGTGAATGCCGCCCTGCATGCAGACCTCGGTGGCCCCGCGCCGCCAGGCTTCGTCGGCCCGGCGCGCGATCTCGTCGTACGACAGGTCGTACGCCTTGCCGCGCAGGTGGTCATGGCTCTTCCCCTTGGAGAAGGCGCAGAAGCTGCAGGAGAACGTGCAGACGTTGGTGTAGTTGATATTGCGGTTGACCACGTAGCTGACGCGGTCGCCATTCACGGTTCGGCGCAGAGAGTCCGCCGCAGCGACAATGTCGTCCACTTCGCCGCCGCGAGCGCCGAACAGTCGCTCCACCTCGAACTCGCAGAGCCGGTCACCGGCGCAAGCCCGTGCGAGGAGCCGGTCGAGCGAACCATGACGACGGTCCGCTCGGCGCGGCGACCGCGCGGAGTGCATGCCGGCTACATCCTTCGCGTCGAGAGCGGCGCCGACGACGAACCGCTCGTCTGCGGCAAAGCCGTCGGCGTCCGAGTGCAGCAGGAGATGGCTGACGACTCCGGGGTCGACCCAGCGGTCCGCGTCGCGCACATACGAAGGGTAGATCGCCAGCCGCTCGACCAGCGTGGCACCGGCGGACTCGGTGGCCGCGGCGAGTCGGTCGAGGGCCGGCCAGGGCGCCTCCGGATTGACGTGGTCCGCAGTCACCGGGGAGATTCCGCCCCAGTCGCTGATGCCGGCGGCGACGAGCGCCGGGAACCGCCCGAAGCTCAGGTTCGGGGGAACCTGCAGGTTCATCTGCGGACCCAGTATCAGCCGCGCGATGGCGGTGGTCCACAGCAGCTCTGTCGCGTCGGGCACCGGGGCGGCGGCCATGCGCGTGTCCGGCTTCGCCAGGAAGTTCTGGACGATCACCTCCTGCAGGTGGCCGTGTCGGGCATGCGCATCGCGCAGCTCCAGCAGCGACGAGACCCGCTCCAGCCTGGTCTCCCCGATTCCGATCAGGATGCCGCTGGTGAACGGCACCTGGAGACGACCGGCGGTCTCGATCATCGCCAGGCGCACCGCCGGATGCTTGTCGACCGAGCCGAAGTGGGGACCGCCCCGCTCGCAAAGCCGCAGAGACGACGATTCCAGCATCAGTCCCTGCGACACGCTGACTCGTCGCAGGCGCGCGATCTCCGCTGCATCCATCACGCCCGCGTTGACATGCGGCAGCAGGCCGGTTTCCTCGAGTACGCGATCGCAGACATGCACCAGGTAGTCGACGGTGCTGTCGAATCCGAGCGCGGCGAGCGCAGCGCGGGCGGCCGGGTAGCGTGCCTCCGGGCGATCGCCCAGCGTGAAGAGCGCCTCCCGGCAACCTGCGTCCCGGCCCGCTCTCGCGATCTGGAGGACGGCTTCAGGGCTCAGATAGGGCGACGCAACCTCTCGGGGCGTCCGGGCGAAGGTGCAGTAGCCGCAGACGTCGCGGCACAGGCGCGTCAGGGGGATGAACACCTTGCGCGAATGCCCGATCCGGTCTGCGTGAAAGGACTGCTTGGCCGCGGCCGCCTGCCGCATGAGCGTTTCGAGCGGCAGCTGCTCCGCCCGGCGCAGCCAGTCTCTCGCTTCCTCCGCGGCGTCGGACCGATCCGGCACGAGCGGCCTGGCGGGGTCCGCGGACGCCTGCGAAGGAACTGGACGGCTGGAGCGCATCGCCGGCGTCAGCCGCCTTCGATCGGTTCGTGACAGTGGACCTCCTCGAGCGGAGCCAGCGCCCTGGAGAACGGCACCGGCTTGCCGTCGATCGCCGCGAGCCAGACATCGTCGGCGGCATCCACCAGTTCCAGCAGGTCCCGCACCGTGCTGCCGTCGGGAACGCTCAGGCGCAGGCTCGCCCTTCCTTCCGGCAGCAAGCGCCGCAGGTTGCCATGCATCGTCAACACCACCTCAATCATGAAGGGCGGCTCGCCCGCCGGCATCCTTCCCGGCCATGACGATCTTCTCGGCGGTGATGGGCAGCGAGGTGATGCGCCGTCCGGTGGCATTCGCGATCGCATTCGCGATCGCTGCCGGCGGCTCGATGCAGGGTGGCTCCCCGACGCCCTTCGCCCCGTAAGGGCCGGCCGCACTGGCGCACTCGACGAGTATCGACTCGACCCGGGGCACGTCCATGGCGGTCGGCATCTTGTAGTCGGTCAGGTTGGCGTTGAGGACCGCGCCGCCCTCGTACACGATCTCCTCGGATAACGCCTGGCCGATGCCCTGCGCAACACCGCCTTCGATCTGGCCCTCGATGTAGGTCGGATTGATCGCGAATCCCACGTCCTGGGCGACCACGTAGCGCTGGATGGTGACCTCGCCGGTCCCGGGATCCACGGTCAGGTCGACCGCATGGGCATGGAAGCTGGGGGTGGTCCAGGAGGGCAGCGGATGATTCTCCACCCGGCTGGCATCGTAGGGCGGAGGTTTGTTGATGTAGGTGCCATGCGCGATCAGACCGCCGCCCGACAGCTGCGAGAGCCGCGCCAGCTCGGCGATTGCAATGCTCCGGATCCCCGCCATCACCTGCTTGTCCCGCAGCACCATGCCCTCCCGGGAAACGCCGAGCTGGTCCGCCGCGAGCTCGAACAGCTTCGACCGCAGCTCAGCCGCCGCGGCGCGCGCGGCATTGCCGACGGAGAACGCCGTGCGGCTGCCCTGGGCGCCGTGATCGAAGGGAGACTCGCGGGTGTCCTGTCCGGCAACCCGGATGTCCGACAGCTCCAGCCCGAGCTCTTCCGCAAGGACCTGGGCGGCACCGGTCAGGGCGCCGGTACCGATCTCGACCGCGCCGGAAATGAGCGTCGCGGAGCCGTCAGGCGCGAGACGCACGTACACGCCGGACGATCCACCGGTGGTGAGCCACCAGCTGCAGGCAATGCCCTTGCCTCGGCCGGGGCGCGCGGGGCCATCCTCCCAGCCGATGGCCGCGGCCGCCTTGCGCAGGCATTCCTCGATGCTCACCGCCTCGAGCTTCTCACCCGAGGGACCGAGATCACCCTCGTGCACGACGTTGCGCAGGCGCAGCTCCAGCGGATCGATGCCCAGGTCCTGGGCGATGATGTCCATTTGGCTTTCGACCGCGAAGTTGGCCATGGGTCCAGCCGGCGCGCGAAACGAGCCGGAAGGAACCTTGTTGGTATAGACGGCCCGGCTCTCCAGCGCCAGGGCCGGGGTACGGTAGGGACCCACCAGCACTTGCAGCGCTATGGCACCGGTACCGGGGCCGGAGCCGGCGAAAGCGCCGCAGTCGATCACCACCAGGCCCTGCCGCGCGAGCAACCGGCCGTCCCGGTCCACCCCGGTCTTCAGCGTGATGACGGTCGCCTGCCGCGGGTGCGCAGCGGTCAGCTCTTCCTGGCTGGTCGTGACCACCTTGACCGGCCGGCCGCTCTTGCGCGCGAGCAACGCCGCGTAATGCTCCACACCGATCCGCAACTTGCCGCCGAAGCCACCGCCGATGCCGGGCACCAGCACGCGAATGCGCGCCGCCGGCACATCGAGGATCTCGGCCAGCGTGTTCTGGATATCGAACGGCAACTGCGTGTTGGACCACACGGTCAATCCGCCGCTGCCGTCGGTCGCAGCCACGGCGGCGCGCGGCTCGGTGTAGCCCGGGTGCTGCAAGGCAGTCGTGAACCGGTGCTCGTAGACGCGGTACGCCTGGGCAAAGGCGGCCTCCACGTCGCCGTGGTGCATCCGTGATCGCCCTGCGATGTTGCCCTCGCGGGCGATGATCGGCATGGCCGCGTAGGAAGCCCATTCAGGATGCACCAGCGGCGCATCCGGCGTCATCGCCTCCTCCGGATCGAACACGGGCGGCAGTGGCTCGTACGTGACCTCGATCGCTGCCACGGCGCGTTCGGCGGCTTCCAGCGTGACGGCCGCGACCAGTGCCACCGCATGCCCGACGAACCGGACCCGGTCGGTCGCGAGCACGGTCACGTCCTTGACCGGCTGCCCGTAACGGATCGCAGGCACGTCGGCGCCCGTGATGATGGCGCGCACTCCCGTCAGCAGGCTCGCCTTGGACGTGTCGATACGGACGATCCGGGCATGGGCGACCGGGCTGCGCAGGACCTTGCCGAACAGCATGCCGGGCTGCGAGAAATCCGTGGCATAGACCTGGCGGCCCGTCACCTTCCCGCCGGCATCGATGCGCGGCAGGCGCTGGCCAACGACCCGGTGCGGTGAACTCATGACTCAGTCCCCCCGGGTGATTGCCGGGCGACCAGCGTCACGGCATCGACGATCTTCTGGTAGCCGGTGCATCGGCACAGCGTTCCGCACAGTGCCTCCCGTACCTCGGCCTCGTCCGGCTGGTGGCCGGGCCTCTCATCCAGGTAGGACTTGGCGGTAAGGATCATTCCAGGGATACAGTAGCCGCACTGCACCGCGCCGGTCTCCATGAAGGCCGACTGCAACGGATGCAGGTGCTCCGAATCGCCCAGTCCCTCGATGGTGGTGATGCTGCGACCCTCGCACTGCGCCGCCAGCAGGATGCAGGAGTTGACCGCGAGGCCGTCCAGCAGCACGGTACAGACCCCGCATTCGGCCTCCAGGCAGTTCTCCTTGGTGCCCATCATGCCCAGGCGCTGGCGCAGGACGTGCAGCAAGGTCCAGTGCGGCTCGACCTCGACGGCATGGGTCTCGCCGTTGATCTGCAAGGTGACGCTGAGGCTCTTCATCTGTCCGCTCCGGTGATCCTGGCCAGGCAGGTCCCAATCGCCCGCTCCGCAAGCGTCTGTGCGAGCGTGCGCCTGAAGGTGGCGGACGCGCGGACATCGTCGATCGGCTGGCAGGCAGCTCCCACCTCGCGTGCGACGGACTGCAGCAGGTCCGGCGTCGGCACTTGTCCTTCCAGCATCCGCTCCGCCTCGTGGAACCGGAGCGCCCTCGGGCCCACCGCGCCGAGGGCGATGCGCACGCGACGGCACCGATCGCCAGCCGGATCCAGCGTGACTGCGGCCGCGGCGCAGACGATCGAGATCTCCATCGCCTTGCGGCGACCCGCCTTCAGGAATGCGGTCGCGCTGCGTTGCTCCAGGCGCGCGAAACGAACCGCCCTCAGCAGCTCGTCGGGGCGCCGGGCGGTCTGGCCCGGGCCGATGAACAACTCGTCCAGTGCCAGTGTCCGTTCGCCCTCCGTGCTCGCGAGTACGGCCTCGGCATCCAGCACGAGAAGCGCCGGCACCAGGTCGGCCGCCGGCGAGGCGTTGACGATATTGCCGCCGACGGTGGCGATGTTGCGCACCTGGTGGCCGCCGATCACCCGAGCCGCCTCGACCAGGGCGCGCAGCTCCGCCTGGAACGCGGGATGCCGCTCGATCGACTTGTGGGTGCTGAGCGCGCCGATGACGATGCCGCCCCCGGATTCGACGATGCCGTCGAGCTCCTTCAGGCGCGTGACGTCGATCAGCGACTCCGGCGCCATCCGTCCCCGGTTCATCTGGATCACCAGGTCCGTGCCGCCGGCGATGAAGCGGGCCCGTGCGCCGAGCCGTGACGCCAGCGCGATCGCTTCGGCAACCGTTGCAGGTCGATGCAGTTCAAAGCTCATTCAGGCTCCGACGGCAGCCACGACCCGAGGCCACACCTCGGCGCCGAACCGGGCGACCGTGCGGTCGATCGATCCGTCCTTGGCCGCGAACGGCATGATGATGAACTCGTCGATGCCGGCGCGACGCAAGTCGATGCAATGCTGAGCGACCTCCTCTACCGTCCCGGCCAGCGTGAACCCGTCCACGTGGCGGTCGGTCACCAGCGGCAGCAGCGGCAGGTAAGGCGTGAACCCCGACGCGTAGTGCGCACCGGCGACGCTTGCCAGTGCGTCTTCCGGCAGGGTCAGGCCCTGCTGCGCGGCGGTCGCGAACTTCAGCCGCTGTGCGCCGAGTAACCGGGCGACCGTGGGCCGCACGGCATCCCGCGCCAGGGCGCCGTCATCGGATATGCAGGTGTTGAGCCGGGCGACCAGCTTCACCGCGCCGGGTGCGCGGCCGGCGGTCGCAGCGCCCCGATCGATCTCGGCCCGCAGCGCCTTCGCCTCCTCGACATTGCCCACGGCCTCCATGATGGCGCCATCGGCGACTGCGCCGGCCACCCGCTTGCCCTGCGGGCCGTTCGACGCGACGTAGACGGGGATCTCGTCGCGCACCGGCGCGAAGCTCAGCTTTCCCGAGTTGAAGCGGACCACGGCCCCGTCGTACTCGACCTGCCCGCCCTTCAGCAGCTTCCGGATCAGCTCGATCGACTCGCGGATGGCGCGCGGGGGCTTCACCCGTTCGATGCCCAGCTCCGCAAATCCCGAGATGCCGGCGCCGATGCCGAGCACCGCGCGCTCGCCCGCGATCTCATCGAGCGTCGCAATCGCCATGGCCGTCAGAGCCGGATGCCGGGAGTACGGATCCGTGACACAGGGACCGACGCGTACCCGCTTCGTCTGCATCGCGATGCAGGCGAGCGCGCCGTACACCTCGCGGTAGAACCGCTCATCGGCGAGCCACACCGTGTCGTAACCGTTGTTCTCGGCCAGTTGGGCAAACGTCACCAGCTGGCGGACAGGCTGGTTTCCCAGCATGAGCAGTCCTATCGTCATTCCTGCCTCCCTGGCGCTGCCCGCCTATTCAATCGTTTCCGCCGGAAAATAGATGTTCTTGCTTCGATCGAGGAACCGGCCGTAGAGCTCCTCGCGTAGCGCCACCCCCGCCGGGGACGCCAGGTCGCGATCATGCTGCTCGAAGCTTTTCACCTCGATGCGCTCGAGATACTGCCAACCGGCCTGCTCGGCTCCCTGGATCGGTCCGCAGATGCGATGGACCTGGTAGCTGGTGAAATTCGGGAGCGTGCGCACCAGCGCATAGTCCCGCTCGCGCACCCACTGCTCGTATTCGTTCGGGTCCACGCCGTCCTTCAATGTGCTGATCAGAAAGCGTACCGGCATCACGTTGTCTCCTTGCTGGGAAGGCCGCCTTCGCGCGGCGATGCGATCTGGCCGACCACTTTCGCCTTCACCCGCATCGCATTGCCGGGAAGATAAGCGATCGGCATGTCCTCCGCTTCCACGAGGCGCAAGCCCTCCGGCGAAGCGCCCGCCTCGACTGCCCGCTCCTCCGCCATCGCGCGCGCCGAAGCGATGGCCTCGGCGCGGGTCAGCCCCTGGAAGATCTGGTCGACCTCGCCGCTGACCTGGGCGATCGCGGCGCCTACCGCGTTGGCGCAATCGCCGTGATCCACCCGCAAGACACGGGCGACGCCGGCCAGGTCGTTGGGCACCAGGAAGGCGCCGCCACCCACGGCGATCAGCGTAACGGCGCCCGCCTCGGTCTTCATCCGATCGACATGATCCTCCAGGGAAGCGGCGATCCTCCGGAAGACATCGCGGATCATGTCCGGTGACAGATGCGCGACCCGACGCCGATCGCCAAGCTCGATCAGGCCTGCGGCCACCGCTACGTCGGTTGCCGTCAGCTGGTCGCCGCCGAAGACCAGCGCCTGCTCCGTCAGTCGATAGCCCACGCTGCGCGGGCCGACGACGTTGGTCGCCAGATCCACCAGGCTTCCGCCGCCAAGGCCGATCGAGACCAGATCCGGCATCCGGAACAGGGTTCGGACGCCGCCCACATGAACGACGGAGTTGGCTTCGCGCGGAAATCCGTTCTTGAGATGGCCGAAGTCCGCGGTGGTACCGCCGACATCCACCACCACTGCGTCGTCAAGACGCGACAGGTACGCCGCGCCGCGCATCGAGTTGGTCGGTCCCGACGCGAAGCTGAACACCGGAAACTCGGCCGCACGGCTCGCCTCGCTGACTGTGCCGTCGTTCTGCGTCACATAGAGCGGCGCATGCACGCCAAGCTCTGCGATCGCCAGGGCGAATCCGCGCACCGTCTCGGACGCGAGCGGCATCAGCGCCGCATTCAGCACCGTGGCGTTCTCGCGCTCCAGCAAACCGATCCCGCCGACCCGGTGCGAGCAGGTCACCGCAACACCCGGCGCCTCCTGGCGGATAATCTCAGCGGCCCGCTCCTCGTCTGCGGCAGTGAGCGGCGAGAACATTGCGGTGATCGCCACCGCGCTCAAGCCCCTTGCACGGATGTCGCGCGCGGCGGCAGCGACTGCCGCCGTATCCAGCGGCATGAAGGGACGGCCGTCATAGTCGTGCCCGCCCTCGATGAACCAATGCCCGCCATCGACCTGCTCAGCCAGGTCGCGGGGCCAATCGGTGAAGGGCGGCAGCGATACGGTGGCCGGCGCGCCGATGCGCAATGCGCCGACCCGCGACAACCCGCGGCGCTGCACCACCGCGTTGATGAAGTGGGTAGTGCCGATCAGCACGGCATCCACCTTGCCTCTCACCTCCAGAAGGCGGATTGCCGCCTCGATCCCGCCAGTCACGTCGACGGTGGTCGGTGACTTGACGCTGCGCTCGACGCGACCGTCGTGGACCAGCACCGCATCGGTGTTTGTCCCGCCTACATCAATGCCGATCCGCCTCATCGCCTCAACCCCGACGCGTACTCGATGTCATAGCCGAAGGCACGCGGACCGACGTGCTGCAGGCCGCGCGGGCTCAGGAACAAGTCCGGCGCCGGGAGCACGATCACCGTCACCCGCTGGCCGTAGCGTATCGTCTCTGAGCCGATTCCTTCGCCGGATACGCTATCCAGCACGCAGATGAGCTCCGGCGTCGTGCTGAGCGGTACGCCGTCGCGCCACACCACGATCCACTCGTTCTGGAACGAGATCTCGATCCGCTGCTCGCGATAGGCGTCCAGGCCCTCGATCACGGTGCGCCCTCGCAGGAAGCCCTCGGTGGTCTGCCTTTCCACCTCGATCACCTTGCCACTGAAAAGGGTGCTTCCAGATTCCGCAGCCAGCACGGCCTCGATCGGATCCGAATGGCTGCGCCGGGCCTTGAGCACCGCCTGGCCAAGCGCAATCGCCTTCGACGTGGTGCGCCAGATCGCCCACCGCTTTACCTCGGCGCCGGTGCGCGGCGCCTTGCAGGTTGCGGCAATCGACCCGAACTCCGTGCAAACCTTGCGGCTCACCCTCTCCATCCATTTCCAGGTGGGCACCCGGGCGACGACGACTTCCGCCCCGCGCGGGTCCACGGTGGTCAAGGGGGCCGGGGCAAGGTCTGCGACCGCGAAGCTGGTCATCTGGGCCTCCGGATACGCGCGCCCCATTGCGTCGGCGTCGACCGCCGGAATCCCGAGGCGAGCGGCGGCCAGCAGCGGCTGGATGCCGTTCATGCCACCGATCTCGATGGCCATCACCGCATCGAAGCGGCGGCCGAGGTGCGCCTGCATTACCTCGACAGCCCGGGCGATCAGCCGGCTGTCGACCAGCCGCTCCTGGATGACCAGCGGGGCTCCCTGAATCGAGACGACCGCCACCGCCGCATCGTCCGGTAGCTCCTCCGGATCCAGCAGGTCGACTCGCCGGCCCTCGTCGTAGAGCCGCTTCAACTCCAGCGACGCATGGTAGGGACTGCCGCCGCCGCCGGTGCCCAGGATCCACGCACCGGTCGCCAGCGCCTCGATATCGTCCACGTGCAACTGCTTCATGCCGCTTGCGCCTTCGGGCTGCCGGCCCAGAATACGTCGTCCACCTCGCGAGCGATCGCGCGGGCCGAATCGGTCAACAGCCCCACGATCCGCCGGCGCTCTTGCGCGGACACCGCGACCGACGAGAAGGAAAGGCAGAAGCTGACCGTCTCCCGGTGCTCCGCATCCGAGACGCAGACTGCAATCGAATGTACCCCGGTGATCGCCTCATCGATCGCCTCGCAATAGCCGGTCCGTCGCGCCCTTTCCACCCGCTTGAGCAGGTCCGCGACCGTGCGTGGCGCATTGCTCGAGGGCGGAGCCAGCCTCTTTGGATGCAAGGCGCGGATCTCATCGTTGTCCAGGCGCGCGAGCAACACCCGACCGGTCGACGTGGCGTATGCAGGGGCTCGCTGGCCCAGGGGGGTGAACACCTGCAGCGGGTGGGTGCCCCGGTGCACGCGGATGACCATCACGTCTGCGCCATCCAGGATGGACACGTACCC
>JAEWEW010000172.1 GCA_023389175.1 Pseudomonadota bacterium | reverse complement strand
CCCGGCATCACCAGCTCGTCGCCGGTGAAGAAGCAGGCCACCCGGACGGGGCGGTAGACCCGCAGGCTGGCCGCGCCGACCGAGGCGGCGAGGCCGGTGGCCTGGGGCGTGAGCCGGGTGCCGGCAGCGAGGATGGTGCTGCCCGCGCGGATGTCCTCGCCTTCGCGGCGCACCCATTCGCCGGGCTGCGGCACATGGCTGAAGCTCACCCGCGCGCCGTCGGCGGCGACGCTCGCCTGCTCCTGCATGATCACCGCGTCCGCGCCTTCCGGGATGGCGGCGCCGGTGAAGATGCGCGCCACGGTGCCGGCGGCGAGCGGCTGCCCGCGCTGGCCGGCAGCGATCCGCTGCGCGACCGGAAGCGTTGCCTCCGGCTTCCCGGCGAGCGCCGCAACGTCGCTCGAGCGGACCGCGTAGCCGTCCATCTGCGAGTTGTCCCAGGACGGAACCGACAGCGACGACACCACGTCGGCCGCCAGCACGCGACCGCTCGCCGCCATGGTCGGAACGTCCTCCGGCGTCGTGGCCGGTGCCGCGCGGGCAAGCAGTCGCGCGAGCGCCTCGTCGAACGGAACCAGTCCCGGGCCTTTCATTGGTGGACCCCTTCGCGCTTCGCGCTGTCCCCCGAGGGGAGCGAGCCCACCTTCGGGCGGCCGTGCGGTGGGCTCATCCTCGCGTTTCCTCCGTACCCGCCTGGAGCAGGCGGCAATGTCGCATGATGAAGGCCGCGATGCCGTCGACATCGTCCAGGGCCAGCACCGGCAAGGGCGAGGCAACCGGCTCGTCGCAGGCTACGGCCACGATAGCAGGGTCGTTCGGGTGCAGCAACGGTTTGCCCGTGCTTGGTCGGTGGACTTCGAGCTTCGGAATGTCGGCCGTCTTGTAGCCCTCGACCAGGATCAGGTCGCAGGGCGAGAGCAGGAGAAGCTGGCGGTCGAGCCCGGGTTCCGGCTCGTCGCGAAGCTCGTGCATCAGCGCCCAGCGGTGGCGCGACGTGAGCAGCACCTCGGCCGCGCCGGCCTGGCGATGGCGCCAGGAATCCTTGCCGGGCTGGTCGATATCGAAGGAATGGTGCGCATGCTTGATCAGCGAGATCCTGAGGCCGCGAGTGACCAGCCGCGGGATCAGCTTCTCGATGAGCGTCGTCTTCCCGGAGCCGGAGTAGCCGGCGAAGCCGAACACCTTCCGGCCGCCCGGGCGCTGGGCAGGGTCCACGTCGGCGCTCAGGTCCGCGCCGCGATGTAGCGCTTGAGCAGGCCCGCGTCGGCCGGCATCAGGGTGTAGCGCTGCACTCGCGACTCGAGTCCGCGATAGGCGGCCGGCGGCGACGGCTCCTCGCCGATGGCCTCGCGGATCGCCTCGGCAAACTTGGCCGGCTGGGCGGTTTCCAGGCAGACCATCGGCATGCCGGGCTCCCGGTACCGCTGGGCCACGGTGAGCCCGTCGGCGGTGTGCGTGTCCACCACCAACCCGACCCGGTCGCGCCAGTGCCGGATGGTGGCGATCCGCTCGGCATGCGTGCTCGAGCCGGAGCGAAAGCCCCAGGCACCGGCGCGATGGAACTCGCGCGTGCCGCCGAGATCGAACTCGCCATGCGCGGCGATCATCTGCCAGAGCGAGGCGACCCGGTCGGCGTCCCGGTCCAGCAGGTCGAAGACGAAGCGCTCGAAGTTCGACGCCTTCGAGATGTCCATGGACGGACTGCTGGTCTCGCGGGTCTGGTCGGTGCGCCGGATGCGATAGCGGCCGGTGCGGAAGAACTCGTCGAGCACGTCGTTCTCGTTGGTCGCGACCACCAGGCGGGCGATCGGCAGTCCCATCAGCCGCGCGATGTGCCCTGCCAGGACGTTGCCGAAGTTGCCGGTCGGCACTGTGAAGGCGACCCGTTCCTCGTTCGACGACGTGGCGGCGAAGTAGCCCTTGAAGTAGTACACCACCTGCGCCACCACCCGGGCCCAGTTGATCGAGTTCACCGTCCCGATGCGGTGCCGCTCCTTGAAGCGCAGGTCCGAGGAGATCGCCTTCACCAGGTCCTGGCAGTCGTCGAAGACGCCCGCGACCGCGATGTTGAAGATGTTGGGGTCGAGCAGGCTGTACATCTGCGCGCGCTGGAACCGGCTCATCCGGCCGTCCGGCGAGAGCATGAACACCCGCAGGTTGCGCCGTCCCCTCATCGCGTACTCGGCGGCGCTGCCGGTATCGCCGGACGTGGCGCCGAGCACGTTGAGCCAGCGGTCCTCGCGCACCAGCACGTGCTCGAAGAGGCGGCCGAGCAGCTGCATCGCCAGGTCCTTGAACGCGAGCGTCGGGCCGTTGGACAGGTGCTGCAGGTAGAGCGGTCCTGCCCCATCGCCGCCGTCCTCGAGCCGCGTGACCGGGGTGATCTCCTCGCTGCCGAAGACCTCCGCGCGGTAGGTGTCCCGCACCATCGCCCGCAGGTCCTCGGGCGGGATGTCGTCGCAGTAGAGGCCCAGGATCGCCTCGGCGAGCCCGGCGTAGGAGAGCCCGCGCCAGGACTGCAACGTCGCGGCATCGACCTGCGGGACGGCTTCGGGCACGACCAACCCGCCGTCGGGGGCCAGGCCGCCGAGCAGGATCCGGGTGAAGGGCAGCGGCTCCATGCCGCCGCGGGTCGAGACGTAGCGCATCCGAAAGAGCAATCCTCAGAACCTGTGAGCCAATCAGTCCAATTGTTCCACGCGCAGGCGGGTCACCGCCGAAAGCACGGTCGGCAGCGCCTCGATCCGGGCGATCGCGGTGTCGATGCGGTGCTCGTAGGTCTGGTGCGTCAGCACGATGATGTCGGTGCTGCCCTCGCCTTCGTCCGGCTCGCGCTGCTGCATGGCGTCGATCGAGACGCGGCCGTCCGCGAGGATGCGGGTGATGTCGGCGAGCACCCCCGGCTCGTCGCGTACCCGCATGCGCAGGTAGTACGACGTCTGAATCTGGCCGGCCGGCAGGATCGGCACGTCGGACAGGGCGTCCGGCTGGAAGGCCAGGTGAGGCACCCGGTTCCCGGGGTCGGAAGTCAGCATCCGTGTCACGTCCACCAGGTCCGCGATCACGGCACTCGCGGTCGGCTCCTTGCCCGCGCCCTTGCCGAAGTACATGGTGTGCCCCACCACGTCGCCCTTCACCAGCACCGCGTTCATCGCACCCTCGACGTTGGCGAGGATGCGCCGCGCCGGAATCAGCGTCGGATGGACCCGCAGCTCGATGCCGGCGCTGCGCCGGCGCGCGATGCCAAGGAGCTTGATCCGGTAGCCCAGCTTCTCCGCCCAGACAATGTCCTCGCGCGCGAGCCCGGAGATGCCCTGCACGTAGGTCCGGGCGAACTGCACCGGTATGCCGAAGGCGATGGCAGCGAGAATCGCGAGCTTGTGGGCCGCATCCACCCCCTCGATGTCGAAGGTGGGATCGGCCTCGGCATAGCCGAGCGCCTGCGCGGCGGCGAGCACCTCCTCGAAGGAGAGGCCCTTGTCCCGCATCTCCGAGAGGATGTAGTTGGTGGTGCCGTTGATGATGCCGACCACCCACTCGATGCGGTTGGCGGTGAGGCCCTCGCGCAGCGCCTTGATGATCGGGATGCCGCCGGCCACGGCCGCCTCGAAGGCGACGATCACGTTCTGCCGGCTGGCTGCCGCGAACACCTCGTTGCCGTGGATCGCGAGCAGCGCCTTGTTGGCCGTCACGACATGCTTGCGCTGGGCCACCGCCTCCAGCACCAGGTCGCGGGCGATCTCGGTGCCGCCGATCAGCTCGGCGACGATGTCGATCTCCGGATCCAGCACGACCTCGTAGGGATCGTCGGTCACCGTCACCGACTCGTCGACGAGCGCGCGCACCCGGGCCACGTTGCGCACCGCGATCCGCCGCACCTCGATGCCACGCCCGGCGCGCCGACGGATCTCTTCGCGGTTCGCCTTCAGCACCTCCGCGACGCCGCTGCCGACGGTGCCGTACCCGAGCAGGCCAATTCGGATAGGTTTCATGTCACTCGCATGTTAAGCGAGGGCAAGCGCCGATCGGGCTTCGCCCGGCCGCTGCCTGCACCCCCCGGTGGGGGGAGGCGGCCGAAGGCCGCTTCGGGGCCGTCATCAAGCTGCCAGGATCGGCGGCGAGGCGTGCCGGCGGCGATAGTCCGCGAGGAAGTGCTCGATCCGGCCGAACGCCTCGACCAGGTCGTCGCTGTTGGGCAGGAACACCAGCCGCAGGTGGTCCGGGTGCGGCCAGTTGAAGCCGGTACCCTGCACCACCAGCACCTTCTGCGCCTCCAGCAGCTCGAGGATGAAGTGCTGGTCGTCCACGATCGGGTACACCCGCGGGTCCAGGCGCGGGAACAGGTAGAGCGCGGCCCCCGGCTTCACGCAGCTCACTCCGGGGATGGCGTTGAGCATCTCCCAGGCGAGGTCCCGCTGGCGCGCGAGTCGCCCACCCGGGGCGACCAGGTCGTCGATGCTCTGGTAGCCGCCCAGCGCGGTCTGGATGGCGAACTGGCCCGGCACGTTGGCGCACAGCCGCATGGACGCGAGGATGTTGAGCCCGTCGATGTAGTCGGCCGCATGGCGGCGCTCGCCGGAGAGCACCATCCAGCCGGCGCGATAGCCGCAGGCCCGGTAGTTCTTCGACAGCCCGTTCATCGTGATGAACATGACGTCGTCCGCAAGCGAGGCGATGGACGTGTGGCGGCCGCCGTCATAGAGCATCTTGTCGTAGATCTCGTCGGCGAACACGATCAGCTGGTGCTGCCGCGCGATCTCCACGATGCCCTTCAGCAGGTCGTCCGGATAGAGCGCCCCGGTGGGGTTGTTGGGGTTGATGACGACGATCGCCTTCGTCCGCGGCGTGACGCTCGCGCGGATGTCGTCCAGGTCCGGCAGCCAGCCGGCGCCCTCGTCGCAGTGGTAGTGGACCGGCCGCCCGCCGGAGAGGCTCACCGCCGCGGTCCAGAGCGGGTAGTCCGGCGCCGGGATCAGCACTTCGTCGCCGTCGTCGAGCAGGCCGTTCATCGCCATCACGATCAGCTCGCTCACGCCGTTGCCGACGAAGATGTCGTCCAGCCCGACGCCGGCGATGCGCTTGACCTGCGTGTAGTGCATGATCGCCTTGCGCGCCGCGAACAGCCCCTTCGAGTCCGAATAGCCCGAGGCGGCCGGCAGGTTGGCGATCACGTCCTGTCGGACCTCGTCCGGCGCGTCGAAGCCGAAGGGCGCCAGGTTGCCGATGTTGAGCTTGATGATCCGATGGCCCTCGTCCTCCAGCTGGCGGGCTCGGGACATCACCGGGCCGCGGATGTCGTAGCAGACGTTGGCGAGCTTGGCGGACTTGGCTACCGGCTTCATGTCAGTGACTTCGGATCGGGGGCATGCCCCGGGTGGGCTAAAATACGGGTTCGATGATCGAATACCCGGGATAATGTACCGTAGATTCAACGGCTTGCTGCCGCGCCTGGCGCTGCCCGGGCACCGTTGATGCACCTGCGGGACACTGTTCGTCCGGACGGTCCGCCCGAGTGGCGCCCGGCCCCCCCGGCCAGCCGCCGCCGTCGCGGCGGACCATCGACAGCATCACATGAAACTGCACTCCGACCAGAGCTCAGCCCTCAACACCGTGACGGCCTACGGCCCCGGCTATGTCGAGATCAACCGGATCCGGCACGAGGGACCGCTGCTGCTGATGCCCGAGGGCGAGGTCCGGAGCTGGCAGGTGGGCGACTACGAGGCGCTTGCGGCGGGCGATTTCGAGGCGCTGCTGCCGCTCCAGGCCGAGGTGGTGCTGTTCGGCACCGGTCCGACCCATCGCATGCCGCATCCGCGCCTCACGGCGCCGCTTGCGCGCGCCGGTGTCGGCGTGGAGGTGATGGATTCCTTCGCCGCCTGCCGCACCTTCAACATCCTCAAGAGCGAGGGCCGGCGGGTGCTGGCCGTGCTGCTGCCCGGTTGATGCGGCGCGTGCCGGCATCGTGCCTGCCGCCCGCGGCGCGACACCAAGAAGGAGCCTCCCGTTGAGCAAGCCATTGCCGAAGGTCGGTGCGCCGGTTGCCGACTTCACCGCCGAATCCACCGCCGGTCCGGTGACGCTGTCCGGCCTGCGTGGCCGCAAGGTGGTGCTCTACTTCTATCCGAAGGACAACACCCCCGGCTGCACTACCGAGGGCGGCGATTTCGCCGCCCTGCACGACCGGTTCCGGGCAGCGGGCGCCGAGGTCTTCGGCGTTTCGCGTGACAGCCTGAAGTCGCATGCCAGCTTCAAGGCCAAGCAGGGCTATCCCTTCGAGCTCATCTCGGATCCGGACGAGGCATTGTGCGAGGCCTTCGGCGTGATGAAGATGAAGAACATGTACGGACGGCAGGTGCGGGGCATCGAGCGCTCCACCTTCGTGATCGACGAGACCGGCAAGCTTTCCCGCGAGTGGCGCGGCGTGAAGGTGCCCGGCCATGCCGCCGAAGTACTCTCCCACGTGAGCTGAGCGATCCCGATGCCCCTTCCCAAGCCGCCCACCCGTCCGGCCACCCTGCTCGACCTTCGCGAGGCGGCCAAGGCCAAGGCCAGGACAACGCGATCCAGGGTGCCCAGGAAGCCGGCCGCGCTCGAGTCC
>JAEWEW010000153.1 GCA_023389175.1 Pseudomonadota bacterium | reverse complement strand
CGCCGGAACGCCGGTGCCGGGTGACGCTGCGCCCGCCGCCGGGCGCTCGCCGGCCTGGACGGCCTGCATGTGCCGGGTGATCTGCCTTGCGATCAGGTCGGCAAGGCCGCCGGGCGCGCCGGTCATCGCCTGGGCGAGCTGGGTGTCCAGCAGGCTGGTGTACATCTCGCTGCCCGGGCCGTCGAGCATGCCGCTCTTCGGCATGGCCGCCCGCATGCTCTTCAGCAGCTGCTGCATGAAGAGCGCCTCGAACTGGCTCGCCGCCTCCTTCGCGCTCGCGTCCGGGTCGGTCGCCGCCGCCTTGCGCAGCGACGCGAGCGAGCGAGCGTCCAGCGCCAGCCCGGCGGCTGCGGTTCCGGCGGATCCGGCTGACCCTGGAAGGGCGGTCGACACGGACACTAGATGACCTCCAGTTCTGCCTTCAGACTTCCGGCGACCTTCAGGGCCTGGAGGATCGCGATCAGGTCCTGCGGCGTCGCCCCGAGGGAGTTGAGCGCGCTGACCACCTCGGTCAGCCGTGCCGTTCCCGGGAGCATCATGACCGCCCCGCCCTCCTGGCGGATGGTGATATCGGCCTTATCGGCCACCACGGTCGAGCCTTGAGAGAACGGTTGCGGCTGGCTGACGAGCGGCGTGGTCGACACCGTCACGGAGAGGCTGCCGTGGGCCACCGCGCTCGGGCTGAGGCTGACCGCCTGGTTCATCACCACCGACCCGGTGCGCGCGTTGACGATCACCTTGGCAACCGCGGCGGAGAGCGGCACGTCGAGCTCCTCGAGCTCGGCGAGGAAGGCCACCTTGTGGCCGGGGTCGGCCGGCATCGGCACGTCGATCACCCGCGCGTCGCGCGCGCGGGCCGCCGCCGTGCCGCCGGCCGCGGCGATGCGCCGGTTGATCGCATCGGCCACCGCGCGCGCGTTGCCGAAGTCGGTTCGGTTGAGCTCCACCTGGATCACCGGGGCGGCCAGCACCTGGTTCGGCACGACCCGCTCGACGGTGGCGCCGCCGGGGATGCGGCCGGCGCTCAGGTGGTTGATCTGCACCTTGCTGCCACCGGCCGCGGCGCCCGCGCCGCCGACCGCGAGGTTGCCCTGCGCCATCGCGTAGATCTGGCCGTCGGCACCGCGCAGCGGCGTGAGCAGCAGCGTGCCGCCCCGCAGGCTCTTGGCATTGCCGATGGAGGACACGGTGACGTCGATCTGCTGCCCCGCCTGTGCGAACGCCGGCAGCTGCGCGGTCACCATCACGGCGGCGGTATTGCGCAGCTGCGGTGTCACGCCCTGGGGCACCTGGATGCCCATCTGCGAGAGCAGCGACTGCATGCTCTGGGCGGTGAACGGCGCCTGCGTGGTCTGGTCGCCGGTGCCGTCGAGGCCGACCATCAGGCCGTAGCCGAGCAGCTGGTTGGTGCGCACGCCCTGGATGCTCGCGATCTCCTTCAGCCGCTCCGCGCGCGTGCCGGGCGGCGCGGCCAGCAGGATGGCGGCCGCCGCCGCGAGGATGGCGAGCCGGCTCGCCGCGAGAAAGCGCCTGTCCATGCAGCGGCCTCAGATCGGAAGGAAGGAGAGGAAGAAGCGGGCGAGCCAGCCGGTGGTCTGGGCCCGGTCGATGTCGCCCTGGCCCCGGACCTGCATGCGGGCGTCGGCGACCTGGGTGGAGCTGACCACGTTGCCGGCCTGGATAGTCACCGGGTTGACGACGCCGGCGAACCGCAGCGTCTCGACGTTCTGGTTGATGCCCACCTGCTTCTCGCCGGCGACCACCAGGTTGCCGTTGGGCAGCACCTCGACCACGGTCACGGTGATCGTCCCGGAGAAGGAGTTGTCGCTGCCGGTCGCGCCCTTGCCCTCGAAGGCGTTGGCGGAGTTCCCGTTCACGCCGACCTTGCCGAGCGCGTGCCGGCTGGTGAAGGGGAAGGCACTGAAGCCGGCCTCGACGCTGCCCTTGCGGTCGAGCGAGCTGGTGGAGCTCTGCTTGGCCGAGAGCCGCTCCTCGATCTGCACCGTGAGGGTGTCGCCGAGATGGCGGGCCCGCGGATCCTCGAAGAGGCCGCGATGCCACCCGGCCTGGAAGATCGCGCCGTTCGCCTGCGGCGGCGGCGCCGACTGCATCGCGGCATGGCGGCCGCTCTCCGGGATGTCCATCTCCACCTTCTGCGGGCCCACGGCGCTGCAGCCCGCGAGCGCCGCCACCAGGAGGACCGCCAGCGCGCCGCGCCACCCGCCTGCCGGACGGCTCATAGCTGCGACACCTTGGCCAGCATCTGGTCCGAGGTCTGGATCGCCTTGGAGTTGATCTCGTAGGCGCGCTGGGTCTGGATCATGGCGACCAGCTCCTCCACCACGTTGACGTTGGAGGTCTCGACATAGCCCTGCTGCACCATGCCGGCACCGTTCAGGCCGGGCGTGGCGAGCGTCGGCGTGCCGGAGGCGTCGGTCTCGAGGAAGATGTTCTGGCCGCGCGGGTCGAGGCCCGCCGGGTTCATGAACGTGGCAAGCTGCACCTGGCCGATCTGGGTGGCGTTCTGCTGGCCCGCCAGCATCGCGGTGATGGTGCCGTCCGACCCGATCGTGACGCTGGTCGCATTGGCCGGCACGACGATCGGCGGCGACATCGGCAGGCCGTTCGAGTTCACCAGCTGGCCCTGCGCGTCCACATGGAAGGCGCCGTCGCGGGTGTAACCGGTGGTGCCGTCCGGCAGCTGCAGCGGGAAGAAGCCGTTGCCGCTGATCGCGAGGTCGAATGGATTGCTGGTCTGCTGCAGGTTGCCCTGGCCGAAGTTGCGACCGGTCGCGACCGGACGCACGCCGGTGCCGAGCTGCAGGCCGGTCGGCAGCGTGGTCTCGGCCGTCGCCTGCCCGCCCACCTGCCGCAGGTTCTGGTAGACCAGGTCCTCGAAGATGGCGTGCGAGCGCTTGTAGCCGTTGGTGCCGACGTTGGCGAGGTTGTGCGAGATGGTGTCCATCTGCGTCTGCTGGGCGTCGAGCCCGGTCTTGGCGATCCACAGGGATCTGATCATCATGCTTCTCCAGTGCCCGCGGGCACGCCAGCCCGGACGGGCGTGGCATGTCCGGGCGTGATCACTTCATCGAGAGCAGCTGGGCCGCCCGCTGGTCGTTGGCTTCGCTGTTCTGCAGCAGCTTCATCTGCATCTCGAACTGCCGCGTGACCTCGATCATGCCGACCATGGCCTCCACGACGTTGACGTTGCTGCCCTCGAGCGCGCCGTCGACGACGCGCACCGCCGGGTCGGCCTCCGCCGGCTCGCCGTCGCGCTGGCGGAGCAGCCCGTCGCCGCCCTTCACCAGCACGGCGGCCGGCGGGTCCACCAGCTTGATCCGGCCGATCGGCGTCGCCGGCTGGTTGGCGGCCTTCGCCGAGACCGAGCCGTCGCTGCCGATCGAGACCTCCGCATCGGGCGGCACCGTGATCGGCCCGCCGTCGCCCATGACCGGCCGGCCCTGGCGGGTCGTGAGGACGCCCTGGGCGTCCACCACCAGTGCCCCGCTCCGGGTGTAGGCCTCGCTGCCGTCGGCGGCGATCACCGCGATCCAGCCGGTGCCGCGCACGGCGATGTCCAGGGGATTGCCGGTCTGCCGCGTGGGACCGGAGTCGGCAGAGAAGCCGGCGGTAGTCTCGACGTTGTAGACGCGGGTGGTGGCGGTGCCTTCCTGGCGCACCGGCACGGCACGGGCGGTCATCATGTCGGCGCGAAAGCCGTCGGTGCCGGCGTTGGCGAGGTTGTTCGCCAACGCCTCCTGCCGCTGCATCAGCGCCTTGGCCCCGGCCATCGACAGGTAGATCAAGCGGTCCATGCCGTGCCCCCGTCAGCGATCAGCGCAGGTTGACGATCGTCTGCAGCAGCTGGTCGTTGGTCTTGATGGTCTGGGCGTTGGCCTGGTAGACCCGCTGCGCCATGATCATGCTGACCAGCTCCGCGGTCAGGTCGACGTTGGACGACTCGATCGCGCCGGACTGGAGGCTGCCGAGCGTGCCGCTGCCGGGCGAGCCGACCATCGCGGCGCCGGAATCCGCGGTCTCCGCCCATTGGTTGTCGCCGAGCGGCTGCAGGCCCTGCGGATTGGCGAAATTCGCCAGCGCGACCCGGCCGCGGGACATCGTCACGCCGTTGGTGTAGCGCGAGAGGATGGTGCCGTCGGCCCCGACGGAGAAGCCGGCGAGGCGTCCGGAGGCATAGCCGTCCTGCTCCAGCTCGCTCACCGAGAACTCGTTGCCGAACTGGGTGACCCCCGCCATGGAGAGCTCGATCGGCAGGACGCCGCCGGCATCCGCCCCGACCGGCACCGCCACGTTCATCGGAATGGTGGACGTGGCGGCGTTCAGCGACCCGTCGGTGTTGAAGTTGAGGTTGCCGAGCGGCGCGCCGAGCGCCGTGCCGTCGACCGAGCCGTGGACTTCCCAGGCATTGTCGGCGGTCTTGCGGAAGTAGAGGCCGAGCGCATGCTCGCGGCCGAGCGAGTCGTAGACCGGCAGCGAGGTGCCGCCCGTGTAGCTCGCCCCGTCGGCGATGTCGAACGGGACGGTCGGCACGGCCGCGTTCGCGCTCAGCCCGACGGTGACCGTGGCGGTGGCGGAGGCCCGCGGCGGGACGTCCGCCGTCTCGAGCTGCAGCGCCTGCGGCACGCCGGCATTGATCGCGCCGTTTGCGTCGGCCGGATAGCCGGTGAGCTGCATGCCCTGCGCGTTGACGATGTAGCCGCTGCGGTCCAGCTTGAACTGCCCGTTGCGCGTGTAGGTGATGCTGCCGTTGTCGGCCATCCGGTAGAAGCCGCCGCCGCTGATCGCGATATCGAGCGAGTTGCCGGTGGTGGTCACGTCGCCCTGGGTGAACTGCTGGGCCAGGTCGGCCACCGACACGCCGACGCCGGGGTTGCTGCCGCCGCCGCCGTTCAGGCTGGCCGCATAGGCATCGGCGAACTCCGCCCGCGACGACTTGAATCCGACCGTGTTCGTGTTGGCGACGTTGTTGCCGATCACGTCGAGGTTGCGAGCCGCGGCGTTGAGGCCGGAAAGACCTTGTTGGAAACCCATGTGGATAGCTCCTGAGGAAAGCCTGTCGTTCGATCTAGAGGATGAGCCGGACTTCGGACGGCGCGACCGGCGCGACGGCATCGAGCTCGAGCCGCGCGGCGCCGTCGGATTGGGTGATGCCGACGACTCGTGTCGGGACCAGCGGAATCGCCTCGACCGGCACGCTGCCATCGAACGCGGCGACGCGCAGGCCGAGGGTGCCCGCCGGCACGGCCGCGCCGCCGTCGCTGCGGCCGCTCCATTCGAAGGTCTGCATGCCGGCGGCAACGTTGGTCAGCGTCCGCGCATGGACCACCTTGCCGCTCTTGTCGATCATCTCCAGCCGCAGCGCGGTCGCCGGCTCGGACAGCTCGAAGCCGATCCGGGTGGAGGCGCCATCGGCGGGCGGCTGCCAGGCGAAGACCTCGCCGGGCACCAGCACCTGGCGGCCGAGCATGCCGACCGAGGCGGCGGCACTGCCCTGCGAGCTGACGAAGTTGCCCATCGTCCGGTTCAGGCCTTCGATGCCGCGCACCGTGCTGATCTGGGCAAGCTGGGTGGTGACCTGCGCGTTGTCGAGCGGATTGAGCGGATCCTGGTTGCGCATCTGGGCCACCAGCAGCTTCAGGAACCGGTCCTCGGTGGCGTCGGCCGAATCGGTCTCCAGCGTGGTTTTCGACGGGTCGACCACCGGGTCGGCGTAGCCGGCGGCGGTCGCGCCCTTGACCGCCCGCGGATCGGCAGCGCCGCGCCCCTGGGGCTGGGTGGCCGAGGGCCAGGTGAAGTTGCTGGTGCCGCTGGTGTTCATGTGCCTGATCCGTGCTGGCGCCGCTCGGCGGCACCGGTGTGTGCGAAGCGCCCTACTGCCCCATCTGCAGCGTCTTCAGCGCGAGCTGCTGGGCGGTGTTCATGATCTCGACGTTGTTCTGGTAAGAGCGCGAGGCGGAGATCATGTTCACCATCTCCTCCACCACGTTGACGTTGCTGTGGGTGACGTAGCCCTCGCCGTCCGCGGAAGGATGCTCCGGGTCGTACACCCGCTTGCCGGGACTCTGGTCCTCGATCACGTTGCTGACCGTCACGCCGGCCACGCCGGGATGGCGGCCGGCCTCCCCGAGGCGGCCGCGCGCGTCCGGCGCCGTGGCCTGGAAGACGACCTGCCGTGCCTTGTAGGGCGAGCCGTCCGGGCCGGCGACCGTGTCGGCATTGGCCAGGTTCGAGGCGACGGTGTTGAGCCGCTGGCTCTGCGCGGAAACCGCGCTGCCGGCGACGGAGAAGATGTTCAGGAGCGACATGGTCGGGCCTCCAGTGGCTGTCGGGTCACTCGCCGCGGATCGCGGTGACCATGGTCCGCACCCGGCCGTTGATGAAGCGCAGGGTGGCTTCGTAGCGCAGCGAGTTGTCCGCGAAGCTCGCGCGCTCGCGGTCGAGATCGACCGAATTGCCGTCGAGCGAGCCCTGCCTCGGGGTGGCGTACTGCAGGCGCGTGCCGTACTCCACCGCGTTCGCGCCGACCCCACCGATATGGCCGGGTTGGGAGCGGGCCAGCCGAACCGTGTGCTGCGCACCGGCGGCCAGCGTGGAGACGACCTGCCCGCCGTCGGCACTCCGCCAGGCCGTGCCGGTCGGCAGCGGCGTGCTGCTCGTCGTCACAGGGCTCGTCCGGCCGGCGGTCGCCGTCGCCGCGGTCGCCTGCTTCAGCGCCGCTGCGAAGTCGAAGTCGCGCGCCTTGAAGCCAGGCGTATCCGCGTTGGCGATATTCGAGGACAGCACCTCCTGGCGACGTGCGCGCAGCGCCAGGGCCTTGCCCTGGAACTCGATCGCCTCGGTCATCCGGTCGAGCATGTCGATTCTCAAGTTGGTCCGTTGGCTGCCGATTATCCGGACGGGGGCGAAGCGCCATCGCCCGAACAGGCCGGTCAAAGCCGCGCTTCTTCGCGCCGCCCGGCGGCGTGCGCTCGTCTAATCTTCTGCCCATGACACGACTGCACCCGGCACGCAGGCCACCGGCCTGCCCGCGCGGCATCGCGCCCGCGCTCGCAGGCGCGACCATCATGGCCATGGTCTCGCTCGCACTCGCGCTCCTTTCGACCGTGGCAGCGGCCGCCGCGCCGGCGCCGGGCTCCGGTGCCCATGGCGGCGCCGGCAAGGCGGCGGCGAAGCCTGCCACCGGCGCGCCGGGCGGAACCGAGGGACTCGAGCAGTGGCTGCAGCGCTCGGTCGCGCTGCCCGACGGCCAGCAGCTTCGGGTGGAAGTCGAGATCGGGCAGCTCCACCGCGGCCTGCGGCTCGCGCCGTGCGACCGGGCCGAGCCGTTCATCCCCTCCGGCGCCCGGCTCTGGGGCCGGGTCAACATCGGCCTGCGCTGCGTGGCCGGCGCCCGCTGGACCACCTTTCTGCCGGTCCGGATCTCGGCCTGGGGACCGGCGCTGGTTGCGCGCATGCCGCTCGCCGCCGGCCGCATCCCGCAGCCGGGCGACTTCGCGGTCGCGGAAGTGGACTGGGCGGCGCATCGCTCGGTCCCGCTGGCGAACCAGGCCCTGCTCGAGGGCCGCGAGCTCGTCCGGCCGCTCGCCGCCGGTCAGCCGCTGCTGACCGGCCATCTGCGGCTGGCACCGGCGGTACGGGTGGGCGAGACGGTGCCGGTGGTGCTCCAGGGCGCCGGGTTCGCGATCCGGACCGAGGCCGTTGCCCTGGGAAGCGCCGCCCAAGGGCAGCGGATCCGGGTCCGGACCGGCAACGGCAAGGTGCTCGACGGCACGATCGACGGAAAATCCGTGCGAATCCGCCGCTGATCCACCCTAAAGCCGGGCCGCGCGGCGCCGATACTAAGAGCGTAGACGTCCGCGTCCACGAGGAAGCTGTCATGAACATCAACAAGCCAACCGATGCCGTAGCGCCCCAATCCGCCCTGCGCACCACCGGTGCGCCCAACCGTCCAGCCGCGAGCGGCGGGTCGGGTGGCGGCAAGGTTGAGGGCGTGCAGTCCCCGGACAGCGTCACGCTGTCGGACACCGGGCGGTCGCTCGGCGCCGCCGGACAGGCGATCGACCAATTCCGCGAGGACAAGGTCGCCGAGATCAAGCGCGCGCTGGAGATGGGCACCTACCAGATCCAGGCGCGGATCGTCGCCGACCGGATGATTTCCCAGGCGGCGGACCTGCTCCGCGCCATGGCGACGCATTGAGCGTGGCGGGCGCGACCCTGGATCAAGCGATCGGGCCGCCTGCGTCGGCCCTGCTGGACCGGCTGCGGGCGCAGCGTCGGCTGCTGCTCGGCACCGAAGCGGCCGCGGCCGATGCGCTCGAGCGCGGCACGCAGGAGCTCGCGGCGGCGCTCGCCGCCTTTTCCGACGCGGCGAGGTCGGCCGGTCCGCCCGATGCCGCGCTTGCCCGCCAGCTACGGCGCGAGCTTGCCGCCAACC
>JAEWEW010000139.1 GCA_023389175.1 Pseudomonadota bacterium | reverse complement strand
CCCGGCATCGACCCCCGCACGGCGCAGTATCGCTACGACGTGAAGGAGTTCGCCCAGATCCTGTCCAAGCTGAAGCCGGCCTTCATCCATCATCCCGACTGCAAGAAGATCATTCCGCGGATGCTGGAGGCGATCGGCTGCGACCTGGACCAGACCCACTTCGACATTCCGCGCATGCGGACCTCGACCAGCAACAACTACCTGACCACCGGCATCGCGTACGCCTTCCATCCGCACCGCGACACCTGGTACTCCGCGCCGATGTGCCAGATCAACTGGTGGATCCCGATCTTCGACATCGAGCCCGGCAACGCCATGGCCTTCCACCCCAACTACTGGGCTCGCAGCGTGATGAACGACTCCGAGACCTACAACTACCAGGAGTGGAACGCCAAGATGCGCTTCAACGCGGCCGAGCATGTCGGCAAGGACACGCGTCCGCAGCCGCATGCCCAGGAGGAGCTGAAGCTGGAGCCGAAGACGGTGGTGGTGACGCCGCCGGGCGGCATGATGCTGTTCTCCGCGGCGCAGCTGCACTCGTCGATCCCCAACCAGACCGGCCAGACCCGGTTCTCGATCGACTTCCGCTGCGTGCATCTGGGCGACCTGATCGCCCGCCGGGGAGCCCGCAACGTGGACTCCAAGTGCACCGGCTCGGCCATCAACGACTACCTGAAGGGCAGCACCCTGGAGCACGTTCCACAGGAAGTGCAGGACATCTACATGCCCGGCCATCCGCAGCCGGTGGAGGCGTAGGGACGCCTCCGCCGCAGGCCAACATCGAAGGGGCGGCCCGGCGGGCCGCCCCTTTTTCGTCTTCCGGGCGGGGCGGCCGCCCGGCCGGTTCAGTTGTAGCGCCGGTAGACTGTCTTGGTCGGCGCGCCCACCAGCAGACCGTCGGTGCTGCGTGCATCGAGCGCCTGCGCATAGACGCGCGCCGCACGGCGGATCGCCTCCACCGTGTAGTCGATGTCGTCGTCCTCGTGCGAATAGCTCACGATGAAGCTCGGCGCGAGCACGCCCCAACGGATCAGCTCCTGCAGGAAGAGCGAGCGGAAGGCCTGGGAGGGCTTGCCCTCATGATCCCCGGTGGAGAAGAGCAGGTTGCACGGACGCCCGTTGATGCGCAGGTAGCGCTCGACGCCGGCGTCCCGAGCCGCCTCCTCGAAACCGCGGCGCAGCCGCTCGCCGACCCGGTAGAGATGCTCAATCACCGGCTCGTCACGATAGATGCGCATCGTCTCCACCGCGGCCGCGAGCGACGGGTACTCCGCGCCGTGCGTGGTGGACAGCAGGAAGACGCGCTCGCGGTCGTGGTGCAGTCCGCCGAGCTCCATGATCTCGCGCCGGCCGGTGAGCGCAGACAGCGAGAAGCCGTTCGCCATCGCCTTGCCGAAGCAGGAGAGATCCGGTGTCACGCCATAGATGGATTGGGCACCGCCGTTGTGGAAGCGGAATCCGCTGATGGTCTCGTCCAGCATGAAGACTGCGCCGTTGTCGTGCGCGATCTTCTTCACCCGCTGCAGGAAGCCGTCCTTGGGCTCGGTGACCCGCGCCGGCTCCATCAGCACGAGGGCGATCTTGCCGGGATGGCGCCGGAACAGCGCCTCGAGGCTTTCCGGATCGTTGTAGCCGAAGGTGACCGTGAGCGATTTCTCCAGCGGGGGGATGCCGCCGTCCATGGGCGTGAGCCCGATGAACCAGTCATTGTAGGAGAAGAACGGGCTTTCGCTGCAGATTGCCACCAGTTCGCGGCCGGTATGGGCGCGGGCGAGCTTGATGCCGGCGGTCAGGACGCTGGAGCCGTCCTTGGCGAACTTCACCATCTCGGCGCTTGGCACCAGCGACTGCAGCATCTCGGCGCACTCCAACTCCAGCAGCGCCGGGCGGTTGAAGTTGTTGCCGAGCAGCATCTGCCGGTAGGCCGCCTCTATCACCGGGGCGTAGGCATGCCCCAGCGTGACGGCGCGCAGACCCATGCCGTACTCGATGAACTCGTTTCCGTCGAGGTCCCAGATGTGGCATCCCTTGCCCCGGGCGATGAAGCCCGGGGAGCGCTCCGGGAACTGGTCGTCGCCCTTGGCATAGGTGTGGGCGCCACCCGGAATCACTGAATGGACCTGGGCACGCATGGCCTGCGACTTCTCGAAGCTGACGCGTTCCACCATCGCGACAACCGCATGATCGGCGTACTTTTTCATCTTCTCAGGATAGCTGCGCGCTCTTGCTGGTCCGTGGCACAAACGCACATTTCGTTTCACTTCGGATTCATCGTACTTCTTCGCGAACCAACCCGGTTTGCGTCAATGCAACGGACGCCTCGAATAACAGGTCAAACGGCAGTCCGGACATCTCGGATATCTCAAGTAAAGTCTTAAGACCATCCGACATGTTCAGTACCCACAGCAGCGCTAGTTGCAGTCGCTGCGCCTCGTTGTGCCCGCCGGTGAGCGAGTAGAGACCCCGACGGCCGAGTTGCGGTTCGCACTTGGGATTGAGGTTCACCAGCCGCCGGTCTCGTTCGATGATGCTGACGCCCTGGAGCAACAGCGCCAGCGACTGCTCCAGGCACTCCGGCCGGACCAGGGTCAGGTTGTCCGCCGACGTGTGGTACTGCGGATAGCTGCCATAGGTCGACCGGGAGAAGCAGCCGACCGGCAGGTCGAAGCCGGGCGAGCAATACTGGCGCTCGTCGTAGCCGTACGGCGTGAACGGAATCACCTCGTGCCCCAGGCCGCTGCGGCCGAGGACATGCGCCATGATCCGGTCGATCGCCGCGTCGCCGCGCCGGGTGCGCTTGTAGTGGTAGTCGCCGGGATCGCCGACCCCCGAAACCACCAGTCCGTGGCGGATGCGCGGCGTGATCGCCTCGCGTTGCGAGAGCCAGGTGATGACGCCGATGGTCGACGGCGCGAACACGAAGCGGTAGGTGTAGCGCCGCTCCACGTCCCCGAGTGCCCGCGCGAGCCAGGTGGCCACCGCGATGCCCGACAGGTTGTCGTTGGCGAGCGACGGGTGGCACACATGCGCGGAAACCAGCACCTCCTCGTCGCTCGCACCCGGCAGCACGCATTCGCCGAAGGTGAGCGATCCGGGGGCAAGGGTCGTGTCGACGCACACCTCGTACTCGCCCTCGGGCAGCGCCTGCAACTGCGAGTGGGCCAGGCAGAAGCCCCAGTCCTCCTTGAAGTACTGGGTGCGGTAGGGGATCCAGTCCGGCCGGTCGGGCAGCGAGAAGAGCCGCGGGCGAAGCTCCGCGAGCGACATGCGACCGCGGAACGGCGCGCTGTAGTTCACGAGGTGCAGCGTATGGAGGGCGACGTCCACCACCCTCCGCCCGTCCGGGCCGGCGATCCAGGCTTCGCGCACGGTCCATTCCGGCGGCACCGTCCAGTCGAACACCGCCGTGCCCGAGGGCACCTCGGTGACGGTGAGCGGGATGTGGCGGGCGATGCCGGCGAGGGTATCGCGCACGCCCTGCCCGGTGATGCTGCGCATGAGCGGGTAGAGCTCGGCGCAGAAAGCATGCATCGCCCGCCCGCTGCCGCGAGCGGCCTGCGGCAGCGCGGCGGCGGCGACCCTGGTATTGGTGTCCATTGACTTGTGCAGCCCGTTTGGCTTGACAGCCTCCGGCGTCGCGCGCCGGAGGCTGTCAGTCGTAGATCGCGACTTCGGGGATGAGCACGACGAAGCGTCCGCCCCAATCGCGGATATGCGCCATCTGCTTCATCACCTCGTCCTTGAGGTTCCAGGCGAGGATGACCAGGTAGTCTGGCCGGGTCTCCGCGATCCGCTCCGGCGCATGGATCGGAATCTGCGTGCCGGGCAGGAAGTGGTTCTGCTTGTGCGGGTTGCGATCCACCGTGTACTGGATGTAGTCCGACCGGACCCCCGCATAGTTGAGCAGCGTCGCTGCCTTGGCCGGCGCGCCGTAGGCTGCGATGGTCTTGCCCTGCGCCGCCACCTCCAGCACGAAGCGCCAGAGGCCGCGCTTTGCCTCGCGGATCCGGTCCTCCATCGCCAGGTACGGTGCGAGGGTGTCGAGGCCGGCCGCCCGCTCGCGATCCAGCATCGCCGAGAGCCGCGGGGACTCCGGCTGCCGGCCGCTTTCCCTCAGCTGGCAGTAGACCCGCAGCGAGCCGCCGTGGTTCGGTATCTCCTCCACGTCGAAGGCCGCGAGGCCGTGGTGCGCGAGGATCCGGCTGAAGGTAAGCAGCGAGTGATAGCAGAAGTGCTCGTGATAGATATTGTCGAACTGGTTGCGCGTGAGCAGGTTGAGCACGTGGTGGAACTCGAACGTGGCCACGCCGGTGGCCTTGAGCAGCTCCGCGAAGCCGGCGATGAAGTCGTTCAGGTCCGGCACGTGGGCAACCACGTTGTTGGCGGCCATCAGGTCCGCCGCATGGCCCTTCGCCTTGAGCTGCCGGGCGGTCTCGCGGCCGAAGAACAGCACCTCCATCGGGATGCCGAGCTTCGCCGCCTCGGCCGCGACGTTGGCCGCCGGCTCGACGCCGAGCACCGGGATGCCCTTGGGCAGGAACCAGCGCAGCAGGTAGCCGTCGTTGGCGGCGATCTCCACCACCTTGCTCTGCGGCCCCAGGCCGAAGCGCGCGGTCATGTCGTCGGCATAGCGGCGCCCGTGGTCGAGCATCGCCTGCACGTACGACGAGAAGTAGGCGTAATCTGAGAAGATCGCCTCGCCGCTCTGGAATTCCTCGAGCTGGACGAGGAAGCACTCGTGACAGACGTAGGCATGCAGCGGGAAGAACGGCTCCATGCGGTTGAGCTCTTCCGGCTTGCGGATCGCGTTGGCCATGGGCGACATGCCCAGGTTCGCCACCGTGTGCCTGAGCGGCGTCGCGCAGAAGCGGCACTTCGCGTGGGTCGCCGCGGCCGCGGTCAAGTCGGGGGCAGCGGCGGGCTGCGGGGTGGTCATCACGGCAGCGACTGACGCAATGGATTCAGGGTATCGGTGGCCATGGGATCCGTCAGAAAATGCTTTCGCGCACGAAGATCAGGTCGTCCGCCTTGACCGGGTCGTCCAGCTTCGGCTCCAACACCTGGATGTTGCGCTCGCCGATGCGCCGGTGCAGCCGCACGCCGCGATCGGTGCCGCGCAGGGTGAGGCCGCCGCCCTTGGCGATCGCCTGCGCCACGGTCATGCCGCGGTCGAGCGCGTACTGGCCGGGACGCTGCACCTGGCCGTAGACGAAGTAGTTGGGCGCCCGGTTCACGTAAATGGTGTCGCCGGCCTGCAGGACCACGTCCTTGCTGAGGTCACCGGTGGTGAACATGTCCACCAGGTCGATTTCCAGCCGCTGCGGACGGCCGTTCCGGGTGGTCATGAGGATCACCGAATCCGCGCCGGTCGGCGCGACGCCGCCAGCCACCGAGAGGATCTCGGAGAGCCGCATACCGGTCGTCTCCAGCGGATAGCGGCCGGGCCGGGCCACCTGGCCGAGCACCGATACCTGCTGGCTGCGAAACTGCAGCACATTGAGCGTCACCTGCGGGTTCTGCAGGAACTTGCCTTCCTTCAGCCGCGACGCGATCAGATTCTCTGCCTGCTGCGGGGACAGGCCGGCGAGCTTCACCACGCCAAGCAGCGGATAGGAGATGACGCCGCTCTCGGAGATCCGGGCTTCAACCGTGAGGTCCTGCGACTGGAACACCTGGATCCGCAGGACGTCGCCGGGGCCGAGGGTGTAGTCGTTGCGGCCGCCCTGGGCCGCGGCGGTCTGCGCGGCGAGCGACAGGGTGAGCAGCGCTAGCAGCGTCACCCAGAGTTTCGTCATGCGCTGGAGAAGCATGGGTTCGATCCTATGGTGCGTAGAGTTCGGGGCGGTCCGGAGCAGTTCCGGGTCGATGCATAGCGAAACGGACGGCGTCCGCAAGGCGATGACCGGATATCCCGTCGATCATAGTGCCCGCGCCCGCGTCGCCGCGTGAAAGATGTCTCAGGAGGTTCCGGGGTGATGGAGGTTCGCATTCCATCCCCCGTGACCGGGGGATGGGCTAAAAACGGACCTGCAGGCCGAGCGACACGATGTTCGCGTCGAAGTCGAGGATATCGATGTTCGAGTTGCGCTGCTCTCGACGCAGGTCGAGCAGCGCATTGAGGTTGCGCCGGATCTCGTAGTCCACCGTCACGCCCAACGCCTGGAAGTCCTCCTTGCGCTCGTTCGCACCGCCCTCGCCCTTGAACTTGCGATCGATGTACTGGAAGAAGGGCATGACGCGGATCTTGCCGGTCGCCTGGATGGTGGGCCGGATCGCGAAGGACCGGGCGTCGGCATAGGTGGCGGTGATCGCCGAATCGTCGGGTTCGATATCCCTGGCGAAGGAGACCAGCCACTGCACCGCGCCGCTCTGGGCCCAGCCGATGTCGAAGCCGGTGGTAATGCCGCTGAAGTCACGGCTGCTGTCCACGTCGTAGGCCCGGTCGGTGTAGCCAATGCGGCCGGCGATGCGGCTGTCCTCCGTGGGCCGATATGAGATGCGGGCGAGGATCGCGTCCTGGCTGAAGTCGCTGCTGCGCGCGCCGCCGAGCAGTGGTAGGCCGTCGGGGCCATTGACCTGGAGGTTCTTGTAATCACCATCCGTTCTACGATAGACAAAATCAACCTCGAGCCCCGTGCCTGGTGCGTAGCGCGCCCCGGCTTCGAGCGAGTTGTAGTCCGCGTCCGAATCCTCATAGAGCGACGACGTATTGCGGCGGCGTTCCAGGTCCCAGCCGGCGATCGCGGACCAGGAAGGCGTGAAGCGGATCCCGCCATTGAGGTACAGCGTTTGCCTTTCGACCTCGTTACGGTCGACCACCGACTGCCCGATGTTGCGATCCTGGATCGCCGGCTGGTAGCGATAGACCCGGCCACCGAGCCGCCCGAAGAAGGGCCGGCCGATGACCCAGTCGTAGTTGACCCCGGCGTCGTAGCCGATGTTGTCGAAATCGTCGAACTCGTTGTACTTGAAGCCCTGGACCTGGGCGCTTGCCTGCAGGCGCTGCTGGCTGATGCGTCGGTCGAAGGCGATGCCGAGGCGACCGTTCAAGATAGTGTCGCCGCGGCTGTCGCTGCCGTAGGGCCTCGGGTCGGATTCGTCCGAAATGCGCAGGACGTTGCTGTCGCGCGTGATGCCGAGTCCGGCCGTAAGGCTGATTACGTCGCCGTCGGGCGCGTCCTGCCCGACGTTGTAGACCG
Source organism: Pseudomonadota bacterium (assembly GCA_023389175.1). GTDB lineage: Bacteria > Pseudomonadota > Gammaproteobacteria > Burkholderiales > Burkholderiaceae_E > Lautropia. The sequence continues at coordinate 10,599 of JAEWEW010000139.1, read as the reverse complement.
GGCTGGTTTGCGCCACCGCCATCGTGCTCGTCAAGCTCAGAGCACCCACGCCGGCGAGCCGCACCAATAACCGGGCGCTCCTACTACCACGATCTCGATAGCGATTGTTTTGTTTCATGACGATCCTGTCGTAAAAATGGCGAAGTGCGGAAAAGTGCGCCCAGCCGGTTCGGGCTTTGGGCGACACTCATTCATTCGAAGCCGGCTTGAAATCCCCTGGCGGCTTGAGTGGCAGGCCGGAACGGTGCAGTTGTCTTTCCTTCGGCGCAGTGCCCGCACTAAGTTAGCAGCTTTTCTACAAGTCAACTAGCAAGCACGACGCGTCGATGCGCGGAACGAACAGCACCTCCTTGGCTTCTTCCATCGTCCCGATCCGAACCGGAAGCCGCAGCGTTTTCACGCTCGTGAAGTCGATCGTGGACCCGATGATCGCGGTGCTCTGCCTGCTCGGCGCCACCGTCGCCGCCGGGCAGCCGCTGCGCGCGCAGGAGATGGTGCTGGCGGTGCTGGCCTTCTCGCTCACTTATCCCGGCCACGTGCCGTTTCGGATGTACCAGCCCGGCTTCATCCGCCAGCTGCTCGGCAGCTGGGGCCTGGTGGTCGGCCTACTGCTGCTCTTCGGCCTGATGATCGACGCCCTGCGCCAGTTCGACCAGAACGTGCTCGCGGCCTGGATCATCGCCACGCCGCTGGTCCAGGCTTCGGCCCACTGGGCTTCGCCGCTGGTGCTGCGCAAGCTGGTCGCGCTGCGGCCTGAGCAGACCGCCATCGTGGTGGCTGCCAACAGCCTCGGCCGGGCGCTCGCATCCAAGATCCAGGAGGATCCGCTCTCCCAGACGCGGATCATGGCCTTCTTCGACGACCGGACGCCCGACCGGCTCGGCGAAGTGCTGGAGGCACCGGTCGCCGGCGGCTTCAGCGCCGTCGCCCAGTTCGTCCGCGCCAACCGGGTGGACCAGATCTTCATTGCCCTGCCCATGGCATCCCAGCCGCGGATCCTGCGGCTGCTCGAGGACCTGCGCGACACCACCGCCTCGATCTACTTCGTGCCGGACATCTTCATGTTCGACCTGATCCAGGCCCGGGTGGACTCGGTCGGCGGCCTGCCGGTCGTGGCCGTGTGCGAATCGCCCTTCTATGGGACCACCGGGGTGCTCAAGCGCCTCTCGGATCTGCTCATCGCCACCGTCGCCCTGGTCTTCACCACGCCGCTCATGATCGCCATCGCGATCGCGATCAAGGTGAGCTCGCCCGGGCCGGTCATCTTCAAGCAGCGCCGCTACGGGCTGGACGGCTCGGAGATCAACGTCTACAAGTTTCGTACGATGCGGGTGCAGGAGAATGGCAGCGTCGTGCGGCAGGCGACCCGCCATGACGACCGGATCACCCCGGTCGGGCGGCTGCTGCGGCGGACCTCACTGGACGAGCTGCCCCAGTTCTTCAACGTTCTTCAGGGCCGGATGAGCGTGGTCGGGCCGCGGCCACATGCGGTCGCCCACAACGAGATGTACCGCAAAATGATCAAGGGGTACATGATCCGCCACAAGGTGAAGCCCGGCATCACCGGCCTCGCCCAGGTGAACGGCGCGCGCGGCGAAACCGACACCATCGAGAAGATGGAGTTGCGCATCCGCTACGACCTGGAGTACCTGCGCCACTGGTCGCTGCGGCTGGACTTGAAAATCATCGCCAAGACCGTCATGGTGGCTTTCAGGGATCCCAACGCGTACTAGACTCGCGCGGCTCCGGTGGCCCTCTCTCGGGATGCCTCAGGCCCGCTGGTTGCATCCGATCCGGTTTTGCCATTCCGGCGGAAGGTCGACCGGGACAATAATCATGAACTCGACTCTGATTGGTCCAGTCAATTCTTCCGATTGGCAGAATCTACTGGCACTCCGGTCGTGCGAGTGCTAATATTTGACCCGTGAGTCATTAACCGGGTGGTAAAACCGGAACGAGGAGCCCCTGAATGAGCGCAACGACTGCACTTGTTACCCGCCCCAATGCCGGCATCATGGCAGCGGTGCCCGCGCTGGGGAATCTCGACGCCTACATCTCGGCCGTCAATCGGCTGCCGCTGCTGACCGCGGAGCAGGAGGCCGACCATGGCCGCCGGCTGCGCGAGCACAACGACCTCGATGCCGCCCGCGCGCTGGTCATGTCGCACCTGCGCCTGGTGGTGTCGATCTCGCGTCAGTACCTCGGATACGGTTTGCCGCAGGCCGACCTTATCCAGGAAGGCAACGTCGGCCTGATGAAGGCCGTCAAGCGGTTCGACCCCGAGCGCGGCGTCCGGCTGGTTTCCTTCGCGATCCACTGGATCAAGGCCGAAATCCACGAGTACATCCTGCGCAACTGGCGCCTGGTCAAGCTCGCCACCACCAAGGCGCAGCGCAAGCTCTTCTTCAACCTGCGCTCGCTGAAGAAGGACCACGCGACCCTCTCGCCGGAGGCGGTCACGGAGATCGCCGAGCAGCTCAACGTCCGCGAGAAAGACGTGGTGGAGATGGAGATGCGCATGGGCGGCCACGAGATGGCGCTCGAGCCCTCCGTCGATGACGGCGACGACGACTATGCGCCGATCTCCTACCTCGTCGCTTCGGACAGCGACCCCACGGAGATCCTCGAAAGCCTGGAGGACGATCGCATGCAGACCGAGGGCATCTCCGAGGCGCTCTCCTCGCTGGATCCCCGCAGCCGCCGGATCGTCGAGTCGCGCTGGCTGCGCGACGACGACGAGGGCGGCACGGTGACCCTGCAGGAGCTGGCCAACGAATACGGCGTGTCCGCCGAGCGGATCCGCCAGATCGAGGCGAAGGCGCTGAAGAAGATGAAGGACACGCTGTCCGCCTACGCATGACCGAGGCGGCGCGGCGCCCGCGCTGCCGCGCCGCCGCCCGTCCCTCTCGTGTCCGAGCCCTGCATCCGCAGGGCTTTCTCTTGCCTACCGGGACCGCATGCGGGGGCGGTGCGCAATTCTGTTATGACTTGTAAGGGCACGCCAGGCGCTGCCGACTCGTGCGGCGGGACTTCGCTACCATCCTGCATCCAGCACCGGCGGAGCCCCAATGGCCCTCTTCATTGAAATCACGGCCGCGGACGGCCTGGTGTCGCGCACCCGGCTCGAGCCCGGCAACAATCGCTTCACCGTCCGCCTCGGCGACACGTACCGCATCTTCGACGACCAGACCGGTGTGACGCCCGAGACTATCGCGGTCAAGCGCGTCGACAACAACCTGGTGGTGGACGGACTGGACGCGGCGCAGGGCAACGTGCCCCCCACCACCGTCGAGCTCCCGGAGTTCTACAGCGTCTGCAGCGCGGGCAGTCCATGCGCGCTCACGGTCGACAGCGGGCCGCAGAGCGCGCCGGTCACCGTTACCCCGGGCACGCAGCCGATCGGGGCGCTGTCCGATGGCGCGTTCGTGCTCTATGACCGCGACTTCGCGCAGACGGCGCCGGCCGAGCCTTCGCTCACGGACAACACCGCGCTCAAGTACGCCGTCTACGGCATCGGCGGCGCCGCGGTGCTCGGGCTGGCCGCCGGCGGCGGCGGCGGGGGTGGCGGCGGTGGTGGTGGCGGTGGCTCGGACGGTACGCTCAAGCTCACCAGCTCGCCCTTCGTCAACAGCCGCACGCCGGTCATCGCCGGCGAAGGCGAACCCGGCGCGCGCATCACGGTCCGCATCGACACCGATGGCGACAACGTCCCGAACGTCGTCTATGCCACCACGGTCGGCGGCGACTTCAAATGGGCGATCAACCTGGCCACCGCGGCACCGGAGAGTGGCGCGCTGCCCCAGGGCGGCCTGCCGGATACAAGCAGCGTCAGCGTCACATCCACGACCGACCAGGGCAACACCAGCCTCGATGTCTTCGTGCTCACCTACGACGGCGTGCCGCCGGGGCCTGCCATCATCGCGGCGGTCGCGGCCGACAACGTGGTAAACGCTGCGGAGAAATCGAGCGGTGTTGCCGTGGCCGGCACCGCGGAGCCGGGCGCAACCATCACCGTCAGCTGGGGCTCTCAGGTTCGCACCGCAGTGTCGGATGGGAGCGGCAACTGGCAGACACCAGGCTTCGATGCCGCGTCCATTCCTGGTGACGGCCCGACCACCATCACCGCCGTGGTTCAGGATCTGGCAGGGAACAACTCTGCACCGGCGCAGGCGAATGTCACGGTCAACACCGCGCCAGCGTTGCTCGACATCATTGCCGGAACCAGCGCGATCAACGCGGGCAACGCGGCGACGGGCATCACGATCACGGGCAGGACGGATCCGAACGGCACGGTCTCCGTGTCCTGGAACGGAGCCGCCAAGGCGCCGGTGACAGCAGACGCTTCCGGAGCGTGGCAGGTGGCAATCGCGCCGGCTGAGATACCGCAGGTACCGGCCGGAAACGTGCCGTACCAGATCGCCGCGACCAATGTCATCGGGAACACCAACGCGATCGCCGGCCAGGTGGCGATCGACACGGTGGCGCCGACGGTGACCGCCATCGGGCCGGTGTCCGCAGACAATGTCGTCACCTCGTCCGACGCCCTTGGCGGCGGGGTTGCAGTCACCGGCACTGTCAACGACCCTAACGCGGTCGTCAGGGTGACCTGGGGCGGTCGGGTAGCGAACGGCAATGCCGATGCCGCGGGTAGCTGGACGGTAGTCTTTTCGTCCGCCAACCTGCCGGCAGACGGTACCCATACCGTCTCTGCAGTGGCGAGGGATGCGGCAGGTAACGAATCGGCCCCGTTCACCGGTCCCGCCGCGATAACGGTGGATGTCACCCCGCCCCCGTTGGCCGTGGCCGCGGTTGCAGGAGACAACATCATCAATGCCCAGGAAGGGCTCGCGGGAGCGACCTTCAGCGGCACGACCGAAGCGGGAGCATCGGTCAGCGTTGCGTGGGGCGGCCTTGCGCAGGCAGCGGTGGTCGACGGTGCAGGCAACTGGTCCACTGTGCCGTTCGCACTCGCGCCGAGCCCCGGCGTGGTGGTGCCTGCCACCGTTGTGGCAACCGATCTCCTGGGCAATACGAGCCAGGTGGTTCGCGATGTCACGATCGACACCGTGCCCCCAGCGCCAGCGGCTGGCGCGGTCGTCGATGCGGACAACGCCGTCTTCTTCGGCCAGCAGTTCGGAGTGGCCGGGGGACCCGGAAGTGCTGAAGCCGGCAGCAGCGTGCAGGTGACCATCGGCGCCGCCACCTCCACGCCGGTCATCGCGTCGCCGGATGGTTCATGGACAACCGGCGCCGTATTCACGGGCGGCCTCCCAGGGGCCGGGTCCGCTACCGTGACCGTGACCGACTCCGCCGGAAACACCACTGTGGCCCCCCCGGTGATCTTCACGATCACGCTGCTGCCAGCCGGCGCCTCGCCGTCGGATCCGATCGGCATCGCTGCACTGACGGGGGAGGCCTCGGCGAGCGGCGCGGATCCGGGGATCGGGTCGACCAGCATGGATGCCGGCTGGTCGCCGGCAGGCGTCGCTTCGAGTTTGCTGCCGATCGAACAGCCGCATGCCTGAGCGTCCCTGATCCCTCGGGGGTCGGTACCATAGCAGCGCAACGAACGGGCGCAGCAACATGGCACTGACTCTCGAGATCAAGCCGGCGGAAGGACCGCTATCGCGCATACGGCTGCAGCCGGGCAACAACCGGTTCACGGTCCGGGTTGGTGATGTCTACCGCGTCTACGACGATCAGACGGGTCTCGCGCCCGAGGGCATCACGGTCAAGCGGATCGACAACAGCCTCGTCGTGGACGGCTTGCCTTCAACCGACGGGCGGATGACGGTCGAGTTCGCGGAGTTCTACACGCTGTGCAGCGCGGGCAGCCCGTGCACCCTCGAAGTCCAGTCGTCGCTCGCTTCCGCCCCTGTGGCAGTCACGCCTGCCACCTCGTCCATCGGCGCCCTTGCCGACGGCTCGTTCGTGCTGTACGACCCGTCCTTCGTACCACCCGCGCCGCCACCGGACCAGGGCAGCTTCGATCCCCGTATCGCCTGGTACGGCCTTGGGGCGATCGCGATCGCCGGGCTGGCCGCAGGCGGCGGTGGCGGCGACGGCGGCGGAGGGCCGCCCGTGGGCCGTAACGACGGCACGCTCAAGTACACCGGGTCGCCGTTCGTCAACAGCCGCACTCCGACACTAGTCGGCCAGGGCGAGCCCGGCTCCCAAGTGCTGGTGCGCATCGATACCGACGGCAACGGCACCCCGGACGTGAGCTACGCCACAACCGTCGACACCGGATTCCGCTGGCAGATCGACCTAGCCACGGCGGTGCCGACCAGTGGCGCACTGCCGCCGGGTGGGCTGCCCGATGCCGTCACCATCGGCATCACTTCGGAGACCTCGCAAGGGCTGGTCTCGCTGGAGCCATTCGTCCTCTCGTTCGACGGCGTTCCACCCGCGCCTGCCGTTGTCAATGCGGTCGCTACCGACAACGTCGTCAACGGCGTGGAGAAGGCGGCCGGCGTGGTCGTCTCCGGGACATCGGAGCCGAACGGCTCGGTAGTCGTTAGCTGGGGCGGCCAGTCGGTGGCCGCAGCGGTGAGCGCGACAGGCGTCTGGCAGGCGGCCTTTGCCGCGCCGGCGGTACCGGCAGACGGCAGCCAACCGATCAGCGTCGTAGCCCATGACCAGGCGGGCAATGCTGCCGAGGCAGCGGTGGTCGCCGTCACCGTCGATACGCTGCCACCGTCGCTCGCCGTCGATTCGGTCGCGGGGGAGGTCGGCGTCAACGGCTTCGTAGGCATCGCCGACTCGGGAACTGTCTCGTTCCGGGGAACCAGCGACCCGGGTGCCTCGGTGCAACTAAGGTGGAATGGGATCGATCGAGGCGCTGCGGTGGGTGACGACGGCCGCTGGGTCGTCGACTTCAGCGGCGCAGAGGTTCCACCCTCGGCTGGTGGCAATTTTGGCTACACCATCGTTGCCAGCGACGCGGTCGGCAACGCTGCCTCGGGCGGCGGCAACGTGTTCGTGGACCTGCAGGCGCCGGCCGCGCCGCTCATCGCCAACGTGGCGGTCGACAACATCGTCACACCGGCGGAGCGCGGTGGCGGGGTCGTGGTTGCCGGCAGCGCCGAGCCTAACGCCAATGTCAGCGTCACCTGGGGTAGCGCCACCCGGCAGGTTTTGACGGATGCGGTGGGCAACTGGCAGGTCGGCTTCGCGGGCAGCGAGCTCCCGACGGTTGCGAGCCCCGGCGCGAACACGACCATCACCGCGCGGGCGACCGACGCGGTGGGAAACCCTGGGGATCCTGCATCGTTGCAGGTCTTCATCCAGCAGCCGTTCCAGCCGCCGACGATCGCTGCCGTCGCGGGCGACAACGTGGTGAACTTTGCCGAGCGCAACGCGGGCGTCGTCCTGAGCGGGACGGTGAACCCGGCGGCACCCGGCGTAGTGGTGAGCTGGGGAGGCTTCACCACCACCGATGCCACCGTGTCCGGCGGCACTTGGAGCGTCACCGTGCCGGCGGCCCAGGTTCCGAGCACCTCCGCCAACGTGGTCGCCGCGATCGTCGGGTCGCCGGAGATCTTCGCATCCCTGCCGGTGACGGTGGACGTCACGCCACCCGCTCCGCCGGTCATCGGCATTGTGGAGGGCGACGACATCGTGTCGGTGTTAGAACGGACCGATGGCGTCGCTGTTTCTGGGACAGCGGAGGCGGGGAGCACGGTGCGTGTGACCTGGGGCACGACCAGCAAGGAGGATACGGTCGACGGCAACGGGAACTGGAGCGTGGGGTTCGCGCCTGGGGAGATCCCTCCCGCCGGGCCGGGTACCGTGACCGCGGTCGCAACCGACGCCGCAGGCAACGCCGGCAGTCCGGCCAGCCGTCCCGTGACGGTGGACCCGCCTTTCGCCGCGCCGACCATCAATACGGTTGAGGGCGATGACATCGTGAATGCCGTCGAGCGCGCGGATGGCGTCACATTGGGAGGTACGATCCAGGTCGGGGTCGGCGGCGTGTCGGTGCAGTGGGGATCTTTCAGCGGGGAAGCGCAGATCACCGGGACCAACTGGACGGCGGTCGTTCCGGCCGACCAGGTACCCGGGGACGGGAGTACGACGGTGGTGGCCACCATCCCCGGGGTCGTGGGCGGAGCGTCGAACAGTCGCGGTGTGCTGGTCGACGTTACGCCGCCCGCCGTGCCGGTCGTCGGCAATGTTTCCGACGGGGCGATCGAACCAATCGAGCAGAGTCTGGGCTTCGCGATATCCGGCACCACCGAAGCCGGAACCGCCGTTTCGGTCAATGTCAGCTTCTCGCCTGGCGGTACCGCGCTGCCGATTCAAGCTCTCGTGACCGGAACCACCTGGACGGCCAATGTTGGCCCCTTGTCCGTCCCATCGGGCACGAGCGAAGTGATCGTGACGGCGACAGCGGTCGATCCGGCGGGCAACACCAGGCTATCCGCGCCCGTTTCGTCCCCCGTTCTGTCGACGCTGGATGTCGATGCGCTCACCACTTCATCGGACAACCTGCTTCCGGATGGCTTTGCGATTCCTGGAAGTCCGGCAGCGGTCTCCAGCGGGATGCCCTCGGCCGTCACCTCACTGGATGCGCTGATGCTTGATGACAGGGGCTGGAGCGCGCCTCTCGGTTGATCGGCCGGGGCAGTAGGACCGCAAGCGCGCGATCTTGCCAGCGGGCTTTGGGCAATGCCAGGCCGCCCGATGGCACAGTGTTGACTCCGATGATGGACACGTCGGCCTTCGATTGCTTGAGCAGGCCTGAGGGGCATCGCCGCCGCCGCCGCGCTGCTCATCGCTATCATCGATCCTGCATACTGACGTTTCCCCGGTTGATCCAATGGCGCTGGTGCTCGAGTCGCATCATGCCGATGGTACCGTCTCGCGGACGCCGCTCGCACAGGGCACCAACCGCATTCCGGTCGACGGCTCCGCCACCTATCGCATCGTCGACGACGAGAGCGGCCTGACGGCCGCCGCCATTGAGGTGCGTCGCGAAGACGGCGACCTGGTGATCGACGGCCTGCGCTCGGCGGGCGAACCGGCCCGCATCGAGCTTCCCGGCTACTATGCGATTTGCGGCGCTCCTGGTGCCTGCGAGGTTCGCATCGAGACCTCCAGCGGCAAGCCGATCACCATCGACGCCGCCACCCGGCCGATCGGTGCGCTGTCGGACGGCTCCTTCGTGTTGTACGACCCGACCTTCGAGCCGCAGACCTATGCCGGTGTCGGCGACGACATGAACTGGCGCCCGGCGCTCTATGGGGCAGGCGCGATCGCGGTCGGTGGGCTCGCCGCCGGTGGTGGCGGCGGTGGCGGGGATTCGTCGCCCACCGCGGTCAGCGGCCAGCCACGGACTCCGGATGCGGAGCTCAAGGTGACCAGCGCCGCCTTCGTCAACACGCGCACGCCGGTGATCACCGGCGAGGGCCAACCGGGGGCACGCATCCTCGTCCAGCTCGACGGCGACGGTGACGGCTCCCCCGACGTCGGCTACATCACCACGGTCGGCGCCGACTTCACCTGGCGGATCGACCTCGGCGTCGACGTGCCGGCCCAAGGCGCGCTACCGGCCGGCGGACTGCCCGACACCAGCACCGTGCGGGTGAGCCAGAGCATCGATGGCGGACCGTTCGTGAGCCTGCCGCTCTACACCCTCACCTACGACGACACGCCGCCGGCGCGCGCGATCATCGACCCGGTCGCGAGCGACAACATCGTGACGGCGCCCGAGAAGAACAGCGGCGTGGTGGTGTCCGGCAGCGCCGAGCCCGGCGGCAGCGTCGTGGTGACCTGGGGCCAATCGAGCAAGATCGCGGCGGTGGGCGACGACGGCCGCTGGCAGGTCGGCTTCTCGCGCGCCGAGATACCGGACGACGGACCGGCGCCGGTCACGGCCGTGGCGCGAGACATCGCGGGCAACAGCGCCGTCGCGGCGCAGGCGACCGTCACGGTCAACACCGGCTCGTTCCCGCTGTCGATCGGCGTGGTCGCGAACGACGACCGGGTCAACGCGGCGGAGGCTGCCGGGGTCACCGTGGGCGGCATCTCGCAAGCGAACGCTTCTGTCACCGTCGTATGGCAGGGCGTCGTCAAGCCGGCGGTCGCTGACGAAGCGGGGAACTGGTCGGTCATCTTCACCGCGCCGGAGGTGCCGGTCAGCAGCGATCCCGCGGGTGCCAACTTCACCATCACCGCGAGCGCGGTCAACGCGATCGGCAACGTCTCGAATGCCCAGCGCGACGTGATCGTGGACCGGGTGGCCCCCGGGGCGCCGATCATCGCCGCGGGTGAGCTGGACGGCGGCGTGACCCTGGCCGAGCGGCAGAACGGCGTCCAGGTGAGCGGCCTGGCCGAGCCCGGGGCCGATGTCCGCGTCAGCTGGGGCAATGTCGTCACCACGACCACCGCGGACCTGGCCTCGGGCGCATGGACGGTGGACTTCATGGCCGCGCAGGTGCCGATTGGGACGACCACCCTCCGCGCGGATGCTACCGACATCGCAGGAAACACCGGTGTGGCGATCGAGAGGCAGGTCGCGGTGCAGCCGCCGCCGCCTCCACCGCCTCCACCGCCGCCTCCACCGCCTCCACCGCCGCCTCCACCGCCTCCACCGCC
>JAEWEW010000122.1 GCA_023389175.1 Pseudomonadota bacterium | reverse complement strand
GCCACGGCGGCGCGGCGGCCGCCGCATCCTGCACCGCGATCCGCACCAGTTCCGCGGGGATGCCGGCGCGCGCCAGGTTGGCGCGGGTCATCGCGGCCGCCTGCGCATCGATGTCGCTCGCGCCGATCCGGACCGGCTCGCCGGCCGCGATCCGCCGCGCGGTGGCATCCATCGTCGCCTGTGCCTCGTCGCGCACCCGTTGCCAGAGGGCCGGCTGGTGGAATGAGAGGTTCTCCACCCCGAAGCGCCGCGCGAAGCCGGGGGGGCGGGCGCAGGCGATCTGGGCTGCCTCGATCACGATGGTGCCGGCGCCGCAGAAAAGGTCCACGAGCGGCAGGCGCGGCTCCCAGCCCGCCAGGGCGAGCAGCCCGGCGGCGAGGTTTTCCTTGAGCGGTGCCTCGCCCTTGGTGCCGGCATCGGCGCGCCAGCCGCGCTTGAAGAGCGGCTCGCCGGAGAGGTCCAGGTACAGGACGGCGTCGCCCGCCTGCAGGAAGAGCTGCACCCGCACATCCGGATTCGCCGTGTCGACCGAGGGCCGCGCGCCGGTCTTCTCCCGCATGCGATCGACGATCGCATCCTTGATGCGCAGCGTCGCGAAGGCGAGGCTTGCGAGCGGCGACCGGATCGCGGTGGTATCGACCCGCAGGGTGTGGCGGCTGTCGAACCAGCTTTCCCAGGGCAGGCCGTGCGCGAGGCGATAGAGGTCATCCTCGCTGCGATAGCGTCCGGCAGCGACCTGCAGCAGCACCCGGCTCGCGATGCGCGAGTGCAGGTTGATCCGATAGGCCGTCTCGAGCGACCCGCGGCAGCGCACGCCACCGGGCAGCGGGCTCACGTCGCGGGCGCCGGCGGCGGCGAGCTCGACGGCAAGTGCCGGTTCGAGGCCCCGTGGGCAAGGGCAGAAGCAGCCGTCGAACGAGGGCGGCCGGGTCGTGCCTGAGCGCGCCGCCCGCGGCGGTGCCGATCGTGACAGTCGCGGCGGCGGAGGGGGCGGCGGGGGCGGCGGTGCCTCGACGCCTCCCGACCCGTCGCCGCGCCGCAGCCCGCGCAGGCGGTTGCCGGGACCGCTCAAGCCGGGGTCGCCAGGGCCCGGTCCAGGAACTCCAGCCGGTCCTGGCCCCAGAATGGCTCGCCCAGATAGGTGTACCACGGGGCGCCGAACACCTGCGCCTCGATCGCCTGGTCGGTGTACTGCGCGTAGCGCGCATCCGCGGCGGCAAGCTCGGTGACCATCCGCGCGCCGGGCAGGCCGCACTGGTCCGCCAGCGTGGCCAGCGTGGCAACGTCACCGGTGTCCTTCTCCTCGGCCCACAGCGCCCGCATGATGGCGAAGGCGAGCGTCATGGCGACATCGCTGCCTGCCTGCAGGTCGGCGAGGATGATCAGCCGTGCGGCATCATGGCCTTTCGGCGGGAAGTGGCGCGGCTGCAGGTTGAGCGGGATGTCCAGGTAATTGGACCAGCGGCGCAGCTCCACCAGCCGGTAGGCCTGGCGTTGCGGCGCGCGCTGCGGCAGGGGCAGCCCGCCGGAGCCGGGAAAGACCCGCCCGCCGAGGTCTATCGGCATCGGCCGCACCGCGGCCTGGTGCTTCGCCGCGATCGCGACCAGGCGCTGGTGACCGAGGTATGTCCAGGGCGAGGAAGGTGAGAAGTAGTAGTCGATCGTCTTCATGAGAGCGCTCTAGAACGGTTTCACCACCACCAGCGCCACCACCGCCACCAGCAGCAGCACCGGCAGCTCGTTGAACACCCGGTACCAGCGATCGCGGTGGCGGTTGTGGCCCAGCTCGAATCGGCGCAGCAGCCGGCCGCAGGCATGGTGGTAGCCCACCAGCAGCAGGACGAGGGCGAGCTTCGCATGCAGCCAGCCGCTGCCCGGGCCGCGTCCGATGCCCTCGCCAAGCCAGAGCCACAGCCCGGTGGCAAGCGCCAGCGCGGCGAGCGGCAGCATGAACCGATAGAGGCGGCGGGCCATGAGGATCAGGCGTTCCCGCTCGGCCAGGGAGTCCTTCGCCACCATCGCAAGGTTCACGAAGATGCGCGGCAGGTAGAAGAGCCCGGCGAACCAGCTGGTCACGAGGACGATGTGCGCGGTCTTGACCCACAGGTAGGACATGAGGACCGGTCGAGGGGGTCGCCGGCCGTCAGGTCCGGATCTGGCCGGTGCCGAAGACGATGAACTTCTGCGAGGTCAGGCCCTCCAGCCCCACCGGCCCGCGGGCGTGCAGCTTGTTGGTGGAGATGCCGATCTCGGCGCCGAGCCCGAACTCGAAGCCGTCGGCGAAGCGGGTGGATGCGTTCACCATCACCGAGGCCGAGTCCACCTCGCGCAGGAAGCGCATCGCGTTGGCATGGTCGTTGGTGACGATGGCGTCGGTGTGGCTGGAGCCATACCGGGTGATGTGCTCGATCGCCGCGTCCAGCCCGTCGACGATCCGGATGGCGAGGATCGGCGCGAGGTACTCCGCGCGCCAGTCGTCCTCCGATGCCGGATTGCAGGCGATGCCTTCGGCGGCGAGCAGCTCCCGCGTAGCCTCGTCCGCCCGCAGCTCCACCGACTTGTCCCGGTAGATCCGCGCAAGCGGCGGCAGCACCGCCGGCGCCACCGCGCGCGCGACGAGCAGCGTCTCCATCGTGTTGCACGGCGCGTAGCGCTGGGTCTTGGCGTTGTCCGCGATGCGGATCGCCATCTCGACGTCCGCCGCCTCGTCCACATAGACGTGGCACACGCCGTCGAGGTGCTTGATCACCGGCACCGTCGCCTCGCGGGACACGCGCTCGATGAGCGACTTGCCGCCGCGCGGGATGATCACGTCCACCCACTGCGGGCTGGAGATCAGGCGGCCGACCGCGGCGCGATCGGTGGTCGCCACCAGCTGAACCGCGTCGGCCGGCAGCTCCGCCTCCACCAGCCCGTCGCGGATGATCCCGGCAAGCGCCCGGTTGCTGTGGATCGCCTCGGAGCCGCCGCGCAGGATGCTGGCATTGCCGGACTTGATGCAGAGCCCGGCGGCGTCGATGGTCACGTTCGGACGCGACTCGTAGATCATGCCGACGACGCCGAGCGGCACGCGCATGCGGCCGACGCGGATGCCGCTTGGCTGCTCCCGCACCTCGGAGACCTCGCCGACCGGATCCGGCAGCGCCACGATCTGCTCGAGTCCCTGCGCCATGCGGTCGATCGCCGCTTCGTCCAGGGCGAGACGATCGACGAAGGCTGCATCCTGGCCCGCCGCCCGCGCCGCCGCCAGGTCCAGCCGATTGGCCTCGATCAGCGCGCCGGATGCCGACCGCAGCCGTTGCGCGGTCGCCCGCAGCGCCGCGTTC
>JAEWEW010000091.1 GCA_023389175.1 Pseudomonadota bacterium | reverse complement strand
TTTCATCAGTGCTGTCCGATCTCGTGAATGGCAGGCAGGGTCGCGGGCCTGCCCTGCTCCCGCCCCTGGGCTGGGCCGCCGGCTTCGTCGTCCTCCGAGAAGCCGGTAACCTCCAGCCCGAAGCCGGCCATGCTCGGCATGCGGCGCGGATGCGCGAGCAGGCGCATGCGGCCGACGCCGACGTCCCGCAGGATCTGTGCGCCGATACCGTAGGTACGCAGGTCCACCGCCTCGCCGCCCGAGACCTGGCGTCCGGAGCGACCACCGTCGTCCGCGGCGTCCGGCTCGCACCAGGCGCGGGCCTGGGCGAAGGCCGACTCCGGCCCCAGGGCGCAGTTCAGCATCACCAGCACGCCGCTGCCGTGCGCCGCGATCTCGGCCAGCGCGCGGCGCACGTTCCACGAATGGGTCCCGCCATCCGGCGTGAGCAGGTCCAGCGGCGAAAGCGGCTCGTGCACCCGGACCAGCGCCTCGCGGGCCGCCTGGATGGGCCCGCGGCACAAGGCGAAGTGCGGCTGTCCCGTGGGCTTGTCACGGTACACCATCAGCTCGAACTCGCCGCATTCGGTGCTCACCGTGCGCCGGTACAGCCGCTCCACGAGGCTCTCATTGGCGCTCCGATAGTGGATCAGGTCCGCGATGGTGCCGATCTTCAGACCGTGGCGCTCGCTGAACTCGAGCAGGTCCGGCAGCCGCGCCATGGTGCCGTCATCCTTCATGATTTCGCAGATCACCGCCGCCGGCGTGAGCCCGCAGAGGGTTCCGAGGTCGCAGCCGGCCTCCGTGTGGCCGGCCCGGACCAGCACGCCGCCGTCGCGGGCCATGATCGGGAACACATGCCCGGGCTGCACCAGATCCGTCGGACGGCTGTCGCGCGCGACCGCCACCTGGATGGTGCGTGCCCGGTCGGCCGCCGAGATGCCGGTGGTCACGCCCGTCGCCGCCTCGATCGACAGGGTGAAGTTGGTGCCGGTGCGGGTGCCGTTCAGCGTCGTCATCAGCGGCAGGCGAAGCTCCCGGCAGCGCTCCTCGGTGAGGGTGAGGCAGATCAGGCCGCGCGCATGGCGCGCCATGAAGTTGATCGCTTCGGGCGTGACGAAGTCGGCGGCGAGCAGCAGATCCCCTTCGTTCTCCCGATCCTCCTCGTCGATCAGGATCACCATCTTGCCGGCCTTGAAGTCGGCGAGGATCTCTGCAGTGGGTGCGAGTGCCATGGCTGGATTGTACGAGTCGGCCGGGTCGGAAACGGGGATATCCGCGGGAAGCCGGTCGGATCGGGCGGTCAACCGGCTGCGGCGGCATCGACCGCCCGCATGCGGTCCAGGTAGCGCGCGATCATGTCGATCTCCAGGTTGACCCGGGAGCCGGGCACCAGCGCCTTCAGCGTCGTCGCGGCGAGCGTGTGCGGGATGAGATTGATCGATATCACGCAGCCGTCGGGCACGTCGGTGACCCGGTTGACGGTCAGGCTGACGCCGTCGACCGTGACCGAACCCTTGAAGACCAGGTAGCGCGCCATCGCGAGCGGCGCCTGCACGTCCAGCACCCAGCTTTCACCCGCCGGCTCGAACCGCACCACTCGCCCGACGCCGTCCACATGGCCGGAGACCAGGTGACCGCCGACCCGGTCGGCCAGTCGCATCGCCTTCTCGAGGTTGACCGGCCCCGGGGCATCCAGGCCCACCGTTCGCGAAAGGCTCTCCCGCGACACCTCGAAGTCGAAGCCGGTCGGCCGGACCGCGACGACAGTCATGCAGGCGCCCTGCACCGAGATCGAATCGCCGACGGCGACATCGGACATGCCGAGCATGGGCGCCTCGACCTGCACCCGCAGCCCGGCGTCGGTGCCGAGCGGCTCGATGCGCGTGATGCTGCCGACGGCGGCAACGATGCCGGTGAACATCGTCGCCTCAGCCCGGCGCCGCGGCGCCTGGCAGGCGCGCGCGCAGGCGCAGGTCCTCGCCGACGCGATCCATGTCGATCCAGTCGAGCCGCACCCGGCGCTCCAGGTCCGAGATTTCGGGCAGGTCGAACATCGGCCGGCCCTGCCCGAGAAGCGAGGGAGCCAGGTACACCAGGAGCTCGTCGATGCAGCCGGCGGTGACGAGCGAGCCGTTCAGCTTGTGACCGGCTTCGACATGCACCTCGTTGAACTCGCGCCGGCCCAGCTCCTGCATGGCCGCAACCAGGTCCACCTTGCCGCGTGGCCCCGGCAGCGAGACCAGCGTGCAGCCGACATCCTCGAGCCGGGCGGCGCGGGCCGGATCCAGCGATTCCTCGGGGACCGCGTGCAGCACCAGCACCCGCGCCTCGTGGAAGATCTCCGCGGCGGGATTCGCCTCCAGGCGCGAATCGATCAGCACCTTCACCGGCTGCCGCGGCGTCGGCACCATGCGTACCGTGAGCGCCGGGTTGTCGGCCTTGACCGTGCCGATGCCGGTCAGCACGGCGCAGGCACGCGCCCGCCAGCGATGGCCGTCGGCCCGCGCGGCTTCCGAGGTGATCCACTT
This sequence comes from Pseudomonadota bacterium, assembly GCA_023389175.1. Classification (GTDB taxonomy): domain Bacteria; phylum Pseudomonadota; class Gammaproteobacteria; order Burkholderiales; family Burkholderiaceae_E; genus Lautropia. Next base: position 4,358 of record JAEWEW010000091.1, on the reverse strand, counting down.
GCTGCGGCCATCGGAAAGCGCGCTGACGCCGTCGAGCGAGGCCGCGATCTTGAGCCGGGTCCAAGGACGGCCGCGGGCCATCCGCGAGACGAAGCCGCGATTGAGCTCGATCGCCTCCTGGGCCATCAGGCCGCAGCGCACGTCGATGCCGGCGGCGCGCAGCCGTTCTAGGCCCTGCCCGTTCACCACCGGATTCGGGTCCTCCATCGCCGCGATCACCCGGCCGACGCTCGCCTCGATCAGGATGTCGGTGCAGGGCGGCGTGCGGCCGTGGTGGCTGCACGGCTCCAGCGTGACGTACACCGTCGCGCCGCGCGCGCGGCCGCCGGCCTGGGCGAGCGCCAGGATCTCGGCATGCGGCTCGCCGGTCTGGCGATGCCAGCCCTCGCCGACGACGTCGCCGTCCTTGACGATGACGCAGCCGACCCGCGGATTCGGCGTGGTCGTGAACAACCCTTTCCTGGCGAGGACTAGCGCGCGGGTCATGTGCGCGCGATCCGCGTCGCTATACATGGCCGGGCAGCTCGATAGGAGGCGGCCGGATCTCGTTGATGGCGTCGGCGAAGGCTTCGATATCCTCGAACTTGCGGTAGACCGACGCGAACCGGATGTACGCCACCTTGTCGAGCTTGCGCAGCTCGTCCATCACCACCTCGCCGATCATCGCGCTCGGCACCTCTTTCAGCCCCAGCTTGAAGAGCCTGCCCTCGACCCGCTCGAGCGCGTTGTCGAAAGCCTCCTTGCTCACCGGGCGTTTGCGCAGGGCGAGGCTCATCGAGAACTCCAGCTTCGCGCGATCGTAGTCCACCCGGGTGCCGTCACTCTTCACGACGGCCGGCATCGACAACTCGATCCGCTCGTAGGTGGTGAAGCGCTTGTCGCACTGGACGCAGCGCCGCCTCCGCCGGATGCTGTCCCCGGTCTCGGAAACCCGGGTTTCCATCACCTGCGTGTCGCCGTGATTGCAGAACGGGCAGTGCATGCCTGATTATGGCATTGTTGCTGCGCCGCACCGACCGGGCCTCCCATGGGGCAACCCGGCTGCCGACCCTCGGCTCGCGCGATCGCCACTCACCCATCGGCCGCTGGCGGCGCCCCCGCTGTGCCTAATACACCGGATGGCGCGCAGTCAGCTCGCCCACCTTCTCCCGCACCCGGCGCAGGTTGGTCTCGTCCTGCGGCTTGTCCAGCACGTCGGCGATCAGCTCGCCGACCAGCTCCGACTCGGCCCTGCCGAAGCCACGGGTGGTCATCGCCGGCGAGCCGACGCGGATGCCGCTGGTGACGAACGGCTTCTCCGGGTCGTTCGGGATGGCGTTCTTGTTGACGGTGATGTTCGCCCGGCCGAGCGCCGCCTCCGCGTCCTTGCCGGTGATCCCCTTCGCGCGCAGGTCCACCAGCATCACGTGCGATTCGGTGCGGCCGGATACGATGCGCAGGCCGCGACCCACCAGGGTCTCGGCCAGCGTGCGGGCGTTCTCCACCACCTGCTGCTGGTAGGACTTGAACGACGGCTGCAGCGCTTCCTCGAATGCCACTGCCTTGGCCGCGATCACGTGCATCGGCGGCCCGCCCTGAAGGCCGGGAAAGATCGCCGAATTGACCGCCTTCTCGTTGTCGGGCGCCATGAGGATGAAGCCGCCGCGCGGCCCGCGCAGGCTCTTGTGCGTGGTCGAGGTGACCACGTCGGCGTGGCCCACCGGCGTGGGATAGACGCCGGCCGCGATCAGGCCGGCGTAGTGCGCCATGTCGACCATGAAGGTTGCGCCGACGTCCCGGGCCACCTTGGCGAAGCGGGCCCAGTCGATGACCAGCGAGTAGGCCGACGCTCCGGCGATGATGATGCGCGGCCGGTGCTCGTGGGCAAGGCGTTCCATCTGGTCGTAGTCGATCTCCTCGGCCTCGTTGAGCCCGTAGGAGACGACGTTGAACCACTTCCCCGACATGTTCACCGGCGAGCCGTGGGTGAGGTGCCCGCCCATCGCGAGCGACATTCCGAGGAGCGTGTCGCCGGGCTTGGCCATCGCCATCAGCACCGCCTGGTTCGCCTGCGAGCCGGAATTCGGCTGCACGTTGGCCGCAGCGGCGCCGAAGAGCCGCTTGACCCGGTCGATGGCCAGCTGCTCGACCACGTCGACGAATTCGCAGCCGCCGTAGTAGCGCTTGCCCGGATAGCCTTCGGCGTACTTGTTGGTGAGCTGGCTGCCCTGCGCCTGCATCACTGCCGGACTCGCGTAGTTCTCCGACGCGATCAGCTCGATGTGGGCTTCCTGGCGGCGGCACTCGCCCTGGATGGCCTGCCATATTTCGGGATCGGCCTTGGCGATCGTCATGGAACGGTGGAACATGGGTGCACTCCTGCGATTCAGTTGAGCAATCGGGTCTCGATCTCGTCGGCCGGCGCCGCGAGGTGGGTCACGTCGCCCCATGCGACCACCCGGCAGGCGCCGTCTGCCCAGGCAAGCGTGTTCAGGCTTGCGTTGAAGAGGCTCCAGCTGCGCGGCGCCTCGAGCGGCATCGTGCCCGCCATCCGGTAGACGCAGTCGAGCACGCCGCCGTGGCTCACGACGACGATGCGGCCCTGAGGATGCCGTCCGGCGAGGTCCGCCAGCACGTCGCACACGCGCCGATGGAAGCGCGGCAGCGTCTCGCCGCCGTCGAGGTCGAAGTCGAGGTCACGGGACCGCATGCGCTCGTGCACCTCGGGCGCATCGCGCTGCAGCTCCTCGTAGAACCGGCCCTGCAGGGCGCCGAAGTGGCGCTCGCGCAGGCGGGGGTCGATGCGCAGCGGCAGACCGAGCGCGTCGGCGATCGGCTCGGCCGTCTGCCGCGCACGGGCGAGGTCGCTCGCGTAGACCGCGTCGACTGCAATGCCGGTCAGGCGCGCCGCCAGGGCCTGCGCCTGCTGCCTGCCGGTTGCGTTGAGCGGCACGTCGAGCTGGCCCTGGATGCGACGCTGGCTGTTCCACTCCGTCTCGCCGTGGCGCACCAGCAGGAGCTCGAGCCCGGTGGACGCGATGGGAGACGTCATCGCGAGCCGCCCGCGGATGCCGCGGGACCGGCCGTCGCCCCGGATCCGCCGGTCGCCGCGGCCGCTGGTGCGCCGCCCGCGGCCAGCGTCACCCGCGCGAACCGCCGCTTGCCGACCTGGGCCACGAACGTGCCCGCGGGCAGCTTCATCTGGCGATCGGTCACCGGCGCGCCGTCGATTCGCACGCCGCGCTGCTCGATCATGCGCACCGCCTCGGCACCGGACGACACCAGGTTCGCGGCCCGCAGCACCGCGGTGATCGCGAGCGGCGCGCCGCCGAGGGCCACCGCCGGAATCTCGTCCGGAATGCCGCCGCGGGCCCGCAGGTCGAAGTCCTGCTCCGCCGCCGCGGCCGCCGCGCCGTCATGGAACCGCTCGACGATCTCGCGCGCGAGCATCACCTTCGCCTCGCGCGGGTTGCGTCCCGACTCGCACTCCATCCGCAACCGCTCGATCGCGGCCAGATCGCGGAAGGAAAGCAGCAGGTAGTAGCGCCACATCAGCTCGTCGGAGATCGACATGATCTTCGCGAACATGGTGTTCGCATCCTCGGTGATGCCGACGTAGTTGCCCTTGGACTTGGACATCTTCTCCACCCCGTCCAGCCCTTCGAGCAGCGGCATGGTCAGGATGCACTGCGGTTCCTGCCCGTACTCGCGCTGCAGCTCGCGGCCCACCAGCAGGTTGAACTTCTGGTCCGTGCCGCCGAGCTCGAGGTCCGACTTCAGCGCCACCGAGTCGTAGCCCTGCATCAGCGGATAGAGCAGCTCGTGGACCGCGATCGGCAGCCCGCCCTTGTAGCGCTTGCTGAAGTCGTCGCGCTCCAGCATGCGGGCCACCGTGTACCGGGACGCGAGCTGGATCAGGCCGCGCGCTCCCAGCGGGTCGCTCCATTCGGAGTTGTAGCGGATCTCGGTCTTCCCGGGGTCCAGCACCAGGCTCGCCTGCCGGAAGTACGTCTGCGCATTGGCCTCGATCTGCTCGCGGGTGAGCGGCGGCCGCGTGCTGTTGCGCCCTGACGGATCGCCGATCGACGCGGTGAAGTCGCCGATCAGGAAGACGACCCGGTGCCCCAGGTCCTGCAGCTGCCGCATCTTGTTCAGCACCACGGTGTGGCCGAGATGCAGGTCCGGTGCGGTCGGGTCGAGGCCGAGCTTGATCCGCAGCGGCTCCCCGGTTGCCTCGTGGCGCTCCAGCTTTCGAACGAAGTCTTCCTCGACCAGCAACTCGTCGGCGCCGCGTTTCGCTATCGCCAGGGCCTGACGGACGGACTCGGCACTCTGCCCGGTGGATGACATGACTGGACGGCTCTATGAGAAAGTAAGTG
>JAEWEW010000080.1 GCA_023389175.1 Pseudomonadota bacterium | reverse complement strand
GTGCTGCGCGGCCGCTGGTACGACGTCTTCTTCAAGGTGAAGCTGCCGAGCGCGTTGCCGTCGATCATCGCCGGCATGAAGGTGGCGATATCCCTCGCGCTCGTCGGCGCCATCGTCGGTGAGTTCGTCTCTTCCCAGCGGGGGCTCGGCTATGTGATCATGAGCGCCCAGGGCACCTTCGACACGCCGCGCGTCTTCGCCGCCCTGTTCATCCTCGCCTTGTTGGGGATGCTGCTCTACGGCGCACTGGTCTGGTTGGAGCGGCACGCCACCCCCTGGCGCGTGCCTGCCGAACACTGAACGCGGCCGCGCGCCGCAAGGGAAACGAATACGACATGCGCGGGTTGCTCGCCCTGTCCCGGTTGATCGATGCCGTCAACGGCGCCGTCGGCCGCAGCATCTCCTGGCTCATCCTGGTGGTGGTCCTGGTGAGCGCCGGCAACGCCATCAGCCGCAAGTTTCTGCATTCGAGCTCCAACGCGTGGCTGGAGCTGCAGTGGTACCTCTTCGGCGCGCTGTTCCTGCTCGCCTCCGGCTACACGCTGCTCAAGAATGACCATGTGCGCGTGGACATCCTCGCGCAGAAGCTGTCCAAGCGGAAGCAGATCTGGATCGAGATCTTCGGGATCCTGTTCTTCCTGATGCCGATGGCGCTGGTGATCATGTGGTTCGGATGGCCGATGTTCTGGGATTCCTGGGTGAGCAACGAGACGTCGTCGAACTCGGGCGGCCTGATCCGCTGGCCGGTCAAGCTGCTGATCCCGGTGGGGTTCTGCCTGCTGATCGCAGCCGGGGTGTCGCATCTGATCAAGTGCGCCGCGTTTCTCCGGGGTCTCGGGCCCGACCCGACGCGGCGCGAGGGCAGGACTGCCGAGGAGGAGTTCGCCGAGGAGATCGCGCAGCAGGCTGCGGCCGCCGCGCCCGGCGCCGGGCAGCCGCCGGCGGCGGGTCGCGGGACGGGAACCGGAACCGGGAGCTGACATGGAGTTCCTGGCCGCCAACCTCGCGCCGGTGATGTTCGCGACGCTGATCGTGTTCCTGCTGCTCGGCTATCCGGTCGCCTTCGCCCTTGCCGCGAACGGCATCTTCTTCGGCCTGGTGGGCATCGAGCTCGGCCTGCTGTCGCCGGCCCTGTTCCAGGCCCTGCCGCAACGGGTCTTCGGCGTGATCACCAACGATACGCTGCTCGCGCTGCCGTTCTTCACCTTCATGGGACTGCTGCTCGAGCGCTCGGGCATGGCCGAGGACCTGCTCGAGACAATCGGGCAGCTGTTCGGCCCGCTGCGAGGCGGCCTGGCGTTCGCGGTGGTCGCGGTCGGCGCGCTGCTCGCCGCGACGACCGGGGTGGTCTCGGCCTCGGTGATCTCGATGGGCCTGATCTCACTGCCGATCATGCTGCGCTACGGCTACGACCGCCGGCTCGCGACCGGCGTGATCGCGGCTTCCGGCACGCTGTCGCAGGTGATCCCGCCGTCGCTTACCCTGATCATCCTGGCCGACCAGCTCGGCCGATCGGTCGGCGACATGTATCTGGGGGCGATCGTGCCCGGCCTGCTGATGGCGGGCGCCTACATGCTCTACGTTGCAATCGTCGCCCTGCTGCGGCCGGCCGCCGTGCCGGCGATTCCGCCCGAGGCGCGCACCTTCGTCGAGCCGGGCGGCGGCCACGGGGTGCCCTCCCTGGTGGCGCTGATGTCGGTCTCGGCGGCGATCTCGGCGCTCGTCACGCCGCGGCTGCTCGGCGAAGCCACCGCAGTGGACGAGCGGGTCGTCGTGGCGGTGCTGGTCTGGGGCGTCGCGGCTTTCGTGCTGGCGCTGGCCAACCGGCTGCTGCGCCTCGGCCTGCTTTCCCAGATCGCCGAGCGGGTCACGTTCGTGATGATTCCGCCCCTGGCGCTGGTCTTCCTGGTGCTCGGCACGATCTTCATCGGGCTGGCCACGCCGACCGAGGGCGGCGCGATGGGGGCGGTGGGCGCGCTGGTCATGGGCCTCGCGCGGCGGCGACTCTCGATGAAGCTGCTGCGCCAGGCGATGGATTCCACGACGCGGCTGACCTGCTTCGCGATCTTCATCCTGATCGGCTCGACGGTGTTCGCTCTCACCTTCCGCGGTGTGAACGGCGACCTCTGGGTGGAGCACCTGCTGGTGAGCCTGCCGGGTGGCGAGCTCGGCTTCCTCATCTTCGTCAGCGTGTTCGTCTTCGTCGCCGCCTTCTTCCTCGACTTCTTCGAGCTCGCGTTCATCGTGGTCCCTCTGCTCGGCCCGGTTGCGGACAAGATGGGCATCGACCTCATCTGGTTCGGCATCCTGCTGGCGGTCAACATGCAGACCTCGTTCATGCATCCACCGTTCGGCCTTGCGCTCTTCTACCTTCGGTCGGTCGCGCCGCACGAGGACTTCCGCGACCGGGTGACCGGCCGGCGCATCGCCCGCGTCACCACCGGCCAGATCTACTGGGGATCGATTCCCTTCATCGTGATCCAGTTGGTGATGGTGGCTGTCGTGCTCGCCTTCCCCGGCCTGGTCACCCACTATAAGGGCGCCGAAGCCAAGATCGACCCGGCCGACGTGAAGATCGAGATGGACGGCGGCTTCGGCTTCAATCCTTTCGGGCCGGGTCCGGGGGAGCCTCCGAGCCGGTGAGCGGCCCGGGGGCGCCGGCGCGTCCGGGCGCTTGCCGGGCCGTGCGCGTGCTACCGTATCGGTCGAGCGCCGGATCCGGCGGGCCCAGGGGCCTGCCGGTTTCCGATCGAGCAGAGAGCAGCTGGAACATGGACGATACGCCGGAATCCGCACCCGCCAGCCATGCGGCCCGCATGCCCGGTCGCGCGGGCGAGCGCACGCGGGAGCGGCTCGCCGCGCTCGCCGTGGTGCGTCGCGCTTTCGCCGGGGGGGCGCTCGGCAACGCCCGGGGCAGGCGCGGTGCCGGCGGCTCCGGACCCAAGGGACGCGGCAGGCGCGATGGGGTCGACATCGACGACCATATCCGCCTCGCGGTGCGCGAGGAAACGGCTGCCTCCCTGGGCGTCGCTGGCCGCCGGCTGCGCGACTGCATGGCGGCGCTGCTCGCCTGCGGGCAGGAGACGACCCGCGAGCGCATCCTGCTGCGCGACCAGGCGGTGCAGGCGCTCTGGGAGTTCGTCGTCCAGCGCGAGGCAGTGGGCCTCACGGACCATCGCCTGCTCGAGCAGCACTATGGCGTGACCGCCGAGCTGTGGCGGCGCATGGGCGCCTCGCCGGCGCACCCGATCGGCTGAGGGGCCGGTGGCGGTGTCGGGCGCCTTCCTTCTCGCGAGCGTGGTGCTCGCCGTCACCCCGGGGCCGGCGGTGGTCTACCTGCTCACCCGAACGCTGGCGCACGGCCGCCGGGCAGGCTTCGCCTCGCTCGCCGGTGTCGCGCTGGGAAACCTCGGCAATGCGGTCGGTGCCTCGCTGGGGCTTGCCGCGCTCTTCGCGGTCTCCGCGCTCGCGTTCACGGCGGTCAAGCTCGCCGGCGCGGCGTACCTGGTCTACCTGGGCATCCAGGCCCTGCGGTCGCGACCTTCCGGTGAGATCGGCATGGTCGCGTCGCCGCCGAGCGCCGGGGCGGTGTTCCGCGACGGCTTCCTGGTCGCGCTGCTCAACCCCAAGACGGCGCTCTTCTTCGCCGCGTTCCTGCCGCAGTTCATCGATGCGTCCTCCTCGCCGATGCTGCAGGGCGTCCTGCTCGCGAGCGTCTTCATCGCGGTGGCGGCGCTGACCGACGCCGCCTACGTGCTTGCCGCGAGCCGGCTCGCGTGGTGGCGTTCGTCAGGCTCTCGGCCAGTGCCCGGCCATGGCCTGCTCGAGCGGGCCGGACGCTACCTGAGCGCCTCGGTCTTCATCGGCCTCGGCGTCTACACCGCGCTCTCGGGGCATCGGGCAGGCAAGTGACCGAGCGCCGACAGGAGGCCAGGTCACCCGGGCCGTCCGGGCCATCCGGGCCGCGCCTCGCGGTGCCGCCGCCGGAAGCGATCCGCGAGCTCGCCCCCTTTCCCGGCATCGATCCGTCGCGCATCCGGCTGGTGGCCAGCCGGGACGAGGCGCGGCATGCGCATGCCGCGCTCGCCGGCGAGACGCATCTGGGCTTCGATACCGAGTCGCGCCCGACCTTCGTGCGTGGCGAGCGCTCGGAAGGACCGCATGTCGTCCAGTTCGCCACGCTCGACGAGGCCTGGGTATTCCAGCTGAACGCCGACGGCGTGAGCGAGGTGGTCGCTTCGCTGATCACTTCCGATGCGGTGACCAAGGTCGGGTTCGGGCTCGACGGCGATCGCACCCAGATCCGCGGCCGGCTCGGCATCGAGCCGGTCGCGGTGCTGGACCTGGACACCGTGTTCCGCGCCCTCGGCTATCGCCGCTCGATCGGTGTCAAGGCTGCAATCGCGGTGCTCTTCAATCGCCGGCTGGTGAAGTCCAAGCGCATCGGAACCTCGAACTGGTCCAACCGACGGCTGGACGACCGCCAGCTCCAGTACGCTGCCAACGATGCCTGGGCGGCGATCCAGGTTCACGCGGCGCTGATGCGCGTCGGCTCGCTGGCGGGGACATCGTGACCGTCCGCATCGTGCGGCTCGGCACCCCGCGGGTGCGGGACGAAGGGCTGCGCATCGGCACGGTGAGGCGCCCGCCGCGGGGCGTGCCACGCGCGGAGTTCTCCCGGCGCGACTGGTACGACGTCTGGTACCCGAATCTCGCGCCGTCGCCGGCGACCATGAAGCTCGCACAGGCCGCGCAGACGCAGCGCGACTGGGACCGCTTCTTCGGCGCCTATCGGCGGGAGATGGGCGCACCCGAGGCCAGCCGCTCGCTCGACCTGCTGGCGGCGCTTTCGCAAACCGCGAATTTCTCGGTGGGCTGCTACTGCGAGGACGAGAACCGGTGCCATCGCAGCGCGCTGAAGGCGCTGCTGCTCGAGCGCGGCGCCAAGGTTGCGTAGGAAGCGTAGGACCCGGAAGCCGCCTGCGGCCGGGCGGCTTCCGGCGCCCGGGAAGCTGCGGGGAAAGAGTCCGCGGGTCACACCTCCGGCGTGGATCCGGCAAGACCATCGATCGCCTGGATGATCGCTTCGCGTGCCTGGCGCAGCACGCCGGCTCGCCACTCGGCGCTGTCGACGAAGAAGGCGCCGAAAGCCTCGCGTCCGATCCGCTCGGCCAGCCCGGGCGCTGCCTGCGGATTCGTCCGCAGCCAGGCTTCTCCGCGCAGCGCGTGCAGCACCTGGAGCGGCGGCAGCGTGCCGAATTCCAGGGCGATGCCGGTGTACTCGGCATGCGGGCACTCATCCGGAACCGCGGTCCAGATCGGCCCCGACACAGCGGCCGACACGGCGGTGTCGTCCTCGATCGACGTGACATGCTCGCCCCACCAGCGCCGCGCCCGCTCGACCGCTGCAACGCCGGTGCAGGCAAGGATGCGTTCGCCCACGCCCGCCGGACCCAGGCCGGAATGCAGGTCGATCCACCCGATGCGCTTCGCCGCGGCGGCATGGCTACGCAGGATCCTCCGCAGCGCGAGGTTGCTCCAGCACGGTTGCGTGCCGCCGAAGAAAAGCCCGTCGGCGAATTGGTGCTGCCCGCCGGTGACCGCCGCCTGGAAGGCGCGCGGACCACGGGCGGCAACCGCCTGCATCAGCGCGGTCGTGTTCTCCTCGTCGGGCGGCCAGCGCGCGGGCACCAGCAGCGGATGCAGCGCCCGATAGCCGTCGTTCTGCGGCAGCGGCTGAGAGAAGTCCCTGAAGTTGCGGTTGAGATCGACGTTCTCGTGGGTCGCGCGCCTCAGGTGCGAGAAGCCGTAGGGATTGAGCGCATGCACGTGGACCAGCGCGATGCCTCTGGCCGAGGCGTGCGCGCGCAAGGCGTCGTCCCGGAGCGCCGCCACCTGAACGCCGCTGCCCGCAAAGCCTTCGACCCCATGGCAGCCGCTGGTCAGCAGCAGCAGCGCCTGCGCTTCCGGAGCGCCGTCCACCGCCACGTCGATCGCGAGCGCTTCGCCATCCTTGCCCGATAGCGGATGCGGATAGCTTGCCAGCGTCGCGCGCGCGGCAGCGGCTGAATCAACGAACTTGCGCCGGGCTTCGCGATAGGTGGATGCGAACGGATCCGCATCCGGATCGGACAGCCGCCGTGCTGTTGTCATTGCAACCTCCGGGCTCGTGCCGGTGGAAAACAACCGTCAGACAGTCTCGGGAGCGTTCCTCGCCGGCGGTCTCAGGATCGTTCGCTGAAGTCGGCGCGCTCGAGCAGCGCCGAAGCCAGGAAGCCGAAAACCAGTCCCCAGAAGGGGGCGCCGATGTTGAGGATCGGCACGCCGGCGACCGTGACGATGAAGGCCACCATCGCCCCCAGCGAAAAGCGTGCCCTGAACGCCGTCACGAAGGCGGCCTGCAGCACCCGCAGCATCGCGAGCCCGGCCAGGGCGGCGATGAATGCCGGCGGCGTCGCCAGCATCAGGCGCGTGAAGAGCGGCGCGAGCAGGCCGAAGGCGAGCGCGAGGATGCCGACGACCACGCCGGCCGCGTAGTGGCGCGAGCGCTCGCCGGAGCTGGAGATCAGCGCATTGGTCGGGCCGGTGAGGCAGGTGGACACCGTGCCGACGAAGCCGGTGACGATCGACATCGCGCCGCACGCGGCGGTGACCGCGTTGATGGGCGTCGGATGGCCTGCGGCCGAGAGCACCGCGATCCCCTGGCCGTTCTGCACGATCAGCACCGTGATCGCGAGCGGCACCACCAGCTCCACCATCGCCTGCACGGAGAACTCAGGTACCTGCAGCAAGGGCGCGGCGAACCAGCGTGCGCCCGCCGCCGCGGCCGCATCCGGCGGCGCGTAGGCCTGTCCGGTACCCAGGCCGAGGAGCACCAGCAGCGCGCCGACCAGCAATGCGCCGATCACCGGTGGCATGCGTCGTCCCGCCGCAGGGAACGCCGACAGCACGAGGAAGGTCGCGATCATCGGCACGGCGATCAGCCAGTCGTCGCGCACGGCGAAGACGAGATCGGTGCCGAATCGCAGGAAGACACCGGCCACCATCCCCATGACGATGGCCATGGGTATCGCCTCCATGAGGCGCTTCACCCAGCCGAGCAGTCCGAGCGCGAGCATGAAGACGCCGGTCGCGATGAACGCACCGGTGACCTCCGCGAAGCTGAGGTGGGTGAGCGCCGGGCCGACCAGCACCGTGCCCGGGATCGTCCAGAAGAAGACGAGCGGCCGCTGGTAGAGGAGGCAGAATGCGATGCTCAGCAAGCCGTTCAGGAAGAAGCTGCCGAAGATCCACGAGGCGAGCTGCGCTTCGGTCAGGCCGCCGCCGAGTCCGACGGAAAGGATCACCGCCACCGGACCGGTGGCGGCGAAGATGAAGCCGATCAGCCCGTTGGCGAGATAGAGCGGGCCGATGTCGGCGCGGAACCTGCGCCAGCCCGCGAGCGGCCGCGTCGGCGGCTCGAAGACAGTCAGCGGTGCCCCCCGGGGGGCAGCGAACGCAGGCTGTGCTCGCCTCGGTTCATCCTATACGCCCCAGGTGATGTCCTTCCCGGCGGCGTGCGCGGTCTTCATCATCTCGATCAGCGGATACACGCGCTGGCAGATGCCGATCAGATGCGGATCACCCGCGTCGTCCCGGTCCGCGTCGTCCCGGTCCGCGGCGTCGGCAGCGCCGGCCGCGGCGGCGGGATCGATCCTGCCGCCACGGGCGGCCTTGTCCTTCGCCGCCTGCGCAAGCGCCGTCTCGCGCCGGCATGCCTCCTCCAGCGAAGCGATCGCCGCAGGCATCTGGTCCACCGTGATGATGCCCTTGGGCTCCGGCGCCTTGCCGATCAGCGGCAGGACCTTCTTGCCGACGTCGTTGGTCATGACGACGCTGCCGGTCGCGCGACTCTTGAACTCGAAGAGCATCTCGAAACTCCTGCAAAGGCGGGCCAGCTACCATTATGCAATGGGACCGAATGAAGCGTCGTCGATCGCGCAGGCCGCGAACCGGAGAGGGGCAGGCCGTCGAGCGGCTCGGCGACTGCCGGAAGCGGCCCGTGCCGCGCTCGCGGTAGCGGTGCTCGCCTGCCTGGCGGCCTGCTCGCCTCCATACGACTGGCGAGAGGTGCATGCGCCAGGCGGCGAGTACCGGGTGCAGCTGCCGGGCAAGCCGGCCACGATGACGCGCCGGATCCACCTGCAGGACCAGGCGGTGGAGATGACCATGCAGGGCGCGCGTGTCGACGAGAACGCGTTCACCGTCGCGGTCGCGCCGCTGTCCTCGTCGATGTCGGCCGAGCGCATGCTGACGGCGATGCGTGAGCAGATGCTTCGCAACATCGGCGCACCGACCACCACCACGGTTGCCGACGCGACCGTGCCGATCGTGGGGGAGGACGGCAGCAGCCTCGGCAGCCAGCCGGCGCAGGAGGTCATCGCCCAGGGAACCGGCCAGCATGCCGCGATCCAGATGCACGGCCGCTTCATGCGCTGGCGCGACGTGGCGCTGCAGATCGTCGCCGTCGGCCCGGACATGGACCGCGAGCAGGTCCGGCATTTCCTCGGGTCACTGCGCCTGGTCGCACGGTGAGCACGGCGAGCCCGATTCCGTTGGCGAGCGGCGGCCTGGCCGTGCGCCTCTTCTTCGTCATGTCGTCGGGCTACCTGATGTCCTACGGCCTGCGCGCGATCAACGCGACCATCGCGCCCGAGCTGGTGCAGGACCTCGGCCTCAGCAACACCGAGCTCGGATCGCTCACCAGCGCCTACTTCCTCGCGTTCGCGGTGATGCAGCTGCCGGTCGGGATCTGGCTCGACCGATTCGGTCCCCGGCGCGTCGACGCGGTGCTGATGGCCGTCGCCGCAAGCGGCTGCATTGTCTTCGCCACCGCGCACGGGTTCGCGCAGCTCTGGCTCGGCCGCGCGCTGCTCGGCGTCGGCTTCGCCGCCGGCCTGATGGCCTGCTTCGCGATGTTCCGCCTCTGGTTCCCGCCGCACCAGCAGACACGTCTCGCGGCCTGGACCATGACGGTGGGCACCTGCGGCGTCCTGACCGCCACGCTGCCGGTGCGGGCGCTGCTGTCGATCACGGACTGGCGCGGTGTCTTCCTGGTCTGCGCGGCCATCCTGTTCGGGCTCTCTGCTCTGATGTGGTTCGCGCTGCCCCGTGCGCGGGAACCCCATGGGGAAAGAAGCCAATCGCTGCTCGCCCTGCTGAGGGGCTACGGCGAGATCCTGCGGAACGGCTTCTTTTGGCGGATGGCGCTGCTCGGCGGCCTCGTGCAGGGCGGCTTCATCGCGATCCAGACCCTTTGGCTCGGCCCCTGGTTCATTCGCGTCCTGGGCATGACGCCGCAGGCGTCGGCGAGCTGGCTGTTCGCCTTCAACGTCGCGCTGCTGCTCGGGTTCGTGGCGGTGGGGGTGCTGGCGCCGCGGGTCGGACCGAAGGAGGCGACCACGGTTCGGGTGGCCGGGATTGCGGCGCTGCTCTGCACCGGGCTGACCGGCCTCGCGGCCGCCTGGCCTGTCGCCGCCGGCGTCTGGGCGTGGCTGGCGCTGGCCGTGTGCAACACCGTCTTCGTGCCGATCCACTCGCGGGTGGGAATGAGCTTTCCCGGCCACCTTGCCGGCCGCGCGCTCACCGCCTACAACCTGGTGATCTTCGTGTCCGCCTTCGCGGTCCAGTCGATCCTCGGCGTCGTGGTGGACTGGCTGCTCGCCGGCGGCTGGACCGAAACCGACGCGTTCCGGGCCGGTCTCGCGGCGTTGGTGGCCACCCAGCTGGTGGCATGGCTCGCGTTCGTGCGTTGGCCCGCGCTGTGCCGGGTGTCGGGATTGGCCAAGCGGCCGGCCTCGGGCGGGTGAGCCGGCCGCCTTCCCGACCCGCGACGCAGTCTCCCAGGACGAACGCCGTGGCTCAGCCGGGTGGCGCCCGGTCGTCCTGGCGTGCGGCTGCCGGATCCGGTCCGGGACCGGCCTTCGCGCGCGACTGCGCCCGCGCGAATGCACCCACCCCCAGGACGACGCCCGCCACCAGCAGCATCACGCCCGCCAGCGTCGCCGGATCCGGCCAGGCGCGGCGCAGTCCCCAGGCGTAGGCCAGCGCGGAGAGCGTCTCGAAGACGATCAGCTGGCCGGCAAGCGAGGTCGGCAGCCGGCGCGCGGCAGCGTTCCACCACAGCGTCCCGAGCCAGGATGCGAGCAGCCCCAGCGCCAGCATCCAGCCCACGAAGCGCCAGGGGTCCGGCCCGAGCGGCAGGGTGGCAAGGCCCTGCGCCGTCGCCCAGGTCGCGGCGGAGCCGGCTGCATGGCTGCGCAGCCAACGGGCGTTGCGGATCGGATACCAGGTCCAGCAGGCGGTTGCCAGCACCGCGACAGCGGCGCCTGCCGCGTAGCGCAACAGATCGCCGTCGGCGTTCGCGAGATGGCGCAGCTCCGCGCGATTGACCAGCGCAATGCCGACGGCGATCACGACCAGCGAGGGAGCGAGCCGATGCCAGCTGACGGCTCGCTCGCCCAGGTTCGACACGATCGCGATCACCACCGGCAGCGTGCCGATCACCATGGTCGGCAGCGGTGCGCCGGCGAGCTGGATCGCCGTGGCGAGCGCGCTGTAGTACAGCAGGTTGCCGACGAAGGACAGCCGCAGCGCCTCCAGCCAGTCGGCACGGGTCAGGCTGCGCAGCCGGTGGCGCGCCTGCCAGCCGATCGGCAGCGCGATAAGGCCGAAGGCCAGATAGCGACCGAAGGCGAGCACGATGCCGGGATACTCCGGAAGGATCAGGGGTGTGACGAAGACGACGCCCCAGATCAGGCCGGCCCCGAGCGCGAACGCCACGCCCGACAGCAGCCGCGGCGTCGCTGTCACCGGCGATCAGGAGTGTGCCGACCGGCCCGGGACGCGCTCACGCCGCGCGATCCACCCACGGCTCGCCGGAGCGGCCGGCGCCGGAGACCGTAGCTGCCCAGGATTCGAGCCCGCGCCGCAGCGCGATGGCCTCCGCGACGTCGTCGGCCACGGTGTCGTCCCGACCGGCCAGGTCGGCGATGGTCCGGGCCACCTTGAGCGCCCGATGCAGCGCCCGCATCGACCAGCCGAACCGGCCGGCCGCCCGCGCGGCCAGGTCCGAGGCGGAGGGCACGAGCCGCAGGTGTTGCCGCAGCTCGCCCGCGGGCAGGTCGCCGTTGCAGCGGCCCTGGCGCAGGCTTTGCCGCTCCCGCGCGGCCGCCACCCGGCGTGCCACCGGCGCAGATGCTTCGTCCTTCGGCCCCGCGGTCGCGACTGCCGTCTCGCGCCGGACGTCGACGCAGAGATCGAAGCGGTCGAGCAGCGGGCCCGACAGCCGGGCCCGGTAGCGGCGCAGTTGCTCCGGGGTGCAGCGGCAGTGACGCACCGCATCGCCCAGGTAGCCGCACGGACAGGGATTCATCGCGGCGACCAGCAGGAATCCCGCCGGAAAGGTTTCGCTGCGGGCGCCGCGGGCGACGGTGACCTGGCCGGTTTCGAGCGGCTCGCGCAGCGCCTCCAGCGCCGCGCGCCGGAACTCGGGCAGCTCGTCCAGGAAGAGAACGCCCTCGTGGGCCAGGCTGATCTCGCCCGGCCGCGGCGGCTGGCCGCCGCCGATCAGGCCGGCCACCGACACCGAGTGGTGCGGACTGCGGAACGGCCGGCGCATCCACCGGCCCGGATCGACCCGATCCCGCAGCGAAGCCACGGCGGCGGCGGTGAGCGCCTCGGCCCGGGTGGGTGGCGGCAGCAGCCCGGGCAGGCGCCGGGAGAGCAGGCTCTTGCCGGTCCCCGGCGGGCCGGTCATCAGCAGGTGATGGCGTCCCGCGGCGGCGATCTCCAACGCCCGCCGGGCCTGCACCTGGCCGACGACGTCCGCGAGATCCGGGCCTCCGCCCAGCGGGACCGCCGCGCCATCGGTGTCGCCGGAGGGGATGCGCTGCGGTGCGACCGGCTCCGGCCGCAAGGCGCAGCGAGATCGCAAGTGTTCGCATACTTCCTGCAGCGTGCGCGCGCCGAGGATGCCGCCATGACCGCACAGGGCGGCCTCCGGCGCGTTCTCCCGCGGGAGCACCAGGGCGCGGTGGCTGCCTTCCGCGGCGAAGCCGGCGGCGAGCGCCAGCGCGCCCCGGATAGGGCGCAGGTCGCCGCCGAGGGACAGCTCGCCTACCAGCTCGACGGCATCCAGCGCGGTCGGCGGCAATGCCTCCGAGGCGGCGAGGATGCCGACGGCAATCGGGAGATCGAAGCGGGCGGAATCCTTGGGCAGGTCCGCCGGTGCGAGATTGACCGTGATGCGACGATTGGGGAAGTCGAAGCCGCTTTCGATCAGGGCGGCGCGCACGCGCTCGCGGCTTTCGCGGACCGCGGCCTCAGGCAGGCCGACGATGCTGAAGGTGGGCAGGCCGGTCCCGAGATGCACCTCCACCCGGACCGCGGGCGCCGACAGCCCTCGCAGCGCCCGGCTGTGCGCGACCGCGAGCGAGACCACGGCATCGGGTCTGTGCGGACGCGTGGCGTCGGGTCAGTTTTCCTGGCCGGTGCCGCCCATGCCGCTCGAGCCGCCTGACCCGATTGAGCCGGCCGAACCCGCCCCGACACCCGGCACGACATCCGGGCCGGTTTCCGACCATGACCGCGGCGACGTGCCGGACGGGCCCAGCCGATCCTCCAGCGCCTGGACCCGTTGGCGCAACGCGCGCAGCAGCTCCACCTGCACGTCGAACTCCTCGCGGGTCACCAGGTCCAGCCGCGAGAAGGTCTGGCCCATCAACGCCTTGAGGTTGCGTTCCAGGTCCGCGGCCGGGCTGGCACGGAACAGCTCCGTCAGCTTCTGCTGGAAATCCTGAATGAAGTTCTGCCTGTCCATGGTCTGCCTTGCGAGTCCATCGGGCGAATGGAGCGATCGAGGATAGCACGCGCCCTCGAACTGCGTAGGCGGCGTTCCGGCGCGAACGGCCTAGTCGCATGGGCATGACCCGCCTCGGGGAGCCGCCGGCGGGCGCCATCGCGGTGCGTAATTCTTCATTCCGGCACCGCGACGGTGCAACTTGCCGACCGGTGCAGGCCCCTGAAGCGCCCTTGCGAGGCACGCGGGCCGCTGCCACCGGCCGTCCGGAAAGTGGCATGGATGGTGCTTATAGGTTCGAGCCGGTCCACCGGCCTGGCCGACGGCATGGCGCCCGGCCGGCATACCAACAGGACACCACGGCCCCGAGCGGCCGACAGAGAGGAATCCAAGTGACCAAGTCCGCCCTTCGCCTCACCACTGCGAGCATGTTGTTCGGCGCCGTGATCCTCGGGGCAGCGACCGCCCCCCGGGCCGTCCAGGCCCAATCGCTCAGCGCGAATGTCGGCGTCGTCTCCGACTACCGCTTTCGCGGCGTGTCGCAGTCCTTCCGGCGTCCCGCCCTGCAGGGTGGGGTCGACTGGGCGCATGCGAGCGGCTTCTACCTTGGCACCTGGGCGTCGACCGTCGACGACGACTTCCTCACCGACACGCACGGCATCGAATGGGACGTCTATGGCGGCTACAAGTTCCCTGTCGGCGCCGGCTGGACCGTGGATGTCGGCATCCTGCAGTACCTGTATCCGGGCGAGTCGCTGTGGAACACCACCGAGCTCTACCTGGGCGGCAGCTGGCAGTGGTTCTCGGTGAAGTATTCGCATTCGATCAGCGACGACACCTTCGGCTTCACCGACTCGCGCGGATCCGGCTACCTCGATCTCACGGTCACCTATCCGCTGCGGGACGGCCTGAACCTGATCGGGCATGTCGGCCACCAGAAGTTCCGGCACTACTCCGATGCCGACTACACCGACTACCGGATCGGCCTCGCCTACGACTGGGGCGGCTTCACCTGGGGCGCGTCGGTGATCGGCACCGACGAGGACTTCGCCTTCTCCAAGCCGAACGGCAGGACCAAGGAGCTCGGCAAGGCCGGCCTGGTGCTGTCGGTCAGCAAGACCTTCTGAAACCCCTCCTGAACCGAGTCGATCCGAATCACCTGGAGCAACCATGAAACTCGTCACCGCCATCATCAAGCCCTTCAAGCTCGACGAGGTGAGGGAGGCGCTGTCCGCGATCGGCGTGCAGGGCATCACCGTCACCGAGGTCAAGGGCTTCGGTCGCCAGAAGGGCCACACCGAGCTCTACCGGGGCGCCGAATACGTCGTCGACTTCCTGCCGAAGGTCAAGGTGGAGGCGGCGGTCACCGACGACCTGGTCGAGCGCGCCGTCGAAGCGATGGAGCAGTCGGCCCGCACCGGCAAGATCGGCGACGGCAAGATCTTCGTCTTCGACCTCGAGCAGGTGATCCGGATCCGCACCGGCGAGACCGGCAGCGAGGCGCTCTGATTCCACCGACACCTGCAAGGAACCGACTCATGAAGCCCACCTACCTCCTGACCCGCGGCGCCGCGGCGCTGCTGCCGTTCGCGGCGCTGGCCCTCGATCCCTCCCTCGCCCATGCCGCCGACCCCGAGCCGACGCTCAACAGCGGCGACACCGCCTGGATGCTGACGTCCACGATGCTGGTCATCCTGATGACCATCCCGGGGCTCGCACTCTTCTACGGCGGTCTGTCCCGGTCGAAGAACATGCTGTCGGTGCTGATGCACGTGATGGTCATCTTCGCCACCATCACCGTGCTCTGGGCCGTCTACGGCTACAGCCTGGCCTTCGCCGACGGCGGCAGCTTCTACGGCACCTTCGACAAGCTGTTCCTGAAGGGGATCACGCCGGAGACGCTTTCCGGCACCATCCCGGAGCTGGTCTTCGTGGCGTTCCAGTCCACCTTCGCCGCGATCACCTGCGCGCTGATCGTGGGCTCCTACGCCGAGCGGATCCGTTTCGGCGCGGTGCTGCTCTTCTCGGTGCTGTGGTTCACCTTTGCCTACCTGCCCATGGCGCACATGGTGTGGGCGCCGCCCGGACTGCTCTTCAAGGACGGGGCGCTCGACTTCGCCGGCGGCACGGTGGTGCACATCAACGCGGGGGTGGCCGGACTGGTCGGCGCCTGGGTGATCGGCCGCCGGCTGGGCTACGGCCGCGAGGCGATGGCACCGCACAGCCTGACCTTCACGATGATCGGCGCCTCCCTGCTCTGGGTCGGCTGGTTCGGCTTCAACGCCGGATCGGCGCTCACCGCCGGACCGGTAGCCGGGCTCGCCTTCATCAACACCATTCTCGCCACCGGTGCGGCGACGCTCGGGTGGCTGCTGGGTGAGGCCATGTCCAAGGGCCGTTCGTCGATGCTCGGCGCGGCCTCCGGCGCGGTGGCCGGCCTAGTGGCGATCACGCCGGCTGCCGGCTTCGTCGGCCCGATGGGCTCGATCGTGATCGGGCTGATCGCCGGCCTGCTCTGCCTGTGGGGCGTGAACGGCCTCAAGCGGATGCTGGGCGCCGACGACGCCTTCGACGTGTTCGGGGTGCACGGCGTGGGCGGCATCGTCGGCGCGCTGCTCACCGGCGTCTTCGCCTCTCCCGGGCTCGGCGGCACCCAGGCTGCCGACTACGCCATGGCTGCGCAGATGTGGGTGCAGCTGAAGAGCGTGCTGATCACCATCGCCTGGTCCGGCATCGTCTCGTTCGTCGCCTACAAGTTGGTCGACCTCACCGTCGGCCTGCGGGTGACCGAGGACGAGGAGCGGGAGGGGCTGGACATCACCTCTCACGGCGAGTCGGCCTACCACCTGTAGCACCCCCGGGGCGCCGGCCGGCGCCCGCTCGGGCATCATCATGCCCTTCGAGGCCCCGCCCGGCGGGGCCTCGCCGCGTCGCGCACCGCCATCGCGCGGCCATCGCGCGGCCTTCGCGCCGCTTGGGACCGCTCACCGAGGTTGCGTAGAATGGCCGGGTGCGCCGGGCCCCCGGCGTGGCGCCCGCGGCTTCGTCGGCGCCCGGCAATTGGCGAGGTCGCCCTGTGTCCCAATCCGTGTCGCCCCTCAAGATCGCGTTCGTCGTCGACCCGCTCGCCAAGCTCAAGGTGAAGAAGGACACCAGCGTCGCCATGATGGCGGCTGCCGCGGCCCGGGGTCATCGGATCTTCACCTGTGAGCAGGGTGACATCGCGCTGGTCGACGGCAGGGTGGTGAGCCGCTTCGTGGAGCTCGAGCTCACCGGCGAGGTGCCGCACTGGCATCGGGCCGGCCCGCCGGCCGAGTTCGCGCTCTCCGACTTCGGGGCGGTGCTGATGCGCAAGGACCCGCCGTTCGACATGGAGTACGTCTACTCCACCTACCTGCTGGAGCACGCGGCCCGCCAGGGCGCGCTGGTGGTCAACGATCCCCGGGCGGTGCGCGACAACAACGAGAAGTACTCCATCACCGAGTTCCCGGCGCTCACCACCGAGGTCGTGGTGACCCGGGATCCGGCACGCTTGCGCCACTTCGTCGATTGCCACGACGAGGCGGTGTTCAAGCTGCTCGACGGCATGGGCGGCGCGTCGATCTTCCGGGTCACCGCGCGGGATCCGAACTTCTCGGTGATCATCGAGACCGTGAACCTCTTCGGCGCCCGTACCGTCATGGCGCAGAAGTACCTTCCCGCGATCGCAGAGGGCGACAAGCGGGTGGTGATCATCGACGGCGAGGTGGTTCCCTACTGCCTCGCGCGAATCCCGAAGCAGGGCGAGTCACGCGGCAACCTCGCCGCCGGCGGCACCGGACGGGCTCAGCCGATCTCGGCGCGCGACCGCGAGATCGCGGAGACGGTGGCGCCGATCCTCGCGGCGCGCGGCCTCTTCCTGGTCGGCCTGGACGTCATCGGGGATTCGCTCACGGAGATCAACGTCACCAGCCCGACCGGCTTCAGGGAGATCGCCGACCAGACCGGCTTCGATGTCGCGGACCTCTTCATCAGCCGGCTGGAGGCGCTGGTCGCGCGCCGGGCGGCATGATCTCGGTGCTGGTCATCGCCCACGAGCCGCTCGCCACGGCGCTCATCCACTGCACGCGGCATGTCTTCGGCCGGCTCCCGTCCCAGGTGGCCGCGCTCGACGTCGTGCCGGACGAGGATCCGGAAGCCGCCCTGCAGGCGGCGCGCGACCTCGCCGCGCGGGTGAACGACGGCAGCGGCCTGGTGGTGCTGACCGACCTCTTCGGCGCCACGCCGGCGCGGATCGCGGTGCAGCTGTCGGAACCGAAACGGGTGGCGGTGTTCCATGGCGTCAACCTGCCGCTGCTGCTGAAGCTGCTCAACTACCGGCGCAGCGTGCCGCTGGAGGAGCTGGTGGACAAGCTGCAGGCCTCGCTCGAGGCGAGCATCGGGCTGGTCACGCCCGCAATGGCGCAGTCGGACCGGGCATGAGCCGCGCCGCTGCCACCCCCGCCGGCGCCGGCCGCCGCAGGCGAGCCGCCCCGTGAAGCGCGCCGAAGTCACCATCGTGAACCGGCTCGGCCTGCATGCGCGGCCCTCGGCCGCGCTCACCCAGCTCGCCACGCGCTTCGCCGCGGACGTGTTCCTCACCAAGGGCACGCGCCGGGTGAACGGCAAGAGCATCATGGGCGTGATGATGCTCGCCGCCGCCCGGGGCAGCGTGATCGTGGTGGAGACCGAGGGCAAGGACGAGGACAAGGCGCTCGATGCGCTGGTCGCGCTGATCGCCTCGGGGTTCGGCGAGGAGACCACGGAGCAGGGCGCCTGATGTTCACCGTGTTCGGCACCCCGATCGGCGGCGGCATCGTCATGGGCCGCGCCTGCGTGGTGGAGTCACGCCTGATCGACGTGCCGCGCTACCGGCTCGCCGAGGGCGCTGCCGCGGCGGAGGTGGCGCGGCTCGCCGGTGCCGTGCGGGTGGTCACCGAGGAGCTGCAGGCGGTGGCCGCGCACCTGCCGGCCGACGCTCCGGCGGAGGCCCGGGCGCTGCTCGATGTCCACACGATGATCCTCAACGACCCGGCCCTGATCGATGCCGCCTGCGCCAAGGTGGAGAGCGACCTGGTCAACGCCGAATGG
Source organism: Pseudomonadota bacterium (assembly GCA_023389175.1). Taxonomy (GTDB): domain Bacteria; phylum Pseudomonadota; class Gammaproteobacteria; order Burkholderiales; family Burkholderiaceae_E; genus Lautropia. The sequence goes on along the minus strand of JAEWEW010000080.1, from coordinate 8,560 downwards.
GCAATCGCGGAGAAGGCGGAGGAGCTCGCCGCGCAGTTCCGCGAGATCGAGGATCCGTATCTCAAGGAGCGCGGCCGCGACGTCGAGCAGGTCACCTCGCGGCTGCTCAAGGCGCTCGCCGGCCTGCGCCTGCCGCTGCGCAAGGAGCAGGCCGACGAGGCGCTCATCTTCGTCGCCCGCGACATCACACCGGCCGACATGCTGCAGCTGAAGAGCGCGCTCGGGTTCGTGATCGAGCAGGGCGGCGCGACCTCACACTCCGCCATCCTCGCGCGCAGCCTGCGGATCGCGGCGATCGTCGGCGCCGGCGGCGCGAGCCGGTTGATCCGGGACGACGACGAGCTGATCCTGGACGGCGACACCGGCGTGATCGTCGTCAATCCGGACGAGTCGGTGCGGCACGAATACCGCGAGCGACACCAGCTCGCGCAGCTGGAGGCGCAGCGCCTCGGCCGCCTGATCCACGTGCCGAGCACGACGCTCGACGGCCGCGCGATCGCGCTGATGGCGAACATCGAGCAGCCGGAGGAGGCCCGCGAGGCGATGCGCCTCGGGGCTGCCGGCATCGGGCTCTTCCGCTCGGAGTTCCTGTTCCTCAACCGCACCCGGCTCCCCGGCGAGGACGAGCAGTACGCCGCCTACGCCGCCGCGGTGCAGGCGATGCAGGGCCGGCCGGTGACCATCCGCACCATCGACATCGGCTACGACAAGGCGCTGCCGGGCCAGGAGTTCACCAAGTACGGCGTGTCCGCGCTCGGCCAACGCGCGATCCGCTACAGCCTGGCCGAGCCGGACGTCTTCCTCGCGCAGCTGCGGGCGCTGCTGCGCGCGTCCGTGCATGGCTCGCTGCGCATCCTGCTGCCGATGCTCTCCCAGGCGCAGGAGATCGAGGCGGCGCTCGCGCTGGTTGCGCGTGCCCGCGAGCAGTTGCGGGCGCGCGGAGTGCCGGTCGCCGAGTCGGTGCCGGTGGGCGGCATGGTCGAGGTGCCGGCGGCCGCCCTCGCTGCCGGCTGGTTCGCGCGGCGGCTGGACTTCCTCTCCATCGGCACGAACGACCTGGTCCAGTACACGCTCGCCATCGATCGCAGCGATCCCCGGGTGGCGCATCTCTACGACGAGTTCCATCCCGCGGTGCTGCAGCTGATCGCCGGCACCATCCGCGCGGCCGGAAAGGCCGGCAAGCCGGTCTCGGTCTGCGGCGAGATGGCGGGCAATGTCGACGCCTGCGCGCTGCTGCTCGGCATGGGCCTCACCGAGTTCTCGATGCACCCGGCAAGCCTGCTGCGGATCAAGCGCGAGGTGCTGCGCGCGGATACCGGGCGGCTCGCCGCCCGGGTGCGGCGGCTGCTCGCCACCGACGATCCGGCCCGGCTGCGCGCCGGGCTCGAGCGGCTGGTGGACCTGCGCGAGCCGATGGCGACCCGGCGCTGGGAGGATGCAGCACAGCCGGATGTCCAGGCAGTGCCGTGACCCTGGTCGTCACGCCGTCGCGCATGCGCTTCGACGAGCCGCTGCCCCTGCGCAGCGGCGCCTCGATCGCGCCCTACGAGCTGGTCTACGAGACCTACGGCACGCTCGACGCGGACCGCGGCAACGCAGTGCTGATCTGCCATGCGCTCAACGCGTCGCACCACGTTGCCGGGCTCACCGCCGGCACCAAGGACGACATCGGCTGGTGGGACAACATGGTCGGACCGGGCAAACCGGTCGATACCGACCGTTTCTTCGTGATCGGCGTTAATAATCTGGGCAGCTGCTTCGGGTCGACCGGCCCGATGTCGCTCAATCCCGCCACCGGCCGGGCGTACGGGCCCGACTTCCCGGTGGTGACGGTCGAGGATTGGGTCCGGGCGCAGGCCCGGCTGGCCGATGCCCTCGGCATCGAGCGCTTCGCCGCGGTGATGGGCGGCTCGCTCGGCGGCATGCAGGCGCTCGCCTGGAGCTGCAATTTCCCGGAACGGCTCGCGCACTGCATCGTGCTCGCGGCGGCGCCGCGGCTCTCGGCGCAGAACATCGCCTTCAACGAGGTGGCGCGCCGCGCCATCGTGACCGATCCCGCGTTCCACGGCGGCCGGTTCTACGACCATGGAGTGGTGCCGGAGCGGGGGCTGCAGGTGGCCCGGATGATCGGGCACATCACCTACCTGTCGGACGACGCGATGGCCTCTCGCTTCGGCCGCCTGCTGAAGAACGGCGACTACGGCTTCTCGTTCGATGTCGAATTCGAGATCGAGAGCTACCTGCGCTACCAGGCCGAGAAGTTCTCCCGCTACTTCGACGCGAACACCTACCTGCTGATCACCCGGGCGCTGGACTATTTCGACCCCGCGCGCGACCACGGCGGCGACCTCGCCGCCGCGCTGGCGCCGGCACGCTGCAGCTTCTTCGTGGCCTCGTTCACGACCGACTGGCGCTTCCCGCCCGAGCGCAGCCATGAGATCGTGAAGGCGCTGCTTGCCGCCCAGGCGCCGGTCACCTATGCCGAGATCGACGCGCCGCACGGCCATGACGCGTTCCTGCTCGACGATCCCCAGTACCACGCCCTGGTGCGCGCCTACTTCGACCGTATCGCCGCGGGGCCGAGACCGTGAGCCAGCCCGTCCGTCCCGGTGACGCCAACCGGCTGCGCCCGGACCTCGCCTGCATCGCCGACTGGATCCGGCCGGGCAGCAACGTCCTCGACCTCGGTTGCGGCGACGGCGAGCTGCTCGCCCATCTCTACCGTGCCAAGCAGTGCCGCGGCTACGGCGTCGAGATCGACGACGCCGAGGTGCTCGCCTGCGTCCGGCGCGGAGTGGACGTGGTCCAGCAGAACATCGAGGAAGGGCTGGAGATGTTCCGCGGCGGGCGCTTCGACGTCGTCGTGCTGTCGATGGCTATCCAGGCCACCCACCGCACCGAAAAGGTGCTGCGGGAGATGAGCGAGGTCGCGGCCGAAGGCATCGTGTCGTTCCCCAATTTCGGCCACTGGTTCCACGTCTGGTCGATCCTGCTCGGCCGCATGCCGGTGACCCGGGAGATGCCGTACCAGTGGTACGACACCCCGAACCTGCACCTCACCACCATCCGGGACTTCGAGCACCTGCTGCGCCAGCTCGGTCTCACCATCGTCGGCAGGGTCTTCCTGTCCGAAGGCCGTCCTCTCGGCTTCCTGCCCGGCAAGCGGGCCACCCAGGCGATCTACCGCTTCCGGCGCAGTTGACCCCTGTCATGGGCATGGGCTTTGCTGGCCCGAAGTCCCTTGCAGGCTTGACTCCGCCGTGACCGCCGCAATCTTTACGTAAATGTAAGCTGCGTGTACCGGAAACGGGCCCGCAGCGTTCTGTACTTCACTGCGCCTCTTCGGTCCGGTCGGGCCGGCGCAGGTGTTCCAGGGAGATGACATGCCAGTGTCCGACAAGAACGAACGTATGACCGGGTCCCTGTACCGAACCTGGGGCCTCGGCCGTCGGGCGGATCCGCTCGAGATCTACGATCCCACCCGGTTCAAGTTCATCGCGCGGGTCATGGACCACCTCGGGCTGCGCCTGATCGACGTCCGCGGGGACGGCGAGCCTGCCCAGATCGCACTGGGCGAGCCCAGGAATCCGGAGGATCCGGATGCGGTGAGCCGGCGGGTCACGCCTTTCTTCTCGTCGCTCGAGTCGCTGGATTATTTCTGCCGGCTCAACCTGCAGACCTACCTCGCGGTGGATTCCAAGGCGGCGCCGCGCCGCTGGTTCTGGCAAGAGGGGTCCCGCGCCAAGGGCAAGCCGGGCGGCGGTGGTTCGATCGTCAACGAGGCATCGGTCGCGATCGGCCGCCACAGCTTCGGCCATTGAGACCCGGGCCGTGCCTCAGGCCGGCTCCAGCCTCAGCAGCCGGCCTTCCGGATTGTCCGTGAGCAGGTAGACCAGGCCGTCCGGCCCCACCCGGACGTCCCGGATGCGCTCGCCGAGATCGGCGAGAAGGCGCTCCTGGCGCACCACCCGCTCGCCGTCCAGCTCCAGCCGTATCAGCTTCCGTTCCCTCAGCGAGCCCGAGAACAGGTTGCCCTGCCAGCCGGGAAACCGGTCGCCGCGGTAGAAGGCGAGCCCGGAGGGCGCGATCGACGGCGTCCAGTGCAGCACCGGCTGCTCCATGCCTTCCTTGGCGCTGCCGACGCCGATGCTGGCGCCGGAGTAGTCGACGCCGTGGGTGATCACCGGCCAGCCGTAATTGCGGCCGGGCAGCGGGATGTTGATCTCGTCGCCACCGCGGGCGCCGTGCTCGCTCGTCCACAGGCGCCCGGTCTGCGGATGGCGCGCCGCGCCCTGCAGGTTGCGATGGCCGATCGACCAGATCTCGGGCAGCGCCCCCTCGCGGCCGACGAAGGGGTTGTCCTTGGGAACCGATCCATCCTGCTCGATCCGCACGATCTTGCCGATATGGCTGTCCAGGTCCTGCGCGCGGTCGCGATGGTCGAACCGGTCCCCCAGGGTGACGAAGAGCCTGCCGTCCTCGGCGAAGACCAGGCGCGAGCCCCAGTGATTGCCGCCGGGCGGATCCTGCGCCTGCCGAAAGATCACCCGCACATCCGCAAGCGCGTCCTCGCCGAGCGTGGCCCGCGCGACCGCGGTGCGACCGCCGCGGGCCGTCGGTTCCGCGTAGCTGAAGAAGATCGTCCGGTCCTCGGCGAAGCGCGGGCTCGGGGCGACGTCGAGCAGGCCGGCCTGCCCGCGGGTCAGCACCCGCGGCAGGTTGGCGAGCGGCGGTGAGAGCGAGCCGGAGGCCGTGACGATGCGCATCCGGCCGGCCTTCTCGGTGACCAGCATGCGGCCGTCCGGCAGGAAGGCGAGCCCCCAGGGACGCTCGAGCCCTCCGGTGACCGTGACCACCCGGAATCGCGCGGCCTCGGACTGCTGCACCGGCACGCGGTCGCTTGCGATCGCGGGCGGCGCCAGGGCCGAGAGGGCGGCCGCGAGCACCGTGCCGCCGGCAAGCGCTGCAGCGGCAGCCCGACGGCGCAGACGGCGCACAAGCCGCACAGGCCGGTAATTCATGATCATGTCGAGCTCTCCGTCGAGTTGGCGGGTGGGGCGCGTCCGGCGGCGCTCGCCGGCGCCGCCGTACGGCGCGCGAGGCGCTCGCGCAGCGCGTCCGAAGCGAGCGATGCGAGATAGCGCGCCTCGATCGCGTGCATCACCTCGGCATCCACCGCCGCGAGCTGGTTGAGGCTCTGCTTCATCGCCGCGACGGCGCCGGGCTCGCAGGCGACCAGCTGCTCCACGTAGCGCGCCACGGTGGCGTCCAGCTGGGCCGGTGCGACCAGCTCGCTGAGGAAGCCGATGCGCAGCATCTCGTCCGCCCCGATGGTGCCGCCGGTCAGCAGCAGCTTGCGTGCCGCGGTGTCGCCGAGCCGGCCGACATAGCGGCGCAGCCCGTCCTGGTAGTAGTGCAGGCCGAAGCGGGCGGCGGGCATGAACATGCGGCTCGTGGTGACGCCGATGCGCAGGTCGCAGCAGAGCGCGAGGTCGGTGGCGCCGCCGTAGATGCCGCCCTGGATCGCCGCGATGGTCGGCTTGGCCAGATGCTCGAGCCGGTCGAGGAACCGCTCGAAGGCCCGCTCCTTGAGCCGCGAGAGGATCGCCTCGACGGTGTAGCCCGAGCTGAATGTCTGGCTGCCGCTGCCGCGGAACACCAGCACCGCGATCGCGTCATCGGCCTCCACCGCGGCGAGATGGTCCATCAGGACCGGCAGGTCGTCCGGGTCGATGCGGTTGTGCTGCGCCGGCCGGCGCAGCAGGATGGTTGCGGCGCGACCGGAGACCGAGAGCAGCGGCGCTTCGGCGTCGGCATGCGGAACGCCGGAGGAAAAAGCAGAAGGTTTCACGTTTGGCGGCATGGTCCATGCTGCAGGTCCTTGGCTATCATAGGTCCAAACATGGAACCCTCACCGCCGATGCAACCCAGCAATGAAGGCACCTCCCGGGTGCCCGGACCGGACGTCGGCTTCTGGCAGTCCCGCTTCGATGCCCGCCAGACGCCCTGGGATCGTGGCGGCATCAATCCGCAGATCGAGCACTGGATCCGCTCAGGGGCGCTGCGGCCGTCCCAGGACGCCGACGCGCGCGCGGTTTCGGGCGATGACGCCCGGCTCACCCGCGTGCTGGTTCCCGGCTGCGGTTCCGGCTACGAGGTGGCGCTGCTCGCAGAATGGGGCTTCGATGTCACCGGGGTGGATTTCGCTCCGGCGGCAACCGAGCGCACCCGCAACCGGTTGCGTGCCCTGCTGACCTCCAGCCGGGGCTCGCGCATGATGCGCGCGGAGGTGGTGGAGGCGGATGTGCTCGCGTTCCAGCCGCAGCTTGCGTTCGATGCGGTCTACGAGCAGACCTGCCTCTGCGCCCTCTATCCCGACCATTGGCGTCGCTATGCCGATCGGGTGCATGGCTGGCTGCGGCCGGGAGGCCGCCTGTTCGCCCTGTTCATGCAGGTCCCGCGGGAAGGTGCCCGCAACGGCCTGGTGGAAGGGCCGCCCTACCACTGCGACATCAACGCGATGCGCGCGCTCTTTCCGGGCACGCGCTGGGAGTGGCCGAGGCCGCCCTATGCCACGGTGCCCCATCCGAACGGCTTCAACGAGCTAGCGGTGGTGCTGGTGCGGCGCTAGCAGCGTTCCGCCCGGGCGTTGCCCCGGTGCGAAGGGGCCGGGATGGTCGGCCCCCGGATGGCGCGCGGGCCCGGGTCAGTGCAGCAGGTTGCCGAGCGACAGCAGGGCGACCGCGGAGGCGCTGACCACCTCCATGTCCCATTCCTGGTAGAGCTGGCGCGCCAGCGAGCGGATGGAATCCGGCATGCCCTCGCAGTCGGCGATCCGCAGCAGGTACGCGGTGATGATGTCGCGCCGGCTCTCCGCCTCCATGTCAGCGCTCTGCGAGATGAAGCCGAGCAGGTCCGCGACGGCTGTCGTCGGATGCTCGTCGACGAACGGCCCCAGTTCCGCCGCGGGTTTGTCGCTCATCTCCAGGAACTCCTTGCGATTTGCCAGTGTCGGTGGCGTGCCCGTGCCGCCAGCGATGGGGAGCGAATATAGGCGCTCGATCCCGCACCACCCCCCAAGGCCGCGCCATGGAAGGTGTTATCGACGTCCCGATGCCGACGGGATGATGCCCCCGACCCACTAGAATCGCCGCCATGGAAAACCCTGATCGCCGCGTCGACGCGGCCGCCGGGCCTGGCCCGGACCTTCCGACCGATCCGCCAGCCGATCCTGTCGTCACCGAGGCAGTCATCATCGGTGCCGGGCCGGTGGGCCTCTTCCAGGTATTCGAGCTCGGCCTGCTGGAGGTGAAGGCCCATGTGATCGATTCCCTCGCCGAGGTGGGCGGCCAGTGCTCCGCCCTTTACCCGGACAAGCCGATCTACGACATCCCGGGGCTGCCCTCCATCTCGGGGCAGGGACTGACGGACAACCTGATGGCGCAGATCGCGCCGTTCCATCCCACCTTCCATCTCGGCCAGGAGGTGCGCACGCTGGAGCGGCAGGAGGACGGGCGGTTCATGCTGGCCACCTCGGCCGGAACGCGGTTCCTCGCCCGGACCGTCTTCATCGCCGGCGGCGTGGGATCCTTCCAGTCGCGCCCCCTGAAGCTGGCCGGCATCGATCGTTTCCTCGACCGCCAGCTGTTCTACCGGGTGCGTGACGCCGAGGCGTTTCGCGGGCGGCGCGTCGTCGTCGCGGGTGGTGGCGACTCGGCGCTCGACTGGGCGATCGCGCTGGCCGGAACCGCCGCGAGCGTCACGCTGGTGCACCGGCGGGAGGGATTCCGGGCCGCACCGGCGTCGGTCGCCCGGATGCAGTCGCTCTGCGACGCGGGCGCCATGGGCCTCGTCATCGGGCAGATCAGCGCATTCGAGGCACCCTCCGATCGGCTGGAGGCAATCCAGGTGACCGACGCGCAGGGTGCGTCGCACCGCCTGCCGCTCGATTCGCTGCTCGTCTTCTACGGCCTCTCGCCCCGGCTCGGCCCGATCGCTGAATGGGGACTGCAGCTCGAGCGCAGGACGATCGCGGTCGATACCGAGAAGTTCGAGACCAACGTGCCAGGCGTCTTCGCGGTAGGCGACATCAACACCTATCCGGGCAAGAAGAAGCTGATCCTGTGCGGCTTCCATGAGGCGGCGCTTGCTGCGTTCGGCGCGGCTCGCTACATCTATCCGGAGCGCAAGATCCACCTGCAGTACACCACCACCAGCACCAAGCTGCACGAGGTGCTGGGGGTGGAATCCCCTGACTTCGGCTGACCCCTCCCCACCCCCCAATGACACCCGATCGCGCTGTTCGTCCGCTCAAGCCGCTGCCCGCCCTCATCTTCGCCAGCCGCTGGCTGCAGCTGCCGCTCTACCTGGGGCTGATCGTCGCCCAGGTGGTCTACGTCGTCCTGTTCCTCGAGGAGTTGTGGCACCTGGTCGGCATCCTGTGGGATGCGGAGATCCTCACCCATACGACCGAACGGCTAGGCCTCGGCCAATTGCAGAAGGAGACGGTGATCATGATCATCGTCCTCTCGCTCATCGACGTGGTGATGATCTCGAACCT
>JAEWEW010000073.1 GCA_023389175.1 Pseudomonadota bacterium | reverse complement strand
CCCACGGCTCGATGTCGGCGGCGAGCAGCGCATCGACCAGCCGGTCGTAGAACGCCATCCCGGGTTCGTTGACCTTGCCCCGACCCGTCGGCAGCACGCGCGGCCAGGAGATCGAGAACCGGTAGGCATCGACACCGAGCCATCGCATGATCTCGATGTCTTCGGGATAGCGGTGGTAGTGGTCGCAGGACACGTCGCCGCTGCCGCCCTTGTAGACCTTGCCCGGCAGGGTGCAGCGGGTATCCCAGATGCTCGGGCCGCGGCCGTCCTCGCGGGCTGCTCCCTCGACCTGGAAGGCCGAAGTCGATACGCCCCACACGAAGTCGCGCGGCCAGGTGCGGGCGGGCAGGCTGGTCTTCAATGTCTTTCCTCGGAATCTGGTCGTTGCCAGTCTAGTGCAGCCGGGCAGGGCGCCGGTGGGCCGATGCGACAGCCGCAGGCATCGCGGCGGCCATCACGGTGATCTCGGTCTCGATCCGTTCCACGATCTCGATCTGCTCGACGATTTCGATCTGCTCGACGATCTCGATCTGTTCCACTTCGGCGACCGGGAGGGGCACCGTGTCCGGATGCGACTCGACCAGCGACCCGTGGAGCTGGGTCACCCGGGTGAACGAGGCGCGGGCCTCGGCCAGTCGCTGCATGTTCTCGATCGGCCAGGCCAGGGCCTGGGTCATCTGCAGGAAGGCCTGGGCGATCTGCATGAGCACGCCCAGCGTGATCGTGCCGGCGATGTAGCGCGGGGCGGCGACCAGGATCGGAGCGGCCTGGGAGAGAACCGACCAGCCCGACGAGAACGTGATCAGGTGCGCGAGTGCCCGCGTCTGCCGCGTCCAGGCCCCGATCAGTCCGTCGAACTGTCGTTCCACCTTGGGACGGGCCGAATCGATGGACTGCAACGGGATCGTCCACCCGCTCTCGCGCACGCTCGCAAGGCCGAACCGGAAGTCGGCCTCCTTCGCGTGGCGCAGATTGGCCGCCCGCGTGAGCGGTTGGCCGAGCAGGGCCGCCACGGCGGCGCCCACGCCGGCATAGAGGATCGCGATCCAGACCAGGTAGCCCGGCAACGCGAACTCCCAGCCGCCGAACTGGAGGTCGATCGTGCCGGACAATCCCCAGAGGATCTGCGTGAAGCTCAGCAGCAGCAGGATGCAGTAGAGCAGCGAATGCCCGAGGTCGATCGCGGTCTCGGTCGCCACCCGGACATCTTCGGCGATCCGGCCATCCGGGTTGTCGAGCCCGCCCTGCCTCTGCACGAGATAGTCGCGTCCCGGGATCATCCATTGATCGAGGATGCGCCGGGTCAGGTCACCCCGCCACTCGACCTGCAGCCGGCGCTTGGCCCGCAGATGGACCGTCATCACCAGCATGTTGGCCAGGATGATCATGACGGCGATGCCCGCTTCGCTCATGACGTTCCCGAAGTCGCGTTGCTCGAGCGCATCGAACAACCGCTGGCTCCAGAGATTGAGCGCGACCGGCACCGAAGCCTGTGCGATCGTCAGAACGACCAGCGCGAGTGTCAGGCCCCACGCAAAGACCCGGCGATGGCCGGTCCAGAACTCTATGGTGCACCGCCGCATCCGACTCGGATCCCGGGGCCGTTGGCTGGACATCGATGCTTCGGGCGACGGATTTGCTTGCATGCTGAACGTGGTTTTTCGCACGCTAACATCCGAATGCGGGTATGCGAGCCAATGTGTCGACAGGGCGCTACACGACGTTACATTCGACCGCCAGACGGTAACAAATTCGGTGCCAATGGCGGTTCCAAAGCGGGTCCAATTGACACCGCAGACAGGACGCCCCAGCCGCGGGCGTCCTCCCCGTTAGCGATTTGAAAGAAGGAAGCAGCACGTGCCGACCGAACCTCAGCGCCCATCTCCGACCGCCTCGCCCGATTCCGGCGCAGATCCCTTCGGGTCCAGCCGGCCGGCTTCATCCGCGAAAGGGGAGCCCTGCCGGTTCCGGGACGGTTTCGTCTGGGGCTCGGGAACCTCCTCCTATCAGATCGAAGGTTCCCCGGTGCATGACGGCGGCGGCGAGTCGGTCTGGGATGTCTTCTCGCGTCGCGAAGGCGCCATCAAGGACAAGCATTCCGGGGACGTGGCCTGCGACCATTACCGGCGTTATCGCGAGGACGTGGCGCTGATGAAGCAGCTGGAGCTGGGCGCCTACCGGTTCTCGCTTTCCTGGCCCCGGCTGTTTCCCGAAGGTACCGGTCGTCGCAACGAAGCCGGCTTCGCCTTCTACGATCGCCTGATCGACGAGCTGCTCGCGGCCGGCGTCACCCCCTGGATCACGCTGTTCCATTGGGACTTGCCGCAGGCGCTGCAGGAGCGCGGCGGCTGGATGGTGCGCGAGTCCACCGACTGGTTCGCGGACTATGCCGAGGCGGCGATCACCCGCTATTCGGACCGCGTGAAGCACTGGTTCACGCACAACGAGCCCGAGGTGTTCATCTTCCTGGGGCACCACCTCGGCACGCACGCGCCCGGCGAGAAGCGGCCCTGGGCCGACATCCTGCAGATCTCGCACCACGTGATGCTCGCCCACGGCAAGGCCGTCCAGGTCATGCGGGCCAAGGCGCGGCAGCCGCTCGAGATCGGCTACGTGTCGGCGCTCTGGCCGGGAATTCCGGCGTCCGACAGTCCGGCCGACCTGGGGGCGGCCCGCCGCGCGACCTTCGGCGGCCTTGCCGGCTGGCTGCTCGAGCCGGTGTACCGGGGCGAGTATCCCGCGCAGCAGCTCGCCGAGTATGGCGACCAGGTGCCACGATACGATCCGGCCGACCTGAAGACCATCGCGCAGCCGCTCGACCTCTTCGCGATGAACACCTACCAGGGCAACGTCATCCGCGCCGATGCCGACGGCAAGCCGCAGGTGGTCGCGCCGCCGCCAGGCAACCCCCGCACCTCGTTCTGGGTGTTCGACGTGCTTCCCCAGTCGCTCTACTGGGGCCCGCGCTGGTACTACGAGCGCTACGGCCTGCCGATCTACGTGACCGAGAACGGCATGAGCCTCACGGATTGGGTCTCGCTGGACGGTCGGGTGGACGATCCGCAACGGATCGATTTCCTGCGCCGCTACCTGCGGGAGCTGCGCCGCGCGGCATCGGACGGCGTCGACGTGCGGGGCTACTTCGCCTGGAGCCTGCTGGACAACTTCGAATGGGCCGAAGGCTACCGGGAGCGCTTCGGGTTGATCCATGTCGACTACGGGACCCAGAAGCGTACGCCCAAGCGCTCGTTCGAATGGTATCGGGAGACGATCCGGGCGAACGGGGGGAACCTGTAGGGTTATCGAGCTGCCCGACCGCCCCTTCATGCGATCGACGCTTCGACGTCGTCCGGTGAACGCGACCCGGAGAGGGCGGGTGCGGCGCTTGCACCCGACCGCCCGATGCTTGACCTCAAGTGGCAAATGGGGCTCTGCGGCGGTTGCGCGACCCTTCTCCGATGCTGAAAAGAGCCATAGCCTTCCTGGTGCTCACCGTGTTCGTCGCGTCGTCGGGCGCGGCGCACGCCTGCGCGATGCGCTGTTGGCTTGGCGAGCTCTGGCTGCCCGGGGCCACGCATCTGGACCAGAAGGCAGCGTATCTCCATGGGGAGCGGTCGAAACCTGGTGCCGCCACCAAGCTCGAGCGCACTGACAAGTCCGCGCCGTCTGGGAC
>JAEWEW010000069.1 GCA_023389175.1 Pseudomonadota bacterium | reverse complement strand
GGATGGACACGTACCCCGTGTGCCCCGTCTTGCGGCTGAGATCGGCAATCGCCCGCTCCGCCAGCTGCACGAGACTTGAATTGTTCCGGTGCAGGCGCGCCAGCGTGAAGAGGAAGTCGCCGATCCCATAGCGCGGCGTCTGTCCAAGATTGCGCAGCAGGCCCTCCTCCCGCATGGCCTTCAGCAGCCGGGACGCGGAGCTCTTCGGCATGCCCAGCAGGTTGGACACATCGGTGACGGAGATCTCCTGTCGTTCGGCGGAGAACAGTCGAAGGATGGCGCTGCAGTTCGCTAGTGTGCCCAAGGTGCTGTGCTCGAGACGGCTGATCCCAATCTGTCGGGTTGCCCAGGAACGCGGTCAGTTCCAGTATCTGGAACCTGGTTGACAATACTAGCACTCTGTTTGTATCGTCCGAAAGCGGCGCATGAAGTCGGCACGAGTGCCTGGTCCGAGGCGACCGCGTCACCGGGGCATCGATCGCCCGGCACCCTGACCAATCTTGGGAGCGACCAATGAGCAACGTACCGAGCGATCGACGGAGTTTCCTCAAACTGGCCGGCTCCGGCGCAGTGGGCCTGGGAGTCGGCAGCGCCGTGCTGCTGCCGCGCCGCACTTCGGCGCAGGATCTCCGGACTCTCGTCGTGGCGGGCGACAGCGATATCGATACGCTCGATCCGCACTCCTTCAAGTCGATCGGAGCCTACACGACCCAGGTCAACATCTACGACAGCCCGCTGACGTGGAAGGTGCGACCGGTCGAGGGCAAGCCCGGCATCTTTCTCTCGAAGCCCGCCGAGTACGAGGGCAGCATCTGCGAGTCCTGGGCCTTCGAGAAGGACGGGGCGACGGTGGTGCTCAAGGTGCGCCAGGGAATCAAGTTCCCCAGCGGGCGCCCGGTGGACGCCTCGACGCTCAAGTACATGTTCGATCGCTGCGTCGGGTCCCCGGGCTACATGCGGATCGTCTACCCGCTGCTCACCAAGATCTCCGACGCCAGCAAGTTCGTGGTCCGGGATCCCTACACCATCGCGATGGAGATGCCGGCACCGACACCGCTGGCCCTGGAGATCCTTTCACTGCTGACCAACAGCCTGATCGATCCCGAGGAAGTGAAGGCGCATGCGACCGCGGCCGATCCCTGGGCAGCCGAATGGATGAAGCGCAACACCGCGGGGCTTGGACCGTACCGGCTGGTCAAGAACGAGCCCGGGAGCGAGGTGGTGCTGGAGGCCACGCCGAATCACTGGCGCGGCAAGCCGTACTTCGATCGCGTCGTCATCAAGTTCGTGCCGAGCGAGGCGGACCGCATTCTCCTGCTCAAGCGCAAGGCCGTCGACATCGTCTCGGGCAGGCCGGGGCTGTCGCCCCGTTCGATCAAGAGCCTGGAGGGCGAGCCGGGACTGCGCATCGTGACGCTGCCGGACACGGTGTGCCACTGGCTCTGCATGAATACCTCCAGGGCGCCGTTCGACAATGTCAAGGTGCGGCAGGCGGTCAACTATGCCATCCCGATCCAGGCGATCCTGCCCAACGTGGTGCAGGGGTACGGCACGCAGATGAAGAGCCCGCTGCCGTCGCTGATGCCGGGACATTTGGCTACGCAGTCACCGTACAAGCATGACCTGGAGAAGGCGCGTGCGCTGATGCGTGAATCCGGCGTGGCCGCCGGCACCCCGATCGAGCTGTCGATCCGGGTCGGCTGGCAGCCTCACGAACAGGCTGCGACCTGGATCCAGCCGGAGCTGGAGAAACTCGGATTCAAGGTGACGATCGAGAAGAAGAGCGACGCCGCATTCCGCCAGGCCTCGATGAAGGGCGACCAGGTGCTGTCGATCGAGGCCTGGCAGTCCTGGGTGAACGATCCGTTCTTCCACCTGTTCTTCAACTTCCACTCCAGGGCGAAGGGCACCAACTCATCCAAGTACGCCAATCCGGAGCTCGACAAGCTGATCGACGAGAACATGCACGAGATCGACCCGGCCAAGCGCATGGCGGCGGCGCATCGGGCGCAGAAGCTCCTGATCGACGAAGGCGTCTGGGGCTTCCTGTGGTACGACAACTGGACACGGGTGATGAGCGCGAACCTGACCGGTATCGAGAAGCGCTGGGACACCTTCGATCGCTTCTATGCGATGAAGCGCGCCTGACGGCCCCTGCGGATGGGATTCGGGCCGTTCCTGCTCAACCGGCTCGCGCTGGCGATACCAACACTGGTGGGGGTCACGGTCATCAGCTTCCTGATGACCTATCTGCTGCCGGGAAATCCCGCACTGGTCCAGGCAGGGCCCTACGCCACGCCGGCCTACATCGCCGAGATGGAGCAGCGGATGGGGCTGGACAAGCCGGTGCACGTCCAGTACTGGCGCTACGTCAGCGGCCTGGCCAGGGGTGACCTCGGCAACAGCTCGTCGACCGGGCGACCGGTCGCGGAAGACTTCCGCCAGCGCCTGCCGGCGACGCTCGAGCTGACCATCGCCGCCCTGCTGCTGGCCATCCTCATCGGCGTGCCGCTCGGCGTCCTGTCTGCCGTGCACCGGGACCGATGGCTGGATCACATCGGACGGGTGGTCAGCGTCGCCGGCGTCGCGATGCCGAGCTTCTGGACCGGCCTGCTGCTGATCTACGTCTTCTTCTACCTCTTCAATATCGCGCCGGCGCCGCTCGGCCGATTGAGCCCCGACCTGCAGCCGCCCTCGCAGATCACCGGTCTCTACACCGTCGACTCCATCCTGACCGGCAACTTCCGGACGCTTGCCTCCAGCCTGGCGCACCTCGCGTTGCCGGCGATTACGCTGGGCATCGCCGTGATGGCCCCCGTCGCCCGAATGGTTCGGGCCACCATGCTGGAGATCCTGGAGTCGGACTTCGTGATGGCCGCCTGGGCGGCCGGACTGCCGCGCCGTCGCGTCATCTACGGGGATGCACTGCGCAATGCCCTGATTCCGGTCATCACCATCCTCGGTCTCGTCTTCGGCTTCCTGATGGCCGGCAATGCCGTGGTGGAGAGCGTGTTCGGATGGCCCGGCATCGGCAACTACGCGGTCACGGCGCTGATGACCAAGGATTCCGGACCGATCCAGTCGTTCGTGCTCTTCGTCGCCGTCATGTACGTGATCGTGAACCTGGCTGTCGACCTGGTGTACGGACTGATGGATCCACGGATCCGCCTGGCGTGATGTCGGCGAGCCTCGAGAGTTCCGAACGCACCGGGGTGGCGAAGGCCCGACGGTCGCGACTGGGAATTCGGCTGCGCCGAAATGCGGTGTCGCTGGCCGCGCTCGCGGTGCTGGTGGTCATCGCGCTCGCCGCGATCTTCGCGCCGGTGGTGGCGCCTTACGATCCCGATGTGCCGGATGCGGAGTACTCCCTGAGTCCGCCGGTACTGCGGCATCCAATGGGAACCGACCTGTATGGAAGGGACCAGTTGTCCCGCATCATCCACGCGGGACGCATCGACCTGCTCGTCGCGGTTGCCGCCACCGGCGGCGCGCTTCTGATCGGCGTGCTGGTCGGGGCGCTTTCCGGCTACCGCGGGGGCTGGGTCGACCAGGTCGTGATGCGGATCGTGGATTCGGTCATGGCCTTCCCGGCCTTCGTCCTGGCCATGGGAATCACGGCCGCGATGGGCAATGCCGTGATCAACGTGGTGATCGCGATCGGCATCACCCAGGTGCCGGGGTACGTCCGCCTGGTTCGCGGCGAGATGTTCCGGGTGCGCGAGATGGAGTACGCGGATGCCGCGCGGGTGGTCGGCAACCCCGGCTGGCGGATCGTGCTGGTGCACCTGCTGCCCAACTGCATACCGCCGCTCATCGTGCAGGCGACCCTCGCCATGGGCTACGCCATCCTCACGATGGCGGCACTGGCCTACCTCGGCCTCGGCATCCGGCCGCCGCAGAGCGAGTGGGGATCCATGACCGCCGAAGGCGCCAGCGAGCTCGTCACCGGCGCCTGGTGGCTCTTCCTGTTTCCGGGGCTGGCGATCGTCGTGACGGTGCTGGCGTTCAACCTGCTGGGGGACGGCCTGCGCGATCTCCTGGATCCGCGCATGCGGGGCCGCCGATGACCGCGCCGTTGCTGTCGATCCGCGACTTGGAGGTCTCGTTCGAGACCGACGAAGGCGACATCGAGGCGGTCGACCGGATCAACCTGGACGTCGGCGCCGGCGAGATTGTCGGTCTGGTCGGCGAATCGGGGTCGGGCAAATCGGTGACCGCCTTCGCGGTGCTGCGGCTGATCCGCTCTCCTGGACGGATCGTCGGCGGCGAGATCCTGCTGGACGGACGCAATCTCCTCGCGCTCTCCGAGGAGGAGATGCGTGCCGTGCGCGGGCCGCAGATCGCGATGGTCTGGCAGAACCCGCGGACCGCGCTGAACCCGGTGCTCCCGGTCGGCCGCCAGATCAGCCGGCTGTTCGAGCTGCACCAGGCGGCCGGGCCGGCCGCCGCGCATGAACGGACCCTGGAGATGCTGAAGCTGGTCGGCATTCCGGACCCGGCACGGCGTGCGCGCCAGTACGCGCACCAGTTGTCCGGCGGGATGTGCCAGCGCGTGATGATCGCGATGGCGCTCGCCACCTCGCCCCGGCTGCTGATCGCGGACGAGCCTACCACCGGCCTGGACGTATCGATCGCGGCTCGCATCATGGACCTGCTGCGCGAGCTCTGCCCCAGGACGGGGGCGGCGATCCTTCTGATCACCCACGACCTCGGTATCGTGGCCGAAAGCTGCCAGCGCGTGGCGGTGATGCATGCCGGGCAACTGGTGGAAACCGCGCCGGTGAAGACCCTCTTTCGCGATCCGGCGCATCCATACACGCGGGCGCTGGTGCGCTCGATTCCGCGCGTCGACCGTGACGTGGCCATGGAACCGATACCCGGCGCCGTCCCGTCGCTCCTGAATCCCGGCCCGGGCTGCCGTTACGCCGACCGCTGTCCGCTGGTGCATGCGCGCTGCCGCCGGGAGAAGCCCCGGCAGAGCCGCCTTGCCCCGGACCACGCGGTGGCTTGCTTCGCGGTCGAGGAGAGCCGTGCAGTCGCTGCTTGAGGTCACCGGGCTGGTCCGGCATTTCCGCCTGCGCGGCATGTCGGCCTTGCTGGCGAAGCTGCGAACCGGTGAAGCGCCGGTGGTGCGCGCCGTCGACGATGTGAGCTTCAGTGTGGCGAAGGGCGAAACCCTGGCCCTGGTAGGCGAGTCGGGATGCGGCAAGTCCACGGTTGCACGCTGCGTGCTTCGCCTCCTGGACCCGACCGCCGGCAGGCTCGTGTTCGACGGCACCGACATGGCGACCCTGCATGGCGACACGCTGCGCCATTCCCGCCGGCACGTCCAGATGGTCTTCCAGGATCCGATCGCATCGCTCAACCCACGCATGAGCGTCTGGCGCATGGTCGAGGAGCCGCTGAAGCTGCACGGCGACCTGGATGCGACCGCCCGGCGCAACCGGGTCGAAGAGGTACTGGAGGAGGTCGGCCTGGGCACGGAGCTCGCGCAGCGATATCCACACGAGCTTTCCGGGGGCCAACGCCAGCGCGTCAACATCGCCCGCGCGGTCGCCACCCATCCGCAACTGGTGGTGCTGGACGAACCGACCTCGGCGCTGGATGTCTCGCTGCGCTCGCGCATCATCCTGCTGCTGGAGATGTTGCGCGAGCGGCATGGCCTGTCCTATCTCTTCATATCCCACGACCTGGCGACGGTGAAGTACCTTGCCGGGCGGGTTGCGGTGATGTACCTGGGCGCGATCGTCGAGCAGGCGAGCACCGAGGAGCTGTTCGTTCGGCCGCTGCACCCCTATACCAAGGCCCTGCTCGCGGCGGTGCCGGTACCGGACCCGGAGGCCCGGCGTCGCCCGCTGACGCTGAGCGGCGAGATCCCCAGTCCGATCGAGCGGCAGACCGGCTGCCGGCTGCGGGGCCGCTGCCCGCTGGCGCAGCCGGTTTGTGCCGAACCGACGCCGTTGCGCGAAGTCGCCCCCGGCCATCTGGTCGCCTGTCACCTGGTCTGACCGGCGTGCAATGAGCGCAGCATGAACGACATCGCCCCAGCCGACGCTCCGGTTCCGACGCAGCCCCTGGCAGGGCGCGTCGCCCTCGTCACCGGCTCGTCCTCCGGCGCAGGCGTTGCCATCGCGCGGTCGCTTGCCTCACGGGGCGCCCGGGTCGCCGTCACGGGGCGCGCCGGCATCGCCGGTGCCGAGGCGGTGGCGGCACAGCTGCGGGCTTCAGGCCATGACGCTGCGGCCTTCCAGGCCGACCTCGCCGACAGCGGCGCGTTGCACCGCCTGGTGGACGAGGTCGAGGCGACCCTGGGTGCGGTCGACGTGCTGGTGAACAATGCGGGGCCGTACGCGGATGCGCCGTTGGCGACGCTCGAGGAAACGGAGTGGGACCTCGTCATGGGCGTCAACCTCAAGGCGAGCTGGCTGGCCAGTCGCCGCGTCGCTCCCGGGATGATCCGGCGCGGCTGGGGGCGGATCATCAACATCGGCGCCACCTCGGGCCTGGTGCGCAGCCACTCGGTCTATGGCATCGCCAAGGCCGCGGTCCTGACGCTGACCGAGACGCTGGCGCTGGAGCTGGCGCCTGCGGTGACCGTGAACGCCCTGGTGCCGAGCCAGATCGCCAGCGCGCGCACCGATCGGCTGCCGGCCTACAAGGCCGCGGCCATCGCCGGCACGCCGCTGGGCCGCCTGGTGACCGAGGAGGAGATCGGCCGCATGGTCGCACTGATGTGCGGGCCGGATTTCGACTTCATGACCGGACGGACCATCGTCCTGGACGGCGGCAGGGCGTTGCCGGTCTTCCCCAGAATCGGACTCGGCACGTCCAGCCAGCCGTAGCGCCGGCTGACGCGATCAGGGCTCGACCAGCTCCGTCCAGATCGACGTGGTGAACGACCGGTCCAGGTAGGTGGCGTACAGCTCCTGCAGGAGATCCTTGCCGACCACGGCCAGCTCCCGCTCGTAGGCGGCGCGCTCGGTGACCTCGATGCGCTCGACGTAGTCCCAGGGGCCGCCCTGCAGTCGCGCATCGACCTCGGTGATCCGGTGAGTCCGATACGACACGATCGTGGTCATCTTCTTGACCAGCTCATAGTCGACTTCGCGCTCGAAGCGCTCGTAGTCCTCGGGCCTGACGCCCGGCTTCAGCTTGGCGAGAACGTAGCGAACGATAGCCATGCGGTGACCTGGTGGGTTTGGTGGGTTTGGGGGCTTGGCGGGTTTGTCTTGTCGGGTGCGCTTACGTGACCGCGTTCAAGGGCGGTTCTCCGGCCGCCACCCGCAGGACGTTGTCGCACGCCTGCTTGATGGCGCGCGCCACCGCTTCCCGGGTCGAGCCGGCGACATGGGGCGTCAACACCACGTTGCCTGCGCGCAGCAGCGGGCTGTCCGCCCGCAAGGGCTCGTCCTCGAAGACGTCGAGGCCGGCGCCGGCGATCCGTCCTTCCAGCAGGCATTCGGCCAGCGCGGCTTCGTCGATCACCGGGCCGCGGCCGATGTTGCAGATCAGGGCGCTGGGCTTCATCAGCGCCAGCTCACGCCGTCCGATCAACCCTCGGGTGCTTTCCTCGAGGTTGACCTGCACGCTGACGATATCGGACTGCGCCATCAGCTCGTCCAGCGACGCCCACCGTACCTCCCAGCGACGCTCTTCCGCCGGAGCCAACCGCGTCCGCTTGTGATACAGCAGCTGCACGCCGAAACCGCGACCGATCCGCGCGACCTCCTGTCCCAAGGCACCGAAGCCGACCAGTCCCATCGTCTTGCCGCGCAACTCGAACAGTCCTCGCCCGCGCAGCTCCTGCGCTGCCCATTCGCCGCGGCGCAGGCTGTCCGTGGCCGCATGCAAGTGCCGATAGAGGGACAGGACGTAGCCGTAGACCAGCTCGGCGCAGGAGGTTGCGTTGGCGCCCTGGACGGTCGCCACGGTGACACCCAGCTCGCGCGCCGCGGCGACATCGACCAGGTCATGTCCCGCGCCGATCAGCTGGACGAGTCGCAGTGCGCGGGCCTGCTCCAGCATCTCGCGGCTCACCCGAGCCCAGCCCACCAGGAAGTCCGTGTCCGGCAGCTGCCTTCGCAGCCGGTCCGGATCCGCAACGCTCGAGTCCGTGGCGGCGATCGCGTGCACCTCGAAGTCCGCAGGCAGGCGGTCTCTGACGCTTCCGGAAAACGCCGGACCGTCCGGCCCGAGAAACAGAACGCGGTGCTTCAAGGATGTCCCCATGGCAACTGCTTCATCGGCAGTCCGCTTTGACAATAGAGGAACGATCTCGATAATGCAAGAACGTCTCATGCGGGCGAGAGGCCCGCCCTCACCGATCCTTAGAACAGCTATGCACTACCAGCCCGGCGTGGCAAATCCGGCGTTCCGGCACGATCCGTTCCTCGCCCTGGTAGTGCCTCGGCCGATCGGTTGGATCTCCACCCTATCGGACGCCGGCGTGGTCAACCTGGCGCCCTACAGCTTCTTCAACGCCGTCTCGGGCTCGCCTCCGATGGTGATGTTCTCCAGCAGCACGCCCAAGGATTCACGGCACAACGCGGAAGCCCGGGGGGAGTTCGTCGTCAACATCGCCACCTTCGCCCTGCGTCACGCGGTCAACCTGACGTCCGCGCCGTTGGGGCCGGAGGAAAGCGAGGCCGATCGGGCGGGGCTGGAGCTGGCACCGTCCCGGGACATCGCCACTCCGCGGGTGCGGCAGTCGCCGATTGCGCTGGAATGCCGCTACGTGAAGACCGTCTCGTTGCAGGCGCTGGACGGCTCTGCGATGCAATCTGCGATGGTGATCGGCCAGGTCGTCTCGGCGTACATCGATGACGATCTGATCGTCGAGGGGATGGTCGACCTGTCCAGGGTCGGCGTCCTTTCGCGTCTCGGCTATCTGGACTATGGGGTGCTCGGGGAGATCTTCTCGCTGCCGCGACCGTGAAAGCTGCGTGCATCGCCGCACCCTGAGCGACGCGTTGCGTTGGCATGCGGCCAGGCAAAGTTAGCGCTGCTGAGCTGCAACGCCGGGGCGATGCCCTTGGCGACCGTCTTGCAGAGGGGCGCAGGCGCAGGCTGCTGCCCGGCGGAGAGGACAGCAGATGCTGACAGGCTGCGCTTCAGAGCCTACTTCACCGCCGCCGTGATGATGATCTCCACCTTCATGTCCGGGCTGCCCAGGTCGCAGGCTCCGCACGCCCGGGCCGGCGGGCTGTCCTGGTCCACCCAGGCGTCCCACACCTCATTCATCTCCGCGAAGTAGCGCATGTCCGCGAGCATCACATGCGCCATCAGTATCCGGGACTTGTCGCTGCCGGCCAGGGCCAGGCGCTCCTCGACGCGCGCGAGCATCTGCCGGGTCTGTTCGCCGATTGACGCGCCGGGATCGAATGGCCGGTCCGGGGTCGCGGCGAAGTAGACGGTCCCGTTGTGGACGGAGATCTGGCTGGCCCGCGACCGTTGCTGGTTGCCGCCGGCCGGGTTGCGGCCGATGCGTTCGATGTCCATGTGCTGCTCCTTGAAAGTCGACTAATGAAACCGGGTGCAGGCGTAGGGCGCCGGATCGATGCTCGGCTGCTGCCCATTGATCAGCTGGGACACCAGGCGACCGCTGGGCGGCCCCCCGGTCATGCCGAAGTGCCCGTGGCCGAAGGCGAGATAGAGTCCGCTGCGGCCGGGGACTTCGCCCAGGACCGGCAAGCTGTCCGGCGTGGAGGGCCGGTGGCCCATCCAGTAGCGCGGCTCGCCCGTCTGCAGCGTGGGAAAGATGCGCTTGGCGTGGGTCACCAGCAGCATCGCGCGCCGTTCGTCCGGCTCGGCCCGCAAGCCGCCGAACTCGACGGTGCCGCCGGCGCGCAGGCCCTCCTCCATGGACGTCAGCCCGAAGCCCCGGTTCTTGATCGACATCGGGATCTTCAGCGTGATGTTCGGCGACGGCATCATCGCGTGGTAACCGCGCTCCGTTTCCAGCGGAATCCTGATGCCGAGTGGATCCAGCAGCTCCCGGGTCCAGGCACCCGTTGCCAGCACGATGCGCCTGGCCGTGTGATTGGCGATGTTGGTCATGATGAGGAAGCCGTCGCCGCCACCGCGTGGAATGACCTTCAGGGCGCGTTCCGCAATGATCTCTCCGCCGGCATCGACCAGGAGCCTGCCGAGTGTCCGCACCAGCCGCTGGGGGCTGACCGTGAACGCATTGCCCGGGATCAGCAGGCCATGGCTGACGCCGGGCGAGATCTCGGGATAGATCTGCCGCAACGCATCGGCATCCAGCGGTTCGGCCCGAATGCCGTGGCGCTTTGCGATCGCCAGCTCGATCTCGGATTCGGCACCTTCGCCCTCCCAGATCCGGATCTGGCCGACCGTCTTGATGAGATCGGAGAAATGCTCCGGCCCCAGCAGCTCGCGCCAGCAATCCAGCGAGTCCTTGTGCAATGCCCGCATCGCGTCCGAGATCCTCAGCACGCGCGCCATGCGGCTTGCGTCCACCCACCGCATCAGCCAGGGCATCAGGCGGGGAAGATAGGCGCGCCGGACGGTCAATGGTCCTTCGCTGTTGGCGAGCCAGCCGGGAACCTTCCTCAACATCCCCGGCAGGGCGATCGGCACCGCCGTGTCGCTGCTGATCAGCCCTGAGTTGCCATAGGACGTGCCGCCGGCGGGCGGGAGCGGATCGATGACGCTCACCGCGTGCCCGGACCGCTGCAGATAGAGCGCCGTGGAGAGGCCTGCGACCCCGGCGCCGAGCACGATGGTCGAGGGTTTGGTGGGGTCCATGGCCAGCGGTTCCTCAATGATTGACGATCAGGGTGCGGGGCAGCTGCGTGAGGCGCTCCGGTCCCTGCTCGGTGACGAGAACGGTTTCGCTCAGCGATGCCCCCCGGGCGGAGGCATACATGTGGAACACCATCTGCGGCTCGAGCCGCCATCCGGCGCCCGGATGGAAGATGCGGGTGAAGTCGCTGGTCCGCGGGCCGGCGCTCGCATAGAAGCCCAGGGTGTAGCCGCTGATGTTGTCGAAGGACGGCCGCAGGCCCGAGGCGAGCAATCCCTCGCGCAGGATCGCGTCCACGTCCTCGGCCACGGCGCCCGGGCGCATCGCCGCGATCTGCCGGTCCTGCAGCTCGCGAAGCAGCACCACGGCAGCCTCCAATCCGTCGGGAGGCGACCCCACCACCGCGCAACGCATCAGGCGCGCACTGTAGCCGCCGACGCGGGGCGTCAGCTCGATGTGAATCACGTCGCCGTCCGCCAGCGGCGCATCGTCCGAGTGCCCGTGCAGGAAGTCCCATCCTCGGCCGGCGGAGATCGGGCCGGGCGGACCCGGGTCTGCCCCGAGCTCGACGAACGCATCCATGGCGGCCTTGGCTGCATCCCGTTGCGAGGCGCCCCGCACGCACGCCTTGGCGGCGCGCATCATGGCCTGGTCCGCGACACCGGCCGCCCGCCTGAGGAGCTCGATCTCCTTCAGCGATTTGTGCAGCCGCAACTCCCACACCACGTTGCCCAGGTCGATGAATCGCGCCTCCGGCAAGGCATCCTTCATCCGGGCGAAGCGGGAAAGCGGCATGCCGTAGGAACCGAAGTCCAGCCCGATCGCCGCGCGGCGCAGGCCTCTGCGATCGAGCGCGGACGCGAGCACGACCATAGGATCTTCCCAGTCGCGGAAGGTGGGAACGTCCGTGATCCAGCTCCGTTGGCGACACGGCGTCGCATCCAGCGCGCGAATCAGGAAGAAGGGCTCGCCTTCGAGCGGTACACCCACGCAGCGCCACCGGTTCTCCGAGCTCCCGAATCCGGACAGCCAGGTCATCGCCTCGATCTCGTCGAAGATCGCGACGTCCACACCGCTTGCGCGCATGCGATCCCGCAGCGCGGCGATCCGGCCGCTGAACTCGGCCGGACCGAAGTAAGGATGCCCGGGAGCTGCCGTGCTCACGCCCGGCTCATCCTGCGGAGGAGGCTGCCGACCGGCGCCGCAATTGCCGCAGGTAGGCATCGACGAGGAGGATGACGCCGGTCACGCCGATCAGGAAGGCGCTCACCGCAGCGATGACCGGCTCCACCTGCAGGTGCAGGCTGTTCCAGATCCGCACCGGCAGTGTCTCCGAGCGCACGCCGGCGAGGAAGAGTGAAATGATCAACTCGTCGAAGGAAGCCAGGAACGCGAACAGGGCCGCGGAGACAATGCCCGGAAAGGCGATCGGCACGACGACCTTGGTGAAGACGCCCATCCGGCTGCTGCCGAGGCTGAGCGCCGCCCGCTCCAGGTTCACGTCGACACCCTGCAACGAAGAAAGCAGGATCAGCAGGACGATCGGCAGGGCGATCGTCGCGTGGCAGATGCCGATCCAGAGGACGTTGCCCACCAGGCCCAGCGGACCGGACACGAAGTACATTGCGATTGCCGTGATCACGTGGGGGATGATGATCGGAAGGAGCATGAACGAGAGCAGGAGCTTCTTCGCGCGCATGTCGCCCCGCACGAAGGCGTAGGCGGCGAAGAATCCCAGCACCGTGGCGACCGCGCATGCGATCAGCGCGATCACCACGCTCGACCACAGGGCGCGCTGCCATCCCGGATTGCCGAAAAAGCTCTCGAACCAGCGCAACGAATAGGCGTCGGGCGGAAACCGCAGGTAGCTCTGGTCGCCGAAGGCGAGGATGATCAGGATGGCGATCGGCACGACCAATACCAGGCAGGCAACGGTGACGTAGAAGGACAGGCCGCGCATCGTACCGGTATCGCTCACCGCTCAGGCCCCCATCATCCGGCGCACGTCGGTGATCCGGTAGTAGATCGCGTACAGCACCAGGGTGGCAGCAAGGAGCAGCAGCGACATGATCGCCGCGCTGGTCCAGTCGAAAGTGATCTCGACTGCCCGTTCTATCAGCATCGCGATCATCACGTCCGTCGGCCCTCCCATCAGCGCCGGGGTGATGAAGAAGCCGATCGACAGGATGAAGACGATGAGCGAGCCGGAGACGACACCATGCAGGCTCAACGGGAAATAGACCCGCGTGAATGCGTAGAATCCGCTCGCGCCCAATCCCCGTGCCGCCCGCATCAGGGTCGGATCGATCCCTTTCATGGTGGCGAACAGGGTCAGGACCATGTAGGGCAGAAGCACATAGACCATGCCGATCAGCACGCCCGTCTGGGTATACAGCAGCTCCAAGGGCTGGTCGATCACGCCGAGCTGCAGCAGCGACTGGTTGATGATGCCGTTGCGTCCCAGCAGGACCATCCAGGAGTAGGTGCGGACGATGACGCTGGTGAAGTACGGCATCACGATGCAGAACAGCACCAGCGTGAAACGCATTCCCCGGCTGTTGGCGAGGTAGTACGCCAACGGGTAGCTGATCAGCAGGACGAGCAGCGTCACCAGGAGGGAGATCCAGTT
>JAEWEW010000063.1 GCA_023389175.1 Pseudomonadota bacterium | reverse complement strand
GGGCAGGGCGCGGCTGGCGCTGGCCTTGCTGATCCATGCGGCGACCATCGCCGTCTACCTGCTGCTCGCCTGGTACACCTACCAGAACGCGCTCATCGCGCACGACCAGCAGACGCCGGTGCTCGGCATTCCGTACAGCGTCGGCTACGGCATCCTCGCAGCGGGCCTGCTGCTGATCGCGCTCTCCAGCCTAATCGGCATCGTGAAGCTCACCTTCGGCGGCGAGGCCGTGCCGCTGGAGGCCGCCGACCTCGGCGGGTCCACGGCATGACGGCCTGACGCCATGACATCGACCGGAGCGGCCCGATGAGCCTCGTTCTCGTGGCGGTGTTCGGCCTGCTGCTCGCGCTGTCCTTTCCGGTCGCGCATGCCCTGGTGATCGGCGCCACCGTGAGCGTGCTGTCGTCGGACCATCTCTCGCCCTTCGGCATCGTCCAGCAGCTCTACCTGCCGACCCAGAGCTACCCGATGATCGCGATCCCGATGTTCGTGATCGCGGGGCACCTCATGATGAGCGGCAAGCTCGGAGCCTACCTGATCGAGTTCGCCACCGACCTGGTCTCGCGCTTTCGCGGCGGCCATGCGCAGGTGAGCGTGCTCGGCTCGACCCTCTTCGGCGGTGTCTCCGGATCCGCCGTGGCCGATGCGACCGCGCTTGGCGGCGTGCTGGTGCCGTGGCAGATCCGCATGGGCTATCCGCGCGCGTTCTGCGGGGCGACCATCGCCGCGGCCGCCACCATCGACATCCTGATCCCGCCGTCGATTCCGCTGATCCTGTTCGCGCTGGTCTCCGATGCCTCGATCGGCTCGCTCTTCCTGGCCGGCATCGTGCCGGGGCTGCTGCTGGCAGTCGGCTTCCTCCTGGTCTGCAACGTCAGCGCCCGGCTGCGCGGCTTTCCCTACGAGAAGCATCCGATGGCCTGGGGCAGGCTGTTCCGGCGCGCCTTCTACGCCGCCCCGGCGCTGCTGATGCCGGTCTTCGTGCTGATCGGCCTGCGCTTCGGCGTGGCCACGCCCACCGAGATCAGCACCCTCGCGGTCCTCTATGCGCTGCTCGCCTCGGCGCTGGTCTACCGCGACCTGACCTGGTCGCGCATCCGTGGGTCGCTGCGCTCCGCCGGCATGGCCACCGGTGTCGTGCTGCTGCTGATCATGGCCTCCACCGCCGTGGGCTGGATCCTGACCCTGGAGCAGGTGCCGCAACGATTCCTGGAATGGGCGCAGGGCAGCTTCACCACTCATTTCTCCGTGCTGATGCTGATGAATCTCGTCATGCTGGTGGTCGGCATGTTCATCGACCTGCCGGCGGCGATCCTCCTGCTCGGACCGCTCTTCGTGCCGCTGGCGCAGGCCTACGGGATCGACCTGGTCCAGCTCGGGATCATCATGGTGGTGAACCTGGCCATCGGGCTGTACACCCCGCCGGTGGGCGCCACCCTCATCATCGGCAGCATGATCTCTCGGGCGCCGATCGGCCACACCGTGCGGGAGCTGGTGCCGTTCTATGCGGTGGCGCTGCTGGTGCTGGCAATGATGAGCTACCTGCCGGGCTTGACGCTCTATTGAGCCTTCTCGAGCCCTTCCGTGACGCCCCTCTGAAACCCACCGACCGCCGCCACATGGACCCATTCGAGACTCGTCCCATCGGCAGGACCGCCCTGCAGGCGCCGCGGCTCGGCTTCGGCGCCGGCACCCTGGGCGACCCGTTCGAGGTGATTCCGGAGCACCAGGCGGACCTGACGGTGGAATGCGCCTATGCCGCCGGCATCACCTACTTCGACACCGCGCCCTGGTACGGCAACGGCAAGAGCGAGCAGCGCATCGGACGCGTGCTGCAGAACAAGCCGCGGAGGGAGTTCAAGGTGTCCACCAAGGTGGGACGGGTCTACCGCCGTCCGGACGACGTCGCTTCCTTCAGCCAGTCACGCTGGCTCGGCGGCCTGCCGTTCGACCTGCGCTTCGACTACTCCCGCGACGGCATCCTGCGCTCCTACGAGCAGAGCCTGCTGCGAATGGGACTGAACAAGGTAGACGCGCTGGTTGTGCATGACCTGGATCTCAAGCATCACAAGACCGAGGAGGCCGTCGAGGCGCGACTGGCCGAGCTGGACGAGGGCGGCGGCCATGCGGCGCTGATGGAGCTCAAGCGCCGCAAGGACATCGACGCGATCGGCGTCGGCGTCAACCATGTCGGCATGATCCCGCGCTTCCTCGCGCGCTTTCAGGTGGACTTCTTCCTGGTGGCGATGCCGTATAGCCTGATGGACCAGCAGGCCCTCGACGAGGAGCTGCCGCTTTGCGAGAAGCACGGGGTCTCCGTCGTGATCGGCGCCCCGTTCGCAAGCGGCATCCTCGCCACCGGCGCGACCGCCGGCGCCCGCTACGGCTATCAGCTGCCGGACGAGGCGGTCACGTCGAAGGTGCAGTCGATCCGGGCGGTTTGCGAGCGCCACGGCGTGCCGCTCGGTGCCGCGGCGTTGCAGTTCCCGTTGGGCCATCCGAGCGTGCGCATGGTGATCCCCGGGCCCAGTTCGCCGGCGCAGGTTCGCAGCAACCTCGCGTGGATGCGCAAGCCGATTCCGGCGGACCTCTGGGCGGAGCTGAAGCAGGAAGGCCTGTTGCGGGCCGACGCGCCGGTGCCCTGAGTTCCTGGGAAGGGAGGGCGGACGGGACTAGCGAGGATGGGCAAGCATCTTTCGACTCCGGGCTACGGCGGATCTCTCGTCGAGCGAGCCTACGACTGGCTGAAGGGCGAGATCATGGCGGACCGGCTTGGCGCCGGCCAGACGATCGACGACCAAGCGATCGCGGCAAGCCTCGGACTCAGCCGCACGCCGGTGCGTGAGGCGATCCAGATGCTGCGGGTCGAAGGCTTCGTCGAGGTCATCCCGCGCAAGGGCACCCGGGTCGCGCAGATCACGCTGGAGGACCTGCGCCAGGTCTACCAGGCAATCACCGCGCTGGAGATCGAGTCCGTGGTGCTCGCCGCCTCCCGCAAACCGACCGAGGCCGAGCTCGCAACGCTGCGCGAGGCAGTCGCCGACATGATCGCTGCCCGCCCGCGCTCAGATCCGGCCGCCTGGATCAAGTGCGACGAGCGCTTCCACCGCGGACTGTTGACGCTCTCCGGCAACAGACGCATCGAGCAGATCGGGCTCGGGCTGCGCGATTATGCGCAGAGGGCGCACATAGTTGCCTCGCGGCTGCGGCCGATACCGCCAAGCTCGGAGAAGGCGCATGGCGAGCTGATCGAACTGATTGCCAAGGGCAAAGTGGAAGAGGCTCGGCGACGGCACGCCGAGCAGCGCCGGACCGGGGAGGTGGCGTTGATCGGGGCGATGGAGCGGGCAGGGATCCGGGCGCTGTGAGATGCACCGAGCCGTCAGCCGCGCGTTCGCGGTTGCGGATCAGATCGCAGCATCGAGACCCCCGCCACCACCGGCAATACCGCGAGCGCCAGGTACGCTCCACTGTACGTGCCACCGAGCCGCAGGATCTCCCCGTACACCACCGGGCCGGCCATGCTCCCGCCGAAAGTGAAGAACTGGGTCGCACCGGAGACGGTCGCCAACTCGGCTGGCGCACAGCGCCGCGCGAGCTCCGCAAAGAAAACACCGTTCCATCCCATCGCGGTCGTCGCGCAGAGCATCGCGGCTATGACCGGCAACGTGGTCAGCATCGCTTCGCCGCCGCCCTGAGCCGGGCCGATCCATGCAAGACTTCCAAGCGCTGCCATGGCGACGCCTGCGGCAATGCCCAGCCATCCCAGTAGCCGACCGGGATCGATCCAGCGGTCGCCGGCGTGGCCCCAGAAGATCCTGGATCCGGTGCTGACCACTTGGGAAGCGGAGAGCACGGCCGCTGCAAGCACGAGCGACAGCCCCAGCTGCAGGTTGAGGTAGGACACCAGGAAGGTCAGGAACACCAGCTGGGTGAACGCGAAGGCGAAGGACGACAGGCTTAGGCGGCGCAGGGTCGGGTCCTTCAGCACCCGGACCAGGGAAGGCGATGGATCGCGCCGTAGCGCAGACGACGGCGGGTTCGCCGTCACAATGCGCGAGCGTGCCGGATCCAGCGGGCGCCGCGCCGCGAAGAGCAGCAGTGCGATCGCGCCGGCAGCCACCGCCAGCGCCGTCAGGCTCGCCCGCCAACCGACGGTGGCCAAACCCAGCGGCAGCAGCAGCCCGGCCAGCGCGACGCCGACCGGCACGCCCGCCTGCTTGAGGGAGAAGAAGAGGCCCCGCCGCGCCAGCGGCGAGTGATGGTTGAGCAGCGTCGCTGCCGCCGGATTGATCACCCCGTAGCCGCTGCCGACCAGCACCGCGGCGGCTAGCAGGACCAGGGCGAAGCCGCCGGTGATTGCCAGCATGCCCAGCCCGAAGCCGAGCAGCGCGAGCTGGCTGGTGCCGACAGCGCCCAGGCGGGCCACCGAGCGTCCGGCGACTAGCCCGGAGAGCATCGCCGCCAGGTAGGCGATGCCGATGAACAGCCCTACCCGGTCTACACCGAAGCCGAGGGTAGGGGCCACGGCCGGTGCCAGGACCGATGGCACCGCCAGCGACAGGCTTCCGAGGGACTGGACCGAGAGGGTGGCCGCGAGCGTGAGCCAGGGTCGTCGGTCGCCGGGGGACTCAGGCATTGGCACCCACGCCGCCCTCCGAGCCGTCCATGCCACCGCCCAATCCGCCGCCACCGACGTCGCCCGGATCCTCCGCCGCCCGCGCCTTGAACTGCTTCTCGAACGCGTTCAACCGCTTGTAGATGCTCATCAGCTCCACGATGGTGCTCCAGCTGTTCACCAGGAACTGGAATGACACCTCCACCCGGTCGAAGGCCCGCATGATCTGCTGCATCACGCCCAGCGTGATGGCGCCGGCGGCGATGGTCGGGCCCATCGCGATGTACGGGATCAGCACTCCGAACTGCAGGTAGCTCCACTTGGCGATGTCGAAGTAGAGGTAGTGCTTGTAGAGAGTGAAGTAGTTGGCTCGCACGTGGCTGTAGAGCTCGGACAGCGTCGGGGGTTGCGCGCGGTCCGCATGATCCTCGCCGTACACCAGTTCCTTGCGGTAGGCCGCTTCTACCCGCTGGTTATTGAACTCCAGTCCGGGCAGCTTGATGCCGACGACGGCGAGAAGTCCCGTCCCGAACAGCGACCACGCGATCGCGACCCAGACCAGCGAATGCGGGATGGCGCCGATCCAGGGCAGCTCCGAGACTTTCTCCGACATGACCCAAAGCATCGGCAAGAAGGCGAAGAGCGTCATCAGCGATTGCAGCAGCGCTGTGCCCAACGTCTGCATGATGGTGGAGAACCGCATGGTGTCCTCCTGGATCCGCTGCGACGCGCCCTCGATGTGGCGAACCTCCTGCCATCGCGACACGTAGTAGTCGTTCATCGCCGTGCGCCAGCGGAAGACATAGTGACGTAGGAAGAACTCCAGGATCACTGCGGCGAGGATCGCTATCCCGGCGATGCCGGCAAAGGTCCAGAGAAAGCCCAGGATCTCCTGGAAGGTGACGGACCCGGGCGTACCTAGGGCCTTCTGGACCGTATCGTAGAAGCCGCCGAACCACTCGTTGATCTTTACGTCCATCTGGACCCGGAACCAGGTGACGCCGACGATGAAGAGCGTTCCCAGGATGGACCAGTGCGCCCAGCGGCGGTTCAGGTAGAAACTTCGGAACATGAGCGGCCCCTCTTCAGTGAGGCGCCATTGTGCAGGATCGGTGGGTTGCTCGGCTGCCGTGCAACCTCCCCGGTTGCCGGCCAAGCCGGCGGGCTGCCCGTCGGTCGAGACCGGCTGCCGGCTCCCGGGAAGAGCGGTAGCATCCGGTTTCCCCCGGCCAAGCGGATCCCATGTTGCTGGAAGCGTTCACTCTCCTGAAGGAGCAACTGGGGCGCACACTCCACCTTGCACCCGACGCGTTGCACATCCACCTGGGCCTCCTGGGATTCTTCGCGGTGGTTGCCCTGGCGCGTGGCGAACGGCGATTTCAAGCGGCGCTCTGGGTGGTCCTTGCGATCTCCGTCGCGGCGGAGGTGCTTGACCTCCTCTACGATCTTCGGATCGGACGGGGACTGCGCTGGTTCAACAGCGCCAAGGACATTGCCAATACCATGTTCTGGCCAGGAGTGCTGACTCTGACGGCTCGTCGCCTCGTGCGAGTGCTTCCTTCGAGCCTTTTCCGGCCCCACCGCGCACCCCACTCATCGGCCCCGGGCCTGGAAAGTGCTGGCGAGCCGAGTCGCCCCGTTCATGGGGCCATGTCTAAGGTCGCCGGGTCTCGGCGTCAAGCGGTCCGCCCTTAGTAGGCGGTTCTCCTCTAGCTCCCATAGAATCCTGCCGTCTCTCGAAACACCCGTTGCCGCCCCGCGGCCGGCAAGCCCAAGGACATGCTCATGACGGACAGCCTCGCCCCCGGAACCAAGGCCGAGATCCTCTCCGAGGCGATGCCTTACATCCGACGGTTCCACGGCAAGACCATCGTGATCAAGTATGGCGGCAACGCCATGACGGATGAGCGATTGAAGCGCAGCTTCGCCCACGACGTGGTGATGCTGAAGCTGGTTGGCCTCAACCCCGTCGTGGTGCATGGCGGAGGGCCGCAGATCGAACAGGCGCTGGCCCGAATGGGCAAGAAGGGCGAGTTCGTGCAAGGCATGCGGGTCACCGACGAGGAGACGATGACCATCGTCGAGATGGTGCTCGCCGGCCAGGTGAACAAGGAGATCGTCGAACTGATCAATCACGCCGGCGGCAAGGCGGTGGGTCTCACCGGCCAGGATGGCAACCTCATCCGCGCCCGCAAGCTCCTGATGGAGAGCAAGGACAAGCCAGGAGAGATGGTCG
This sequence comes from Pseudomonadota bacterium, assembly GCA_023389175.1. Classification (GTDB taxonomy): domain Bacteria; phylum Pseudomonadota; class Gammaproteobacteria; order Burkholderiales; family Burkholderiaceae_E; genus Lautropia. Next base: position 1,025 of record JAEWEW010000063.1, on the reverse strand, counting down.
ACATCGGCATGGTAGGCCAGATCGAGTCCCTGGATCCGAGCATCATCCAGACCCTGACGCAAAGTGGGTTCGTGCCGGTGATCGCGCCGATCGCCTCGGGCACGGAGGGGGAGACGTACAACATCAATGCCGACGTCGTGGCAGGCAAGGTCGCCGAGGTGCTTCGGGCGGAGAAGCTGATCCTGCTGACCAACATTGCGGGTGTGCTCGACAAGAGCGGCAAGCTGCTGACCGGGCTGACCTCCCGCGAGATCGACGAGCTGTTCGCCGACGGAACGATTTCCGGGGGCATGCTGCCGAAGATCTCGTCAGCGCTCGAGGCGGCCAAGGCCGGTGTCAACGCGGTTCACATCATCGACGGCCGGGTGGATCACTGTCTGCTGCTGGAGATCATGACCGCGCAGGGTGTGGGCACCATGATCCGCAGCCGCTGATCCATGGTCGACTTGTTCCCGATGCGGCTCTTTGATCCGTTGATTGAGCCGTCGAACCGGCTGCGCACCCTGTGCCTGTTGCTGCTGGTCACGCTCGTCACTCTGCTGCTCTACGGTGGCCATCAGCCGGGCATCCAGTCAGTCCTCGTTCCGGAGCCGTGGGACAAGGCGGCCCATGCGATCGCCTATGGCGGCTTCGCCGCCCTGGCTTGGGTGGCCGCTGGAGCAAGACAGGTTGCGTTGCCGATGGCAGGCGTTCTTGTGATCGGGCTTATGGATGAGGCGCTGCAGTACTACACGCCCGGTCGCTGGGCCGACGTCGGCGACCTGATTGCCGACGTCGTCGGCGGCTGGATCGCCTTGGCCGTACTCGTGCGCCTGAGACGTTGGCGGCTGTCGCAGGCAGTGCGTCTGCGATAGACCACCCCAGACGACTCCGGTTCGCTGCGTCGGGTCCGGATCTTTCGCACTCCCGATCCCGCAGTGCATGGCTCGCCGACGAAACGCGGGGCTACAATACGGCGCCGGCCCCCTGCCCGGCGCCGGCCTTCGGCCGGTCGTCGATCGCAAGCCGGATTCGGTGCCCGGATC
>JAEWEW010000062.1 GCA_023389175.1 Pseudomonadota bacterium | reverse complement strand
GCCGGCATGGCCGGCATGGCCGGCGTGGCCGGCGTGGCCGGCGCATCGAAGCGATAGCCCGGCGTCGACCGAGAAAGCGCGAGCTCGGCTTCGTTCATGTCGGCGTCGATATCGTCGAAGAGCGGCGTCGACAGGTACCGTTCACCGGTGTCGGGCAGCATGCAGACGATGTTGCTCCCGCGGGGGGCGCGCCGCGCGACGTCGAGCGCTGCGGCGAGCGTCGCGCCGCTGGACGTGCCGACGAAGATGCCCTCGCGGGTGGCGAGCTCGCGCGTGAGCCGCAGGGCGTCGTTGCCCTGCACCGGCACGATCTCGTCGACCAGGCCTTCGGTCACGGCCTTCTCGGTGAGGCTCGAGATGAAGTCCGGGCTCCAGCCTTGCATCAGGTGCGGCCGGAACAGCGGATGGCTGGCTGCCGGTTGGCCGGCGGCGTCGCGCTGCTGGGGGATGCCGCTGCCGAGGATCGGCGAGTTGTCGGGCTCCGCCGCCACCACCCGGATGCGGGTGTCGGCGGCCTTGAGGCCCCGCGCGGTGCCGAGGAGGGTGCCGCCGGTGCCGAAGCCGGTGACGAAGGCATGGATCTCCTCGCCGTCGAAGTCGGCAAGGATCTCACGGGCGGTGGTGCGCGTGTGCACCTCCGCATTCGCCTCGTTCTCGAACTGCCGGCACAGGAACCAGCCGTGCGCCTGGGCCAGCTCGATGGCCTTGTTCAGCATTCCCGTGCCTTTCTCGGCGGCGGGCGTGAGCACCACCCGGGCGCCGAGGAAGCGCAGCAGCTTGCGGCGCTCGACGCTGAAGCTCTCCGCCATGGTCACCACCAGTGGGTAGCCCTTCTGCGCGCAAACCATCGCGAGACCGATGCCGGTGTTGCCGCTGGTCGCCTCGATCACGGTCTGGCCTGGCGCAAGCACGCCACGGCGCTCGGCATCCTCGATGACGGACCGCGCCATCCGGTCCTTGACCGACCCGAGTGGATTGAACGACTCCATCTTCACGTAGAGGTTGATCCCTGGCGGGGCGAGCCGGTTGAGCCTCACCAGCGGCGTGTTCCCGATGGTCTGGACGATGCCGTCATAGCGGGCCATGGCTGGATCTCCCGGGTGAATCGAAGGCGCATCCGAGGTCCGGATGCTTCGGACGCAGCGGGAAGCACGGCGCCGGGACCGGAACGAAGCGTGGCGCTTCCCGCGCGACGCGGTCCATGTATGCGGCCAGGTGCGTGCCCAGCTCGCGCACGTCGTCCTCGGCACCGTGCATGAAGCTGGACTTGCGGCGCCGCAGGAACGGCAGCCCCAGCACGTAGAGGCCGGGGGCATCCACCACGCCGCGATCGTGCTTGAGCGCCCCCTTGCGGTCGAACACCGGGACCTGCAGCCAGCGGTAGTCCGGGCGCATGCCGGTGGCCCACACCACGGTGTGGATGTCCTTACCCAGTGCCAGCTGAAGCCGCGGCGATGCGCCGACGTCGGTCGGCGCATAGCGCTGCGCCGCGCCGGTCTCGCCGGCGGGTGACTCCGCGTCGATCCACTGGTCGATCGCATCCAGCAACCGGTTCATCTTCAGGTCCGCCAGGGCGCAGACGTTGCGCAGCGATCCGGAAAAGAGCGCCTTTCCGTCCCGCACGCCCGCGAGGCGGCCCACCATCTCGACGCCCTGGGCGCGCAGGGAGTTGATGTCGAGGGTGCTCCGCCCGGGCGAGCCGGCGAGCTGCGGCGACGGCACCCGCCGCGCGCGATCGGGGTCGTCCACCTCCTCGATGCGCTGGTCCAGCAGGCCGCATGCGAGCATCCACCACTGGATGTCGCGGCCGCGATAGACCCGCGGCATGCGCACATGCTCGCCGACGGCAAGCGTCACCTGCCGGCCGCTGCGCTGGATGTCCTGCGCGAGCTGGACGCCGCTTGCCGATGCCCCGACCACCAGCACGCCGCCCTGGTCGAGCTGCGCGGGGTTGCGGTAGTCGTGCTGCGTGACCTGCCGTACCCCGGCCGGGATGGCCTGCGCGACGCGCGGCACGGCCGGCAGGTTGAAGGCGCCGCTCGCCAGTACGACGGCCCGGCACTGCCAGCTGCCGCGGTCGGTCACCACGCGGTAGCCGCCGGCATGAGGCTCCACCCGCAGCACCGTGGTGTGGGTGAGCACCGGCGCCGACAGCGCCTCGGCATAGCGCGACACCCACTCGGCGACCTCGCCCGCGGCCATGTAGCCGTCCGGGTCGGCTCCCCGGTAGTGCCAGCCGGGAAGCCGGCACAACCAGTTCGGCGTGAGCAGACGCAGGCCATCCCAGCGCTCCGTGCGCCAGGCATTGGCCACCTCGCCGCGCTCGAGCACCACGTGGTCGAGCGATCGCCGGGACAGCGCCCGGCTCATCGCAAGGCCGCTGTGGCCGGCTCCGACGACGACCACGTCGACGACGCGCGCGGCGTCCATCACGCCCCCAGGTCCGGCGCGGGTCGCGTCCGCCCGCAGGCCGCGCATCGCATGGTCACGCCTTGCGCGCGGTGACCGTGACGTCGGTCGGATTGGTGACGATGTCGAACACGGCGGAGCGCTTCTGCGATTGCGCGACCAGCGCGTCGATCTGCTCCGGCGTGGCGTCGGCGTCGATCTCGTAGTGGACCTTGATGCCGTCGAAGCCGTTGCGCACCTGGTCGTCGATGCCGAGGATGCCCTGCAGGTCCATGCCGGCCTCCAGGGTCGCCTTGACCGACTTGAGCTGGATGTTGCGATGCTGGGCGACCGCGGCGACGCCGGCGGTGAGGCAGCCGGCTAGACCGACCAGCACGAACTCGACCGGCGTGGCGCCGTTGTCGGGCGAGGCGAAGATCTCCGGGTGATCCGATTCGTAGCGGTAGGTCTGGCGATGCTTCTGTTCCGCGCCGAGTCCGAAGAAGCCGTCGATCGTCGCGCGGCTGTGGGTGCCGCGGAGCCATTCGCTGGTGGCGCGCCACGTGAAGCGCGCGGCTTCGGGCGTGGCGGTTAGCGCTTCGCGCGCGCCGAGCAGCGCGGCGACGTTGACGCCGTTGTCGACCGGCGCGGTCGTGGAAGGAGGCATGGTCGCGGCAGTGGTCATGGTCGTACTCCTCTGGGGAGTGGGAGGTTGGCGGTCAACCGCAGCGACGAGGCCGGGAGCCTTCGCTGCGGGTACTTCGCCGCTCCAGGGTGCGCGCAGCAGCAGGCACGGGCCGGGGCGGTCGCGATCCTGGCGCCGGGAAGCCGGCGTCCGGATTGAACAACGAGATTAAACGAACGGATTAAACACATGTTCAAACTATAGGAGCCTGGATCGGGCACTGTCAAGATGCTCCGCGGGCGGCCGGCGCCCGCAGGAACGGAGTATTCGCGCCGCTCGTATCGGAATGGCGTCGACCGTCGGCTGGTTTGTAGCCCGCGTGTATCCGGCCGCGTCGGCGCCCACCCGCCCCGAGCCGGTCCGGCCGGCGCTGGCGCGGCCGGCGTTGGCCGGTTGTGTGCATCCCTGCAACACTTGCGGGCCGTCGGTCCGGGTCGGCGGGCCGGGCATCCCGGCACGCGGGGTGGGCGAAGGCCGCGCGGCCATCATCGGGGCATTCCCCATGCACTGACCACGAGCCCCTGATGCCCGGACCCACCATCGACGCCATCGCCGCGGACCGACTCCTGCGCGACATCGAAGCCACTGCGGCTGCCACGGTCCGGCGAGTCGTCGCCGGGGCCCGGGATCACGCCTGGTTGTTGGAGCGCATCGGCACGGTCGACGTGACCGCCGACGCGGAGTTCCAGCGCCAGCTCTGTCGGCATGCCGGCATGCGCGGCAAGCTCCGGATGCGCCGGGACGACCTGTTCGCCATCCTTTCCGACTTCCGGGACGGTGCCTCGCGCACCTATCCCGATCTGCTGATGCGGATCAGCGAGCTGACCGGCCAGGTCGAGAAATCGGTGGCTTCCGAGATCCTGGCGTTGCTGGAGCCGGACCAGCCGACCATCGACCGCGAGGTGCGCGAGTTGCTGCCGCGCTACGGCTTCTATCCGCTGCCCGAGTCACCGCTGTTCGACGAGTGCGTCGCCTACCACCGCGCACTGCGGGACGTGATGATGGCGTTGATCGAGCGGCCGGCGTTCGGCCGGCTGGAGGAGCTCATCGACCGGGCGGCCGGCGAGGCGAGCGCATCGCTGTCGCAGCTGCGCAAGTGCAACCTGTTGCTGAGTGGCTCCTACCGGGCCGTCGCGCTCATGCCGAGCACCGACGGGGTGCGCCGCGCGACGCCGCGCCGCATCGATCTCGACGAGATCGGCCCCGCCATCCGGCCGGCCAACGGCCGCCCCGGGGTGCGCCTGCATCTCTGTCGCTAGCTTCTGACTCGTCCTCGGGCGACGAGGACGGTCGTCTTGCCGCGGAGCCGCCGCTCAGGTCGGCAGCCGGCCGATCAGCAGGTACTCCAGCAGGGCCTTCTGCACGTGCAGGCGGTTCTCCGCCTCGTCCCAGACCACCGACTGCGGTCCGTCGATCACGCCCGCGGTAACCTCCTCGCCGCGGTGGGCCGGCAGGCAGTGCATGAAGAGCGCGTCCCGCTGCGCCACCGCCATCATCTCCTCGTCGACGCAGAAGTCGGCGAACGCCTCGCGACGATCGCTGTCCTCGGCCTCGAAGCCCATGCTGGTCCACACGTCGGTGGTCACCAGGTCCGCGCCCTCGCAGGCCTTCATCGGATCCTCGAAGAGCCGGAAGTGCGCGTGGTCGGTCTCGGCCACCAGTGCCGGGTCGATTGGATAGCCGGCCGGGGTGCAGACATGCACCATGAATCCGAGCAGGCGGGCCGCCTGGATCCAGGTGTAGCTCATGTTGTTGGCGTCGCCCACCCAGGCCACGATGCGGCCTTCCAGCGAGCCGCGATGCTCGATGTAGGTGAAGACGTCCGCCAGCACCTGGCAGGGATGGTATTCGTTGGTGAGCCCGTTGATCACCGGCACGCGGGAATGCGCGGCGAAGCGCTCGACGATCGTCTGCTCGAAGGTGCGGATCATCACGATGTCGCACATGCGCGAGATCACCTGCGCAGCGTCCTCCACCGGCTCGCCGCGGCCGAGCTGCGAGTCGCGGGTGTTGAGATAGATCGCCGCGCCGCCGAGCTGGTGCATGCCGGCTTCGAACGACAGGCGCGTGCGGGTGGAGGCCTTCTCGAAGATCATCACGAGCGTGCGATCGGCCAGCGGATGGTAGGGCTGGTAGCGCTTGAAGCGGTCCTTGATGAAACGGGTGCGCGAGAAGAGGTAGTCCAGCTCCTCGCGGCTGAAGTCGTCGAAGCGCAGGAAATGCTTGATGGCCATCGGCTCGGAATCCTCCGCTGCCGGGCTCAGGCCCGCGCCGGCGCGCCGAGGAAGCGGCGCACGATCGGTATCAGCGTATCGAGCAGCTCGCGGGCGTCATCCTCGCTGAAGATGAGCGGCGGAAGCAGCCGGATCACCGAATCCGCGGTCACGTTCAGCACCAGTCCCGCATCGAGCGCTTCCTTGACCAGGACGCCGCATGGGCGGTCGAGCGCGACACCGATCATCAGGCCGCGGCCGCGGAGCTCCACGAAGCCGGGCACGCCTTCGAGTCCGGCTTCGATGCCGTCGCGCAGCATCGCGCCGATCCGCGCGGCGTTGTCGAGCAGCTTCTCCTCCTCCATCACCTCGATGGTGGTGAGCGCCGCGCGCATCGCGAGCGGATTGCCTCCGAAGGTGGTGCCGTGATTGCCCGGCTTGAACGTCTCGGCTGCTTCGCCGCGCGCGACCACCGCGCCGATCGGCACGCCCGAGCCCAGGCCCTTCGCGAGCGGCATGACGTCGGGGACGATGCCTGCCCACTGGTGCGCGAACCAGCGGCCGGTGCGGCCGGTGCCGCACTGGACCTCGTCGATCATCAGCAGCCAGCCGCGCTCGTCGCAGAGCTTGCGCACCTCGCGCAGGTACTCCAGGTGCGCGCTGGAGATGCCGCCTTCGCCCTGGATCGCCTCGAGGAACACCGCCACGATCTGCGGGTCCGCATCCCCGGCGGCCCGCAGCGCCGCCATGTCGTTGAGCGGCACGCGCACGAAGCCGGGCACCAGCGGCTCGAAGCCCTTCTGCACCTTCTCGTTGCCGGTGGCGGACAAGGTGGCGAGCGAACGGCCGTGGAAGGCCTTCTCGTAGACCACGATGTGCGGCTCCTTGACGCCGCGGTTGTGACCGTAGAGACGCGCGATCTTGATCGCCGCCTCGTTCGCCTCGAGCCCGGAGTTGCAGAAGAACACGTTGGTCATCCCGGAGAGGCGGACCAGATGGCTCGCGACCTGGCGCTGCAGCGGCACCTCGAACAGGTTGGACGTGTGGATGATCTTGCGGATCTGGTCGGTGAGCGCCGCAACCAGCCGTGGATGGGCATGGCCGAGCGTGTTGACCGCGATCCCGGCGAGGCAGTCGAGATAGCGCCGTCCCTGCGTGTCGTACAGGCGCACGCCTTCACCGCGCTCGAAGGCGACCGGCTGGGGCGGATAGGTCGACATCAGGGGTGAGGCAGCAGTCATGATGGTTCCTTGGGTGACCCGGAGAGAGGAGGTAACGGAAGGTTATCATCCTGCGATGCAGCAGGACGACCGCAACGGCGCGCCGTTGCCGGGTGGCGAAGAATCGCCGGGCAACGACATGCGCAAGTTCGTGATCGTCGGCCAGACCGGCGATGGTCGTGCCTTCCGCCCGAGCGACTGGGCCGAGCGCCTGGCGGGCGTGATGGCCGCATTCCGGCCCGGCAAGGCCGGCAGCCAGCATCACCTGTCCTATTCGCCGTATGTCGTGCCGTCCATGCGCGGCGGCTTCAAGTGCGTGATCGTCGATCCCGCGCTGCGCGACCTCGAGCCGATGGCCTACAACTTCCTGCTCGGATTTGCGCGCGACAACGGACTGCGGCTGGAGCCGCTGGTGCGCGAGGCCGGCGATCCGCCCGCGGCCGGCAGCGCCGACTCCGGGCAGACCGCTGCGTAAAGCCCGCCGACGATTTAGTGCTGTCTGGCAAGACTTGTTTCCAAGGTCCTGAATCGTAGGGATTTTGGCGTCGCGGAGCGCTGGTCTTTCGGCCGAACCCCGCTACAATGCGCCCAGACATAGAGGCCAGCGGGGAGAGTGTGCCAGCAAGTCAGGAGGAGCCCGCGCCGTTCGATGCGCGGCCGTGCTACCGGATCGCGGTATTCGGACTGGGGCACCGCTTCCAGCGCATGCTCGAGATCATCGTCCGGCATGCGCGCCACAACAATTACCGCTTTCGCGTCGCGGAGCATCGCGGTCCCGGCGAGTTCGACATCGCCCTGGTCGACCTGACCGCGAAGGGCGGCGCGGAGATCGCGAGGACGCTGCGCAGCGTGCCCCAGGCGGTACAGGTGATCGGCGTCGGGCGGCGTGCCGATGCGCGCCGCGGTCACGACGACCTGCTCTTCGCAACCTTCAGCCTCGACGTGCTCGGCGTGCTCAACAAGGCCGCGGAGTCGGTGTCGTTGCGCGAGCGCACGCGGCGCCTGTCGACCCGCTTGATCCAGCCGGACGAGGACAACCGCCTGCCGCTGGTCGCCGGGCGGCCGCCGCGGGCGTTGCTGGTGGAGCCGAGTCCCTCGGTGCGCAGCCAGCTCGCGGTGGCGCTGCGCCAGATCGGCGTGGACGCGGAAGGCGTCGGCAGCCTCGGCCAGGCCGAGGACGTGCTCTCGATGCGGACCTACGAGTTGGTGATCCTGGAGCCGCGACAGCCCGATGGCGACGGTCTCGCCATGCTGCGCCGGCTCAAGCACGACTCGCCGCTGCGCATGCCGGTGATCGTGCTGAGCGCACGGTCGGGCATCCTGGATCTCGCGAAGGCGGCATGGGCGGGCAGCAGCGGCTATCTCGGCAAGCCGGTGACCCTCAGCACGCTGCACGCGACGGTGCGCCGCGTGGTGATGCGCCATCTGCGGCAGCAGCGCCCGCCGAAGCGGCGGGACGGGCGGGCGCCGGAGGCGGTGACCGCTAGGCCTTGACGCGGCTGCGGTACTCGCCGGTACGCGTGTCGATCTCGATCCGGTCGCCGGTCTCCACGAACGCAGGCACCTGCACCTCGAAGCCGGTCGGCTTGAC
>JAEWEW010000341.1 GCA_023389175.1 Pseudomonadota bacterium | reverse complement strand
CCTGACGGGCGCCGGCGCGGCGGGGACCGGCGCGTCAGCGCCGGCGCGCCCTCATGAGACCTCGCGCCCGCAGTCCCACCCCGCGCGCTCCCCCAACGCAGACCCAAGCGCCGGGCGAGGTCGGCGGGCTCAATCCATCTGCGTGACGAACTTCGTCACGAGGTACCCGTCGAACGTCTCGGTCCCCCCTTCCGATCCGATCCCGCTGTCCTTGACGCCGCCGAAGGGCGTTTCCGCCAGCGCCTGGCCGAAGTGGTTGATGTTCACCATCCCGGCCTCGATGCCGTTCTGCGCGGCGAGCGCGTTCTTCGTCGAGGTGGTGAAGACGTAAGACGACAGCCCGTAGGGCAGCGAGTTGGCGCGTCGGAGCACCTCGTCCACATCCTTGAACGGGGCGCATGGCGCGATCGGTCCGAAGGGCTCGGTGGTCATCACCAGGCTGTCGTCGGGCAAGCCGGTCAGGATGGTGGGGGCGAAGAAATTGCCGACGCTGCCGATCCGCTCGCCACCGAACTCGATGCGCCCGCCCCGCTTGCGCGAGTCCTCGACGAACTGCTCCATCGCGGGCAGGCGCCGCTCGTGCGCGAGCGGCCCCATGCTCGACTCCGGATCCAGGCCGCTGCCGACCTTGACCTTGCGGGCATGCACGAGGAACTCGGCCAGGAAGCGGTCATAGACCTTCTCCTGGACGAAGAACCGGGTGGGCGAGACGCATACCTGGCCCGCGTTGCGGAACTTGAAGGCCGAGAGCAGCTTGGCCGCGCGGTCGATGTCCGCGTCGTCGAAGACGATGGCCGGCGAGTGGCCGCCCAGTTCCATTGTCACCCGCTTCATGTGCTGGCCGGCGAGCCCCGCGAGCTGCTTGCCGACCGGCACCGAGCCGGTGAAGGACACCTTGCGCACGATCGGCGAGCGGATCAGGTAGTCCGAGATCTCCGCCGGCACGCCCCAGACGATGTTGAGGACGCCCGGCGGCAGGCCGGCTTCCTGGAACATGCGCGCGATCGCGACCACCGCGCTCGGCGCGTCCTCGGGACCCTTCAGGATGATGGTGCAGCCGGCGCCGATCGCCGCCGCGATCTTGCGGATCGCCTGGTTGAAGGGAAAGTTCCAGGGCGTGAAGGCGACGCACACGCCCACCGGCTCGCGCAGCACCATCTGGCGCACGTTGGGCAGGCGCGGCGGGATCACGCGGCCGTAGATGCGGCGGCATTCCTCCGCGTGCCAGTCGCAGTGCTCCGAGCAGGCGACTACCTCGCCGGTGCTCTCCACCAGCGTCTTGCCCATGTCCAGGGTGATGTTGCGGCCGATCGCCTTGGCGTTCTGGCGCGACAGGTCCGCCACCTTGCGCAGGATGCGGCTTCGCTCCATGGGCGAGCTGTGCCGCCAGGTCTCGAAGGCGCGGGCGGCTGCCGCGAGCGCCCGGTCGAGATCCTCGCGGGTGGCATGCGGCAGCTTTCCGATCACCTGCCCGGTGGCCGGATTGCGCACGTCCTGCGTCTTGCGGCCATCGCTGATGAACTCTCCGTCGATGAAGAGAGCAAGGGTCTCGTAGGGAGCGTCGGTCTGCGCGGCCGGCCGCTCGCCGGCAGTGGTGGCTGATGCGGTCATGAATCGTTTCCGTGTTTCCTGAAGGCTCGTCGGGAGCCGGGTTGCGGTGCTCAGTCGATGGTCGCGAGGACCTCGGCGACGGTGGAAGTCAGGCGGTCGATCTCCTCGGTCTGGGCGATCAGCGCCGGCGCGAGGGCGATGATGTCGCCGGTGGTGCGGATCAGCACGCCCTTCTCGTAGCACTTGAGGAAGGTCTCAAAGGCCCGGGCGCCGGCGGCGCCGTCGCGCGGCTGCAGCTCGATCGCGCCCATCAGACCGAGGTTGCGGCAGTCGATCACGTGCCGCGTCCCCTTCAGCGAATGGATCGCGGACTCGAAGTGCGGCGCGATGGAGGCCGCGCGATTGAAGAGATCGTCCTCCCGATACGCCTCCTGTGTGGCGATTCCCGCCGCGCAGGCGAGCGGATGGCCGGAGTAGGTGTAGCCGTGGAAGAACTCGATCGCCTGCGGCGGCCCGCTCATGAAGGCGTCGCGGATCGCGTCCTTCACCACGACCGCGCCCATCGGCACCGTGCCCGAGGTGATGCCCTTGGCGAGGGTGATCAGGTCCGGCTGGATGCCGAAGTACTCGGAAGCGAACGGCTTGCCCAGGCGGCCGAAGCCGGTGATCACCTCGTCGAAGATCAGCAGGATGCCGTGGCGCGTGCAGATCTCGCGCAGGCGCTCCAGGTAGCCGACCGGCGGCACCAGCACCCCGGCACTGCCGGCCACCGGCTCGACGATGACGGCGGCGATGGTGGAGGCATCGTGCAGCGCGACCAACGCCTCGAGCTCGTCCGCGAGCTGCGCGCCCCAGCTCGGCTGGCCGCGGCTGAAGGCCTGCTGCTCGAGGTTCCACGTCTGCGGCAGGTGATCGACCCCGCCGAGCATCGTGCCGAACATCTTGCGGTTGGCGCTCATGCCGCCGACCGAGATGCCGCCGAAGCCGACGCCGTGATAGCCGCGCTGGCGTCCGATCAGCCGCACCCGCGAGCCTTCGCCGCGCATGCGGTGATAGGCGAGCGCGATCTTCAGCGCGGTGTCGACGCTCTCGGAGCCGGAGTTGGTGTAGAAGACCGTGTTCAGCCCTTCCGGCGTGATCTTGGCCACGCGATTGGCCAGCTCGAACTGCAGCGGATGCGCCATCTGGAACGGCGGGGCGTAGTCGAGCACCGCCGCCTGCGACCGGATCGCCTCCACCACGCGCGGATGGTTGTGGCCGAGGTTGCAGCACCACATGCCCGAGAAGCCGTCCAGCACCTTGCGGCCCTGGTCGTCCCAGTAGTACATCCCCTGGGCCTTCACCAGCATGCGCGGCGCCGACTTGAACTGGCGGTTCGCGGTGAACGGCATCCAGTAGCTGGACAGATCGTCGGGTTTGAGGTGGACCTGGTCTGACAGGATGGTCATGGCAATGTTCCGTATCGAATTGCGACGTCGCTGACGTCAATGGCGGCAAGGCGCGGGAACCGCAACCTGTAACGATACCACCGCGTCCGGCGACCGGGCGCCGCCCGGACGGCGCTCGGGCTTCCGAAGGGAGGCGGCCGGGAGGGGCCGCCGTCGTCGCCACCGGTGGGGCAGGCCCACCCCGGGACTACAATCACGTCGGGGTCCGACCGATCGCGGTCCCCGGTCCCGGGCAGGCCATGCCGGCCCGGTCGCCGGCAAGGCCCCCGACCGAAGCGGTGACCCTCCCATGAAGCGAGACACGATCGTTTCCTCCACGCCCGTCTCCGGTGCCGACGAGCGCCAGCAACTCTACGAACGCATGCGTCCAGCCGGGCTCACGCCGCTGTGGGAAGTGCTGCACGCGCTGGTGCCGCAGCAGCCCGCGGTGCGCAGCCGGCCGGCGCACTGGCGCTGGAGCGACGTCAAGCCTTTCCTCGACGAGGCTGGTCAGGTGATCACCGCCGAGGAGGCGATCCGCCGCGTCCTCATCCTGGAGAATCCGGGCTGGCGCGGCGAATCACGGATCACCGGCGCGCTCTACGCCGGGCTGCAGCTGATCCTGCCGGGCGAGGTGGCGCCAAGCCATCGGCATTCGCAATCGGCGCTGCGCTTCGTGGTGGACGGCCACGGCGCGTATACCGCGGTCAACGGCGAGCGCACCATCATGCACCCCGGGGACTTCATCATCACGCCAAGCTGGACCTGGCATGACCACGGCAACGACGGCGAGGAACCGGTCACCTGGCTGGACGGCCTCGACATCCCGATCGTCGCCTTCTTCGAGAACGGCTTCGCCGAGAACGATGTCGCGCGCAGCCAGAAGGTCACCAGCGCGGAAGGCACCAGCCTCGCCCGCTACGGCGCCAACATGCTGCCGCTCGGTTCGACATCGCCGTTCGGCCGGACCAGCCCGATCTTCTGCTATCCGTACGCGCGCAGCCGCGATGCGGTCGCCCACCTGGCCGCCCATGCGCCTCTCGATGCGGCGCATGGCGCGGTGCTGCGCTATGTCAACCCGCTCACCGGCGGCCACGCCATGCCGACCATCGCGACCCGGCTGCAGCTGCTGCCGGCCGGCTTCGTCACCACCGCTGCCCGCACCACCGCCGGCCGCGTGTTCTCCGTGGTCGAGGGCGACGCCGAGGTCACCGTGGCGCCGGCCGGCGGCGCCGACCCGGTGACCTACCGTGTCGGACCGAAGGATCATTTCGTCGTCCCGCCCTGGGCGAGCCTGACCATGGCGGCCGGCGCCGAGTGCATCCTGTTCAGCTTCTCCGACGAGCCGTTGCAGGAAGCGGCCGGCATCCTGAGGACCGCATCGTGAACGCGCCCGAGCAGGTTCGGCCTGCGTCGCGCTGGGGGGACGCCCCGGTCAGCCGCGTCCCCGGCTGGGTCTACACCGATCCGGCGGTCTTCCGCGAGGAGATGGAGCGGTTCTTCTATCGTGGCCACTGGTGCTATGTGGGCCTCGAATGCGAGATCCCGGAGGTCGGCAACTTCAAGCGCACGGTGGTGGGCGAGCGAAGCGTCATCATGGTGCGCGACAAGCAAGGCGATGTCTCCGTGGTGGAGAACCGCTGCGCGCACCGCGGCGTGGCCTTCTGCCGCGAGCGGCACGGCACGGTGAAGGATTTCGTCTGTCCCTACCACCAGTGGAACTACGACCTGAAGGGCAACCTCGTCGGCCTGCCCTTCCGTCGCGGCGTGCGCCAGGACGGCCGCGTCAACGGCGGCATGCCGCCGGACTTCAAGCTGGCGGAGCACGGGCTCAACCGCCTGCGCGTCGCCCGCCGCGGCGGCATCGTGTTCGCCAGCTTCGATCCGGAGGTGGAGCCCTTCGAGGACTTCGTCGGTCCGGAGGTGCTGCACTACCTGGACCGGATCTTCGGGCATCGGCCGCTGCAGCTGCTCGGCTACAACCGCCAGCGTATCCCAGCCAACTGGAAGCTGATGCAGGAGAACATCAAGGATCCCTACCATCCGGGGCTGCTGCACACCTGGTTCGTGACTTTCGGCCTCTGGCGGGCGGACCAGCGCAGCCAGATGGTGATGGACCGGCATCATCGCCATGCCGCCATGGTGTCGCGACGCAACGAGGGCGGCGCCGGCGACGTGACCAAGGGCGTCACCAGCTTCCGGGAGTCGATGAAGCTGCATGACGAGCGGCTGCTGGACGTCGTCCCCGAGCCATGGTGGGACGGACCGACCGTGGTGATGACCACGCTCTTCCCCAGCGTAATCATCCAGCAGCAGGTGAACTCGCTCAGCACCCGCCATCTCCAGCCGGTCGCCCCGGGCGTCTTCGACTTCGTCTGGACCCACTTCGGCTTCACCGACGACACGCCGGAGATGACGCAGCGCCGGCTGCGCCAGGCCAACCTCTTCGGACCGGCGGGTTTCGTCTCCGCGGACGACGGCGAGGTGATCGCATTCGCTCAGGAGGCCTTCGACGGCAACCCCGAGGCGAACACCGTGAGCGAGCTCGACGGCCTCGACGTAAAGCCGACGGACCACATGGTCACCGAGACCCTGATCCGCGGCATGTATGGCTACTGGCGCAAGGTGATGGGCCAATGAATGCACCCGGAACGCCTTCGGCCGACGCCGCTCGGCGGCCGTCGGATGCGTCCGGCGCCGACCCGGCTCTCTGGCTCAGCCTGCAGGCGCTCTACGCGGACTATGCGCGCGCGCTCGATCTCGGCGAGTTCAGCCGCTGGCCGGATTTCTTCACGGAGGACGCGGTCTACAAGGTGCAATCCCGGGAGAACCACGATCGTGGCTTGCCGCTCGCGACCATCGCGCTGGAAAGCCGCGGCATGCTGCAGGATCGGGTGATCGGCGCCACCGACACCATCTTCCACGATCCCTACTACCAGCGCCACGTGACCGCGGCGCCGATGATCCTCGGCCGCGACGGCGACGCGTTCCTGAGCGAGGCGAGCTACCTTGTCGTGCGCACCCGGCGCGACTCGATGCCGGAAATCCTCAGCGTCGGACGCTACGTCGACCGGGTGGTGCAGACGCCGCAGGGACTGCGGTTCGCGCAGCGTCTCTGCATCTTCGACAACGACCTGCTGCCCAACTCACTGATCTATCCGATCTGACCGCCCGGCCCGGGCTGTCAGACCCGCTCGCCGCGGACATAGCGGGCGCTGCGCGTGCGCAGCGTCACCAGCTCCTCGGCGCTCGTCGGATGCAGCGGCATCGTCTCGTCCAGGTCGCGCTTGGTCGCGCCCATCCGCAGGAGCGTCGCGATCACCTGCACCAGCTCCGCCGCGTCCGGCCCGAGCAGGTGCACGCCGATGAGCCGGTCGCTGCTGCCGTCGACCAGCACCTTGATCAGCATCCGCTCGGCGCTGCCGGAGAGCGTCGCCTTGAGGGTGCGAAACTGGGTCCGGTAGACGTCCACCACCGCGAAGCGCTTGATCGCATCCGCCTGGCACAGGCCGACGGTGCCGATCTCGGGCGTGGAGAACACAGCGGTCGGGATGTTGTCGTAGTCGACCGCCGACGGCCTGCCGCCGAAGACGGTGTCCGCAAAGGCATGGCCTTCGCGGATCGCGACCGGTGTGAGGTTCAGCCGGTGGGTGACATCGCCGATCGCGTAGATGGACGGCACGTTGCTGCGCGACATCGCATCGACCACGATCGCGCCCTGGCTGTCCGTCTCGACGCCGGCCGACTCGAGGCCGAGCCCCGCCACGTTCGGCACGCGGCCGATCGCGAACATCACCTGGTCCGCCTCGATCGTCCCGCCCGTGGTGAGCGTCGCCGTCACCGGACCGGCACGGGATTCCCGCGCGAGCGACAGCAGGCTGGTCGCGAGCTCGATCCGGATGCCGCGCGTCCGGTAGGCCTCCAGCACGCCGTTGGCGAGGTCCTCGTCGAAGCCGCGCAGCAGCCGGTTGCCCCGATGCAGCACGATCACCTCGGCGCCCAGTCCGGCGAAGATGCCGGCGAACTCCAGGCTGATGTAGCCGCCGCCGACGATGACGATCCGGCGCGGAAAGCTGGCGAGATCGAACGCCTCGTTGGAGCTGATCGCATGCTCGATGCCGGGAAGCTCGTGCGGCATCACCGGCCGTCCGCCGGTCGCGACCAGGATGGCTCCTGCCGTGACCTCGCGTCCCGAGGCGAGCCGGATGCGGTGTGGACCGATCACGGTGGCGCGCTCGGCGAAGAGGGTCACTCCGGCTTTCTCCAGGTTGCCGGCGTAGATGCCTTCGAGGCGACCGATCTCGCGATCCTTGGCCGCGACCAGCGTGCCCCAGTCGAACGAACGGTCGCCTATGGTCCAGCCGAATCCGGCCGCATCCTCGAAGTCGTCGGCAAAGCGGGAGGCGTGAACCAGCAGCTTCTTCGGGACGCAGCCGCGGATGACGCAGGTCCCGCCGAAACGGTACTCCTCGGCGATCGCGACCCGGGCGCCATGGCCCGCCGCGATCCGGGCGGCCCGCACGCCGCCGGAGCCGCCGCCGATCACGAAGAGGTCGTAGTCGTGGGGATGCGCGGCCGCCGGGCCGCGTCGCAACTCGTTGTCAGCCATCCGGGAATGCTACTTCGTCCCGAAGATCCGGTCGCCGGCATCGCCCAGGCCAGGCAGGATATAGCCGTGCTCGTTGAGTTGCCGGTCGATCGCGGCGGTGAAGATCGGCACGTCCGGATGGTGCTGGTGGAACGTGCGGATGCCCTCCGGCGCGGTCAGCAGGCAGACGAACTTGATCGAGCGAGGCCGGATCTCCTTCAGGCGGTCCACCGCGGCGACGGCAGAGTTGCCGGTCGCCAGCATCGGATCCAACACGATCACGTCGCGCTCGTTCATCGCGGGCGGCATCTTGAAGTAGTACTCCACCGCGACCAGCGTCTTCGGATCCCGGTAGAGGCCGATGTGCCCCACCCGCGCGCCAGGCACGACCGAAAGGAAGCCGTCCAGGATTCCGGCGCCGGCACGAAGGATGGAGACCAGGCACACCTTCTTGCCGTCGATCAGGCGGGCGTTCATTCGCTCGAGCGGCGTGTCGATGGTGACGTCGTGCATCGGCACGTCGCGCAGCACCTCGTAAGCGAGCAGCGCGCTCAGCTCCGAGAGCAGGCGCCGGAAGCTGTTGGTGCTGGTCTCCACCCGCCGCAGCAGGGTGAGCTTGTGCTGAACCAGCGGATGGTCGACGACGACGACCTGTCCGGCCGATACCGGCCCGCTACCCTGCGTCGTGCTTGCGTGCTCCATGCTTGATTTCCTCGAAGAGATGCTGTGCGGACCCGGCCGGGGTCTCAGAATACCGTGCCGTCGCTCACGATCGCGAGCGGCGGCTCGCCGCCGCGCTTCGCGAACGCGAGCTCGCGCCCCGCCGCCCAGGTGCCTCCTTCCAGCACCGCCGCGAGCGGCAGGTCGTCGCTGCCCATGGACAGCAGGGAGCGCACGCGATCGGCCAGCGCGTCGATGAGGCCGACCGTGAGCGCCCGCCATTCCACCACGAGCTCGCTGTCCACCGGCTGCGGCCGCGCGGCCAGCTCCGGATCGCGCAGGCGCAGCACGCCGGTATCGAGCAGCAGGCCGCCATTGCGATACTCCGGCAATGCCGTCAGCGCGTCGCTGTCCCGAACCTCGATGCCGGCCCACATGAACGGCTCGAGCAGCGAGTAGGCAAGCCATTGCGAGAGCTTGTGGAACGGCACCCAGCCGGCGTCCAGGCCCGCGTGTCCGGCCGGCGTGGCCAGCCGGTGCCGCCAGCAATCGCCGAGCGGCACGCCGCCGAGCGACTGGCCGCTCGGCCAGATTGCGGCGAAGCCCGTGAGCAGCGCTTCCAGCATGGCGACCGCGGACACCGCGGTCGCGCCGTCGGGTGCGAGGCTGTCGACCAGCCCGCCGGGACGCCCGTCGGGACCGAAGCGTGCCGGGTCCGCGGCCAGCGCGCGGCCGAGCGAGTTCATCAACCGCGTGCGGCCGGCAAGGCCGAGGAGCGGATTGTCCGGCGCGACCTGGAAGATGCGGGCGAGGTCCGCCTCCGTAAGCGCGATCAAAGCGGCCGCATCGACCCGCCACGGCTCGCCGGGGTTCGAGGAGAAGGCACCGGCCCGAAATCCGTCGAGGCTCGCGAGTGCCAGGCCTTCTGAACGCCCCCAGACCTGCCGCTCGCGCGGCAGGCCCCCCGAGGGGGCCAAGGAAGCTTGGGGCAACCCAGGCCCGCCCTCCCGGTAACGCCATGCCGCGCCGGCGCCGGCATCGAGCAACACGCTCACCACTGCGAGGTCGACCAGCGCGCGGGCGACCGCGCGCTGGTCGCCGTTGCAGGCCGCCTGCAGCTCCGCTCGCAGGACCGCATGACGGTCGATGCCGCCGGCCTCGAAGTGGCGCCAGCGGCTGTGGTAGGGCACCTTCAGGTCAGGGTAACGGCGCCGCGTGACGGCGGCCACGAGGCCGGCGGCCTCGTCGAGTCGCGACAGGTCGATGAGGAACTGCGTTGACTCGCCGGCCAGCGCGGCGCCGAGGATGCAGCGGCAGCGATCGCGGATCGTGGCGGGCGAGCGCAGCCTGGTGATCGCCGCGTCGATCTGCAGAGAGTCGGGAGCTTGCACGGCGACAGGGTACCGGATCGCCGGCGCAAGCGTCCAGTTCGGCCCTTACCCCGCGAGCCCGCGTCCCCGGGTGTCGGCGAGCTTCGCCGCGTCCGGCGCCTCGCCCGGCGTGAAATAGCCCGCCGCCAGCTTGGCCTCGATCTCCACCCGCGCGTCGGCCGGCACCAGCTCCTCCGGGATGCTGATGCGTTCGCCCACCTCGATGCCGGAGCGGGTGATCGCGTCGAACTTCATGTTGCTCATCGACACGAGCCGATGGATCCTGCGCACGCCGAGCCAGTGCAGCGCATCGGGCATCAGCTCCTGGAAGCGCATGTCCTGCACGCCGGCCACGCACTCGGTGCGCAGGAAGTACTTGTCTGCCGAATCCCCGCCCGCCTGGCGCTTGCGCGCGTTGTAGACCAGGAACTTGGTGACCTCGCCAAGCGCCCTGCCTTCCTTGCGGGAGTAGACGATTAGACCCACGCCGCCCTGCTGCGCGCCGCGGATGCACTCCTCGATGGCATGCGTGAGATAGGGACGGCAGGTGCAGATATCCGAACCGAACACATCCGACCCATTGCACTCGTCATGCACGCGGCAGGTGAGCGTGATCGACGGATCGGCAAGGTGCGACGGCGTGCCGAGGATGTAGATGGTCTGGCCGCCGATCGGCGGCAGGAAGACCTCCAGGTCGCTTCGGGTCACCAGCTCCGGGTACATGCCGCCGGTTTCCTCGAAGAGGCTCCGGCGCAGCGCCGCCTCGCTGCAGCCGAACCGGCGCGCCACGCCCGGCAGCCACCAGACCGGCTCGATCGCCGCCTTGGTCACTACCGCCGCGCCGCTCGCGAGCAGCACCCGACCGTCCGGTTCCAGCCGTCCCTGCCGGATCGCGTCCTTCACCTCGGGCAGCTCGATGTGCGCCTTGGTCACCGCGATGGTCGGACGGATGTCGACACCGGCCGCGATCTGATCGCGGAAGACATCGGCCACGGTGGCGCCGAACGGGTCCAGCGAGACGATCTTCTCCGTGTCGAACCAGGCGGGATGCGGGCCGATGGCATCCGTGGGCATCGTGTCGGTCAGGTCGGCGCGATGCGCCTTGTGCAGCGAGCCGGCCGCGACCGCAAGGGCCCGGTAGATCCCGTAGGAGCCGGAGTGCGTGCCGATCACGTTGCGATGCGCGCGGTTCGACGTGGTGCCCACCACCGGCCCGCGCTCGGCTGCGCTCGCCGCGCCCCAGGCCACCGCGGGCGTGGTACCCGCGCCGTCGCCGCCCGGATGCGATGTCAGGCGGATGTGCCCGCCCGGCGGCTGCGGCACCGCCGGGACGGGCTCGGATGTGCGATCGGTCATGATGATGGCAGGTTAGCAGATCGCGGCGTCCGCGCGCGGCTCACGGCACCGGATCGTTGCCGAATGCATCGATTGCCGTCCAGTCGTCCGTCAGCTCGCGACGGATCTCCCGCATCGACTGGGCGAGCTCCTCCGGCTCGAACAGCTGCGACTGGAAGAACGAGTCCGCGGGACGCGCCTGCGAGAACAGCAGAATCTCCCGTCCCCGCGCCATGTAGAGCTGGCCGGTGATGCCTGCGGCGAGCGGCGTGCACAGCCACGCGATCAGGTTGGCGACGCAGCTCGGCGCGAGCGGCTTCATCAGCCGATGGTGCGCCTGCCGCTCGGCACGATAGCGCAGCGCGGCGTCGACCTGGCGCGTGCCCGCCATCGGGATGACCGCGTTGCAGCCGATGCCCGAAGGCGCCAGCCGATGGCTGAGCGAGCGGGTGAGGCTGAGGAGCGCGGCCTTGCTTGCCGCTTCGGCCCACAGCTCCGGGTCGCCGTAGGCGGCTTCGGCGGACACCAGCGTGACGATCGCGCCGGGCAGCCTGCCCTCGCGCACCTGTGCTTCCATCAGAGGCACCGCCGCATCGAACAACTCCATGGCGGCATAGAGGTCCACCCGGGCGACATGCTCGAAGGCCTGCCGGCCGTGCAGCGAACCGTCGCGCGGCGTGACCACGCCGGCAGCGTGCACGATCAGGTCCACGCCGCCGAAGGCTTCCACCGCGGCCTCGACCACCCGCGGACCGCTGCCCGGGGCGGCGAGATCGATCACCAGCGGGACGGCGCCGGGGACGCGGCCGGCAGCAAGCTCGGTGACGGCCGGATCCTCGGCGGCGCCGTCGACCGCGCATCCGTTGTCCGCCATCAGCACCCGCGCCCCGAGAAGGGCGAGCGACTGTGCCACCGCGAAGCCGACACCGCGGGCAGCGCCGGTGACGATCGCGCGCCGGTTGCTCAGCCAGTCCGCCATGGCCGCAGAACTCTCACGGGACTACCTCCTGTCGCTGACGCGACCTCGTCCCCGAGGCAGGCATGGCCGGCCTGCCGGCGCTGGGAAGGTAGGCACCGACTCGATAGCGCACCCGGGGAGCTTCCTGACGGCTCCATGCTCCTTGGTATTCTCGGAGAATGCAACCGGCCGCCTACTTGCCGTCGCGTGACAGCCGCCGTCGGTCGCGGGACGGGTCGCAACCGGCCGGAACCGGCGACCGCGACGCTGCCTGCGGCCCTCGCCATGTCCTCCACGCGCTGCAGGCGTCCGGCGACCCGGCCCGCCTCCTGGCCGCCCTGCAGGCGGATACAGCAGGACGACCGGGCGCGGCGGGCAGTGCCCCTGCGAGCGCGGAGCCGCCGCAGGAGCGCCGCTGCGTGGTGCTGCTGGCGGACGAGGCGTTACCGGACCGGGAAGCCCTGGCCGGCATGCTGCCCGCGCACGGTCCCCGGCGGCCCGCCTGGGCCAGCGCGCTGCTGAGGGATTGGCCCGCGCCGGTCCGCGGCCTGCACCGCATCGAGCTCGCACCGGGACGCGACTGGCTCCTGGTCGTCAACCGGCTCTCGCGCCGCGGCAGGCAGCGACTCGACCGCGAGCTCCTCGCCTGGCGGGATGCGCCGCGGATGGCAACCGCATGCGTGCCGCACGAGGCGATCGTGGTCGGTGCAGGTCTTGCCGGCTGCGCCATGGCCGAGGCGTTCGCGCGCCGGGGCTGGCGCGTCACCGTGCTGGAGCAGGCCGCGCGGCCAGGCGGCGTGGTCGCCGACATCCCGCTCCTCGCGCAGCATCCCGCGCTCTCTCCCGGCGAAGACCGCCGCTCGCGGCTGCTCGTGGCCGCACTACTCGCATCCGCTCGGTTCGGCGACCGGATGGGACCGGCGATCGCGACCGTCGGCCGCTTCCAGGCGATGCCACTCGCCGAGGCGCGGCTGCGCGGCGCCGGCATGCCGGCGGACGTCGTTCAGGTGGTGGAGCGATCCGACAGGTCGGTGCACGGCATCGACGGCCGGTGCGGGCTCTGGTTCCCGGGTTGCGCGGTGGTCGATCCGGCGCGATGGTGGCAGGTCGTGGCGGCGCGAGCGCAGGTCGACCTGCGCCTGGCAAGCGGCGTCGCCGCGATCCGCCGCGACGGCGGGTACTGGTGCGCGATCGGCGCGGACGATGGCGTGCTTGCGCGCGCGCCGGTGCTGGTGCTCGCCAACCAGGCGCGGGCCTTCGAACTCGCCGGCCTCGATGCGCAGGCAAGCGGCCCGCTGCGTCGCCGGCCGCTCCAGGTGCTGGCGGCAAGGCCCTCGGCCGGCTGGAACGGCGCATCGGCGGCGCCGCCGGTGCTCGGCATCGATGGCTACCGGCTGGAGTGGCCGGGTCGTGCCTGCGTAGTCGGACCGGTGCCGGTCGGCAGCGAAGCGGCTGCAGCCCGGACGTTGCTCGCGACCTGGAACCGGCGGCTGGCGGAACCGTCGGACCGCTGGTCCTGGCGGCTCACGCCGCCGGCCGAGCGGCTGCTGCTGCGCGACAACCTTCCGATGGCCGGCGCGGCTCCCGACCTGGCGGCGATCGCGGCGGCACGCGATCGGCACGAGCGCAACGACCGGCTCGCGCTGCCGCGCCGCGAAGGGCTGTTCCTGCTGACCGGCCTGGGCGGACGCGGCCTGCTCTGGTCGGTGCTCGGCGCCGAGGTCATCGCGGCAGCGGCAGCGGGAGAACCTCCGCTGATCGAGCCCGAGCTGGCCGAGGCGATCGACCCGGCGCGCTTCGTTCGGCGCGACCTGCGGCGCGCACAGCAGCTTCGGGACCGCACCGTTCCGGCACAATAGCCCGAATGAGCCTCGCCTATCCTTTCCCGACGCCCGCCCCGGGCAGCTTCATCGAAGTGGCGCCGGGCGTGCGCTGGATTCGCATGCAGCTGCCCTTTACGCTGGACCACATCAACCTGTGGGCCATCGACGACGAGGACGGATGGACCATCGTCGATACCGGCGTCTGCACCGATGAGACCTCGGCCGGCTGGCGCGCGGTGTTTGCCGCAGCCGGCCATCCGCAAGTCAGGCGGGTGATCGCGACCCACATGCATCCGGACCATGTCGGCATGGCCGGCTGGCTCACCCGTCGCTTCGGCTGCCGGCTCTGGATGACCCGGCTGGAGTACCTCAACTGTCGCGCCCTGGTGGCCGACACCGGCCGCGAGGCCCCGGCCGACGGCATCTCCTTCTATCGCCGCGCCGGCTGGAGCAATGCCGCGATCGAGGAGTACCGCGCACGCTTCGGCCGGTTCGGCCGGCTGGTGCATGCGCTGCCCGACAGCTTCCGGCGCCTGGTCGATGGCGAGCGACTGCGGATCGGTCAGCACGAATGGCGCGTCATCGTCGGACGCGGCCATTCGCCGGAGCACGCCTGCCTGCACTGCCCTTCCCTCGGCCTGCTGCTGTCGGGCGACCAGGTGCTGCCGCGCATCTCGTCGAACGTGTCCGTCTACCCGATGGAGCCGGATGCCGACCCGATGGCCGAGTGGTACCGGTCGATGCGGCGGATCAGGGACGAGGTGCCCGACGACGTGCTGGTCATGCCGGCCCACAACGACGTCTTTCGCGGGCTGCATTCGCGGCTGGACCAGCTGCTCGCCGGACAGGACCGCGCGCTCGCGCGGCTGCGGACGGCGCTGCGCGAGCCGCGTCGCGCGGTCGACGTCTTCGGCAGCCTCTTCGCGCGGGCGATCGACGAGGCGGACGCGCAGTTGCTCAGCCTCGCCACCGGCGAGAGCGTGGCCTGCCTGAACCACCTCGTGGCCCGCGGCGAGGCGACCTGCGAGCTGGATCCGCACGGGGTCGCCTGGTTCCGGGCCAGCGCCTGAGCGCCGGCCCGACGCCTCCGCCGCCCCCTCCTCCTTGCCGACTTGCGCTAGGCCGACGGAATGAAGGTGTCGTCGTCCTGGTGCTTGCGCTCGAACTTGATGAAGGTGTAGTAGCCGCAGTGCCTGCCGTTGGGATACTCGCGGCAGACCTGGGGACGACCTTCGTAGATGGTGCAGCGGCGCAGGTCGGTGTCGAAGAACCGGCAGATGGTCTCGTACACCGTGTCCTTCTGGTGCCGCAGGATGCGCTCCGGCTTGCCGTCGTCCATGTAGATCCGGGTGAACTTGCGCTCGGCCTGCTCCACGGTGATGCCGTGGTAGGCGGCAAGCCGGCGCACGTCCGATGGCTTCACCTCGATGCGCGGATAGCTGCAGCAGTAGCCCGGACAGCGGGAGCAATCGTAGAAGACCTTCGGCGCCGGCGGCCGGGTCCTCAATACCGGCTTGGCCACCAGCGGCTTCTGAGGCAGCGAGGCCTTGCCTTCGAGCACCACCTTGCCCTTGACCACCTTGCCCTCGACCGA
The DNA here is from genome assembly GCA_023389175.1 of Pseudomonadota bacterium. Lineage (GTDB taxonomy): Bacteria > Pseudomonadota > Gammaproteobacteria > Burkholderiales > Burkholderiaceae_E > Lautropia. The sequence goes on along the minus strand of JAEWEW010000341.1, from coordinate 10,305 downwards.
CTTGCCGTTGACCGGTGCCTTGCCGTTGACCGGTGCCTTGCCGGTGGCGAGCGCCTTGCCGGTGTCCGGCAGCCTTGCGCGAGGCAACGGGTCGGCCGGGATGGACGGCGCTGCGAAGCCCTGGGAAAGCCCGGCGCTTTCCGCCTGCACGCCGCCAGGCCGGGGCGCCACGCCCGGTTTCTGCCCGGCCTTCGACGCCTGCGCGATGCCGAGCGTGCTCTTGATGCCGATCTTGTCCTTGATGCCCATCGCTACCTCGTGACGAGCGCGGGATTGTAGCGCTGCGCGAGCACCGTCGCGGCCGCGGCGACGCGGCCGGCGTCGCGATCAGTTCGCTAGTCGAAGCACGCCCGCGCGTTGTGCCAGAGGCGCATCCAGGGAGAATGATCCCGCCCGCTCGCGCGCAGCTCCGGGGGACACCAGGACCACTGCGCCAGCCGGAACACCCGCTCCGGATGCGGCATCAGGATGGTGGCGCGTCCATCCTCGCTGCAGAAGCCGGTGAGGCCCGCGGCGGATCCGTTGGGGTTGAGCGGATATCGCTCCGCCGGCAGTCCGGCGCCATCCACGTAGCGCAATACCGGCAGCGCGCCGGCGCCGTCGCCGTCGAACAGCACCCGTCCCTCGCCATGCGCGACCGCGATCGGCAGCCGCGAGCCCGCCATGCCGGCGAGCAGGCGCGAGGGCGACGGCATCACCTCCACCTGCGCGAAGCGGGCTTCGTACTGCCGCGAGCGGTTGCGCACGAAGCGCGGCCATGACGCGGCGCCGGGAATGAGCGCCTTGAGCTGCGACATCATCTGGCAGCCGTTGCAGACGCCGAGGGAGAGCGTGTCGGGCCGATGGAAGAAGCGGGTGAAGGCCTCGGCCAGCTTCGTATTGAAGAGTATGCTGCGCGCCCAGCCCACGCCCGCGCCGAGCACGTCGCCGTAGGAGAAGCCGCCGCAGGCCACCAGCACCTGGAAATCCTCGAGCCGATGCCGCCCCTCCAGGAGGTCCGTCATGTGCACGTCGTAGGCATCGAAGCCGGCGAGGTCGAAGGCGGCGGCCATCTCGCGCTGGCTGTTGACGCCCTGCTCGCGCAGGACCGCCACGCGCGGCCGCGCACCGCTCCCGACAGCCGGCGCGCGCGCGCCGGACGGCAGCGCATCCAGGTCGAAGCTCAGCGCCACCGAAAGCGGTGCCGGCTGTGCCGCATCCGCCGCGATCAGCGCGTCGGCCTCGTCGACGCACGCCGGATCGTCGCGCAGCCGTGCGATCCGCTGGCTGGTCTCTGACCAGGCGGCGAGCAGCGCCGTGCGCTCCATGCCGAACACCCGGCGTGCATCGCTCATCACCTCCACCAGGTCGCGGCCGTTCGGCGCGCCGATCACATGGGCATGCGCCGCGAGACCGTGCCGGCGCAACAGCCCGAACAGCCGGTCGCGATCCGCACGCGCCACCTGCAGCACGATGCCCGGCTCCTCGTTGAAGAGCGCGCGCAGCACCAGGCCGGCACGCTGGATGGCGACCTGGTCCGGACGGATCTTGAAGTCTCCCCAGTCCGAGGCGTGCGGATCGATGGTCAGCATGTCGACGTTGATCGATACGCCGCAGTGACCGGCAAAGGCCATCTCGCAGACGGTGGCGAAGAGGCCGCCATCCGAGCGGTCGTGGCAGGCGAGCAGAAGCCCCTCGTTGCGGGCCTCGCGGACGGCGTCATAGAGCGCGGCGAGCGCCGCCGGATCGTCCAGGTCCGGCGGCGGATCGCCATCGCGCCCGGTCACCTGCGCGAGCGCCGACGCGCCGAGCCGGCGGCGGCCGGCGCCGAGATCCACCAGCACCAGGCAGCTGTCCACCCGGCTGTCGAGCTCCGGCGTCAGCGCGTTGCGCACGTCCGCGACCGGCGCATGCGCGGTGACGACGAGCGACACCGGGGCGCCCACCTCGACCGCCGCGGCTTCCTCGCCCTCCTCGCCCTCCTCGCCCTCTTCCGCCCGCCAGCGGGTGCGCATGGAGAGCGAATCCTTGCCCACCGGAATGCTGACGCCGAGCGCGATGCAGAGCGCCGAGGCGGCCTGCACCGCGACGAAGAGGTCGCCGTCGTTCTCCGGGGTGCCGCAGTTGGCCATCCAGTTCGCCGACAGCTTGACCTGGCCGATCGCGGCAGGACCGGCCGAGAGCAGGTTGGTCAACGCCTCTGCCACCGCGAGCCGCGACGCGGCGGCCGGGTCCAGCACCGCGACCGGCGCGCGCTCGCCCAGCGCGAGCGCGTCGCCGGCATGCCCGCGGTAATCCAGCAGCCCCACGGCGCAGTCCGCCACCGGCACCTGCCAGGGGCCGACCATCTGGTCCCGCGCGCTGAGCCCGCCCACGGTGCGGTCCCCGATCGTCACCAGGAACGACTTGCCGGCCACCGCGGGCAGGCGCAGCACCGCGAGGCAGGCCTCCGCGAGATCGATGCCGGACAGGTCCATCGTGCTGCCGGCGGTGGCGCCGCGCGGCCGGCTCGTCGCCAGCCGATGCATCCGCGGCGCCTTGCCGAAGATGACGTCCATGGTGAGGTCAACCGCCCGCTCCTCGCCCGGCCCCAGGAGCTGCAGCGCCTGGTCCGCCAGCACCTCGCCGACCACGTGCACCGGACAGCGCTCGCGGGCGCAGAGGTATTGAAGCAGCGTGAGCCGCTCCGGCGCGACCGCGAGGACGTAGCGCTCCTGCGCCTCGTTGCACCAGGTTTCCGCCGGCGACATGCCGGTCTCCAGCACCGGGATGCGGGCGAGCTCGAAGCGCGCCCCGCGGCCCGAGCCGTGCGCGAGCTCCGGCAACGCATTGGAGAGCCCGCCGGCGCCGACGTCGTGGATGGAGAGGATGGGATTGCCGTCGCCGAACGCCCGGCAGGCGTCGATCACCTCCTGGGCGCGCCGCTCCATCTCGGCATTGGCACGCTGCACCGACGCGAAGTCCAGCTCGGCGCTGTTGCTGCCCACGCCCATGCTCGAGGCCGCACCGCCGCCGAGGCCGATGCGCATGCCGGGGCCGCCGAGCTGCACCAGCAGCGTCCCCGGCGGCAGGTCGCGCTTCTCCTGGTGCTCGGCGCTCACCGAGCCGACGCCGCCGGCGATCATGATCGGCTTGTGGAAGCCGTAGCCGCGCAGCATGCCGTCGGTGTCCCGCGCCGGCTGCGTCTCGAAGGTACGGAAGTAGCCGAGCAGGTTCGGCCGGCCGAACTCGTTGTTGAAGGACGCGCCGCCGATCGGCCCGGCGAGCATGATCGCGAGCGGCGAGGCGATGGTGTCCGGCGGCACCGGCGCATCGCCTTCCCAAGGCTGCACCCAGCCGGGAATGCGCAGATGCGAGACGGTGAAGCCGGTGAGGCCATAGCGCGGCGTGCCGCCGCGGCCGGTTGCGCCTTCGTCCCGGATCTCGCCGCCCGCGCCGGTGGCGGCGCCGGGATGCGGCGCGATCGCCGTCGGATGGTTGTGCGTCTCCACCTTGAGCAGGTGGTGCACCTCATGCTCGCGCCAGGTGAACCGGCCGTTGCCGCCATCGGCCTGCCGTGGCGCCCAGGTGGCGGTGCGCGTGCCGGTGAGGATGGCGGCGTTGTCGGCATAGGCCACCGCGGTGCCGGCCGGATGCGCCTCGTGGGTAGCCCGGATCATCCCGAAGAGCGAGCGCGGCTGCTCCGCGCCGTCGAGCGAGAAGCGCGCATTGAAGATCTTGTGCCGGCAGTGCTCCGAGTTGGCCTGCGCGAACATCATCAGCTCGACGTCGGTCGGGTCGCGCCGCAGCGTCCGGTACGCCGCCACCAGGTAATCGATCTCGTCGTCCGAGAGCGCGAGGCCGTACTCGCGGTCCGCGGCGACCAGCGCATCGCGCCCCAGGGCGGCGAGCGGCACCCGGGCGAGCGGAGGCGACTCCAGCGGCCGGAACAGCCGTGCCGGGTCCGGCAGGCTGGAGAACCAGCTCTCGGTCATCCGATCGTGCAGCAGCGCGGCCAGGGCAGCCAGCCGGTCCTCCCCCGCCGGGCGGCCGCGGCCGAGCAGGCCGCCACGCCAGGCGAGCCGATAGTGGATGCCGCGCTCGATGCGCGACACCGCCGTCATGCCGCAGTTGTGCGCGATGTCGGTGGCCTTGCTGGCCCAGGGCGAGGTGGTCCCCATCCGGGCGGTGACGTACACCGACGCGGCGTCGCTGCCGTCAGCCGCCAGGGGCCGTGGATGCGGATCATCGTCCACCAGCGCCTGCAGGCGCGCGAGCGCGTCACCTTGGAACGGCTGCTCGGCGCCCACCAGGTAGAACCAGCGGGCGAAGACGCCGGAGAGCCCCGGCTCCGCCTGCCGCAGGCGTGCCAGCAGCCCGGCCGCCTCCTGGTCGTTCAGGGCGATGCTGCCGGGCAGGACGGTGTGAAAGCGCATGGGACTGGCCGGAACCGGGGCGGGCTGCTCGACCGGTGATTATAGGTTCTGCGCCAGGACCTCCATCCTGCGCAGGAGCGTCACCACGCCGTCCACGCCATGCACGAAGGTGCGCGCCGCGCTGGTGTTGGCGCCGCCGGGCGAGGTGTCGTCATCCCAGACCCGAACCGTCAGCCAGTGGGACGGCGCGCGCTCGAACGCCCGCTCGTCGGTCACATCGTCGCCGACGAAGATGGCGGTGCCGGCGGTACGAAGCGTCACCAGCTGCTCGACCGCCTCGTACTTGGTGGCCAGCCCGGGCGCCATGAGGTTGGCGACGAACTTGCCCTCGATGATCGAAGGCTTCGGCTCCAGGGTCTCGAAGAGATCGAGCAGTTGCTCGCGCATGCGCGGCGGATCGTCCACCAGCCGGTAGTGCACCGAAAGCGAGAGCGCCTTGGCCTCGAAGGCAAGGCCCGGACCGAGCGCGGCAAGCGGCTGCGCCAGCCGGGCAGCCCATTCCCGGCACACCTGTTCCTGCTCGGCGCGCCGTTCGCCGGCGGCCTCCATTCCCGGCTGGCCGCGCCAGTCGTTGCCGTGGTCTCCCACGAGCACCAGTCCCTTCACCGGAATGCGTCCGGCCAGGTCATCCAGGCCGCGCCCGGACACGATCGCGACCGGGACCCATGCCGAAAGCCGCGCCAGTACCTCGCCGGCGCGCGGATCCATGGCGGCATCCTCGGGCCGCGGCACGAGCGGCGCGAGCGTACCGTCGAAATCGAGCGCGACCACCGGGCGCGACGACATCGCCGCGGCCAGCAGGTCCTCGCCCGCCGGGCTCTCCAGATCGATCAACGAGGCCTCCCGCATCACGCGGGCTTGCGCAGCTCGACGATGTTGGCGCCGCGGCTGATGCGCGCCTCGAGCCGAAGGCGGCGGCGCAGCTTGCCGGCGTCGAGCAGCATCCGGCCGGCCCAGCGGTACACGTTGAACTCGCGCACCAGCTGGCGCAGGCTGCGCATGCGAACCTCCTGCTCGTGCTCCGGCATGCCGAGCGCCTCGTGCAGCGCCTCGGCCACCTGATCGATGTGGTACGGATTCACGATCAGCGCATCCAGCAGCTCGCGCGCGGCGCCGGCGAACTGGCTGAGGACGAGCACGCCGCGATCGTCGTCATGCGCGGCGACGAACTCCTTGCTGACCAGATTCATCCCGTCGTGCAGGCTGGTGACCACGCAGACGTCCGCCGCGCGGAAATACTCCAGCACCTTCTCGCTCGAGTGATGCTCGATGAGCAGCAGGATGGGCACGCGGCCGTTGCGGCCGAAGCGCTGGTTCACCGCTTCCGCCGTCTGGCGCACCTCGGTTTCGAAGCGCTGGTACTCCGGCAGCGACGTGCGCGTCGGCGCGGCGATCTGGATCATGGTGAAGTTGCCGATCCACTCCGGATGCGACTCCAGCATCCGCTCCACCGCGCGGATGCGCTCGACGATGCCCTTGGTGTAGTCCAGGCGGTCCACGCCGATTCCCAGGCGCTGCTCCGGCGGCAGTCCGTGTGCCTCGCGGACCTTGCGCCGCAGGGCGGGATAGGCTACCGGTTCCAGCGGCTCCGGCCAGGCGACCGAGATCGGATAGGCGTTGATGTAGGTGAGGCTTCCGCCGACGCTGATGGTGGCGTTCTCGTGCTCGATGCGGGCCTCCATAAAGCGGTCGACCGTCTCGATGAAGTTCTTGCAGTGGTACGGCGTGTGGAAGCCCAGGATGTCGCTGCCGAGCATGCCCTCCAGGATCTCCTCCTTCCAGGGACAGATGCTGAACGACTCGAAGTTCGGCCAGGGGATATGCCAGAACGTGATGATGGTCGCGTCCGGCAGCAGCTTGCGGATCATGGCCGGCGCGAGCGCGAAGTGGTAATCGTGCAGCAGCACGATCGGGTCCGGCGTCTTCGCTTCCTTCAGCACCGCGTCGGCGAAACGCTGGTTGATCTCGCGATAGCAGAGCCAGTCCAGCGTCCGGAACACCGGCCGCACGTGGGCCACGTGGCAGAGCGGCCAGAGCCCTTCGTTGGCGAAGCCGAAGTAGTAGCCCCGCTCCTCCTGCTCGGTCAGCCAGATGCGGCGCAGCGTGTAGCTCGGCGAGCGTGGCGGCACCGCCACGCGGTCGTTCGCATCGACCGTCTCGCGGTCCGCCGATCCGCTGCCTTGCGCGATCCAGGTGCCGGAGCAGGCGCGCATCACCGGCTCCACCGCGGTGACCAGGCCGCTGGCAGGCCTGCGGCAGACGACCTTGCCGTCCTCGTGCTCGTGGATGTACGGCTCGCGATTGGAGACGACGATGACCTCGTCGGCCGGGAAGTTGTTCCGCAGCAGCGTGCGCAGGCCCTCCGGGCTCCATTGCGTCCCATGCTCGGCCTGCTCGCTGCGCGCGCCATCGACCTCGCGCAACAATCGCTGCAGGTCGCGCAGCAACGGCCTCAGGCCGGCGCCGTTGCGCGCCGGCAAGTCCACGATATCCGAATTGCCGCCTTCGCTCTCGCCGCCGTCGGAAGCTTCGGGGCGAGCGGCGTTTCCTGGAACGGTCCTTGTCTCATGACCGTGTCCGGAGAGTTGGGCGATCAGCTTGCGCCCTGCGTCCCTGACATTCTTGAATATGGGAATCAATGTGGGCGGCCGCGGCGGGAGATGAACATACTGGGCCGGCACAAGCAAGCACCGTACCCACCTTGGGCAAGGGTCAAAAGTAACATGTTTGCGTCGCTCGCGTGCGAGCATCCCCGTTGACGCATCCAGTGGAGCGCAGGCCATGCCGTTGTCCTATGTCCATCCCACGCCCGGAAGCCCCTGGGATACCTACCTCGCCCAGATCGAGCAGGTCACGCCCCATCTGGGCAAGCTCGCCCGCTGGGTGGAGACGCTGCGGCGTCCGAAGCGCGCCCTGATCGTGGACATACCGATCGAGATGGACAACGGCGAGGTGGCGCACTTCGAAGGCTACCGCGTGCAGCACAACCTCTCCCGCGGTCCCGGCAAGGGCGGCGTGCGCTACCACCCGGACGTCACCCTGGAGGAGGTGCTGGCGCTCGCCGCCTGGATGACCATCAAGAACGCGGCGGTGAACCTGCCCTATGGCGGCGCGAAGGGCGGCATCCGCGTCGATCCCCACAAGCTCTCGCAGAACGAGCTCGAGAAGATCACCCGCCGCTACACCAGCGAGATCGGCATCATCATCGGACCCACCAAGGACATCCCGGCTCCCGACGTCAACACCAATGCGCAGGTGATGGCGGGGATGATGGACACCTACTCCGCCAACACGGGCGGCACCGTCACGGGCGTGGTGACCGGCAAGCCGGTCGAGCTCGGCGGTTCTCTCGGCCGCATCAAGGCGACCGGGCGAGGCGTCTTCCTCACCGCGCGCGAGGCGGCGCGCAGCCTCGGGTTCGGGCTCGAGGACGCGCGGGTCGCGGTGCAGGGCTTCGGCAACGTCGGCGGCGTCGCGGCCGAGCTGATGGCGCAGGCAGGTGCCTGCGTGGTCGCGGTGCAGGACCACACCGGCTCGCTGCACAAGCGCGACGGCGTCGACGTCGCTGCGCTCGCGCGCCATGCCCGCGAGCATGGCGGCATCGCCGGCTTCGCCGGAGCGGAGGCGATCGGCGAGGAAGACTTCTGGGGCGTCGACTGCGACATCATGATCCCCGCCGCGCTCGAGGGACAGCTCGACGGGCAGCGCGCAGAGCGGATCCGCGCGCGCCTCGTGGTCGAAGGCGCGAACGGCCCGGTCAACCGCCGGGGCGACGAGGTGCTGCTCGACCGCGGCATCACGGTGGTGCCGGACGTGATCGCCAATGCGGGCGGCGTCATCGTCTCGTACTTCGAATGGGTGCAGGACTTCTCCAGCTTCTTCTGGTCGGAGGACGAGATCAACCAGCGGCTGGAGGCCATCCAGCTGCGTGCCTTCCGCGACATCCAGGGGCGCGCCAGCGCGCTCTCCGTGCCCCTGCGCACGGCCGCGTACGTCATCGCCTGCCAGCGGGTCCTGCAGGCGCGGGAGGAACGCGGACTGTACCCGTGAGCGCGCCTGTGAGCCGGCATCCGGAGCACGGTTGGTGGACCGTGGTGCGAGGCGAAGGACCGGTCGTCGCCACCGCGATCCACCACGGCACAGGGCTGCGGCCGGAGACCGCAGCCCTGATGCGTCTTGCCGAGGCGGAGCGGGTCCGCGAGGAGGATCCATTCACCGGCGACATGATCGCGCCGGTGCCGACCCGGGTGGTGGTGCACCGCTCGCGCTTCGAGGTGGACCTCAATCGCGGCCGCGACCAGGCGGTATACCGGACGCCGGAACAGGCATGGGGGCTCGAGGTGTGGCGCAGCATGCCCGACGACGCGCTGGTCGAGCGCTCGCTCGCGCTGCACGACCGGTTCTACGAGAGCCTGCGGGCGCTGCTGGACGGCCTGGTGCGCGACCACGGGCGCTTCGTCCTGCTCGACGTGCACAGCTACAACCATCGCCGTGACGGCATCGCCGGGCCACCGACGGATCCGGCGCGGGCACCGGAGATCAACCTCGGGACCGCCTCGATGCCGCCGAATCGCTGGGAGCATGTCCTTCGCGCCGTGGAAAGCACGGTCCGGGACTTCGACTTCCTTGGCCGCCGGCTGGACATCCGGCGCGACGTCGCCTTCCAGGGCCGGGGCGAGCTCGCGCGCTTCGTGCACGCCGGCTATCCGCGGACCGGCTGCGCGATCGCCCTCGAGGTGAAGAAGTTCTACATGGACGAATGGACCGGCGTGCCGCATCCGGCGGACATCGCGGCATTGCAGCGTCTCTTCGCCGCGCTCGTCCCGACGCTCGCCACCGCCCTCGGCAAGCCGTTGGCCGGCACTGCGGCGGCTGCACCGCCATGAATCGCCCGGCCGAGACCGCCGACCATGCGCAGGCCGCGCACGGCCCGACCGCCGTCGCGGTCGAGAACGGACGCGAGATGCTCTCGCGCGTGCTGCCTTCGCTTGCCGGCACGCGGCCGTTTCGGGTGATCTCGGCCGACGGCGATCGGGTCCATGTCGATCGCGACCTGCCCTTCATGTGCAGCTGGCAGCGCGGCATCGCCGCGCCGCCGAGCCTCGCGCGCCGCATCGCCGCCTCGAGCGCGATCCACCTGCTGTGGAGCCGCCGCGAGGAAGGCGTGCGCGAGCCGGAGCGGATCGTCGATGCGATCGCCGCCTGGATGATGCGCCGCTACCGTGGCTTCCTGCTGGTCGAGGTGAAGGACCTGCTGCCCGGCCCGGACAACGATCCGGAGTCGCCGCGCCTTCCGCCGTTTCACTTCGAGGTCGAGGCGACCGGCCTCGCGCCGGAGACCGACGTCCTGACCACGCTGCGCAAGGCTCTCGAGCGCAAGGAGATCGACTACCGCCGCCCGACGGTCCAGGTGGTCCGGCATGCGGACTCCGCCGTGACGCTGCAGGACCTGGACGACGTCGATCCGCGCATCGCCCGCATCACGATCGGCCTCCCCGCGGTGCACCGGTCACCGGACGGGCTGAAGCAGTATCCCGGCCTCTTCCACCAGATGGAGGCGGCGGTCATCGACGCGGTGCTCCGTGCCGCCATGGCGTTCGGGCGTTCCATCGGGGACTTCGGCTCCATGCATCATCGGGCCCTGGGACGCCGTGCCTTCGTGCAGGCGGCCCGCACGGTGGACCGCCAGCTCACCGAGATCTCGGGATCCTACGACTTCCTGCTCGACCTCACCCCGATCAATTCCGCCGAGGCGCTCGCGGAGTTCAAGCGCAGCGGATGCGTCGCGCCGCCGCGCTTTCGCTACCGTCCGCTCGCGGTCGCCCCGGACGAGCTCAAGCGCGCGCTCTACAGCATCAACATCGGCCGCATCGAGGACCCGACCCTGGAGGATCTCTTCCGCGAGAAGCAG